>CALGYB010000121.1 GCA_937935075.1 uncultured Roseiflexus sp. | reverse complement strand
CGCATGGTAGAGCACGATACTCCCGGCGACCGCCACATTCAGCGAGGCGATCTGCCCGCGCATTGGCAACCGCACGAGAAAGTCGCAGCGTTCGCGCGTCAGGCGCGCAAGCCCCGGTCCCTCCGCACCGAGCACCAGCGCCAGTGGAAGATCGAGATCGACCTCATCGAACACTTTTGCGCGCTCATCATCTTCAACCCCCACCACCCATACACCGGCATGCTGCACCCGTTCGATCGTCGCTGCCAGATTGGTGACGACCACGATCCGCAGATGCTCGACGGCGCCTGCCGATGCATTCACCACAGCCGGTGTGACCTCCGCCGCGCGTCTGCCGGGGAGCACCACACCATGCACGCCGACGACTTCCGCCGTGCGCAGGAGCGTGCCGACGTTCTGCGGGTCCTGAATGTGGTCGAGCATCAGGAGGAGCGCCGGTTCGCCGCGTTCATCGGCGAGCGCCAGACATTCGTCGAGTTCGACGTAGGGATAGTCGCTGCACTCAAGCGCCACGCCCTGATGGTTGGCATCGAGCAGGCGCCGGTCGAGTTCCCGCCGGTCGATCCGCTCGACCGGCACACCGATCTCACCGGCGATGCGCACAATCTCCCCGAGCGTACCGGTCTCCTGCGCGCCAGCCGAAACGAACATGCGCTGGAAGGTGCGTCGTCGCGCGCGCAGCGCCTCGCGCACTGCATTGCGACCGTACAGCAAATCAGCCATAAGAGGCCATCTCAACGTTACAGGCCGAGTGCATTCTTAATGCGTCCGAAGAAACCCTCATCGCGCTGAGCGCCAATCGGCTCATTATCGAGCGAGCGTGCGAGTTCTTCAAACAAGCGGCGTTGATGGTCATTCAGGTTTGTGGGCACAACAACACGCACGACCACAATCTGATCGCCGCGCCCGCTGCTGCGCAGGAACGGCACACCCTTGCCACGAAGACGGAAGACGGCGCCGCTCTGAACGCCGGGCGGGATAGTCAGACGCTCTTTCCCGTCGATCGTCGGCACATCAACCTCGACGCCAAGCGCAGCCTGCGCCACATTAAGCGGCAATTCGAGAATGATGTCGTTGCCTTCGCGGACGAAGTATGGATGCGGCTGAACATCGATCACAACGTACAGATTGCCATATGGTCCGCCGCGTGGACCGGCGTCGCCCTCGCCGCTGATCCGAATCTGTGAGGAATTATCGACGCCGGGCGGGATGCGCACCGTTATCTTACAGGTCTGACGGACGCGCCCTTCGCCACGACATTCGCGGCACGGAATAGCGATGACGGTTCCTTCGCCGCGACACATATCGCAGGTCGTGACCGTCACCATATTGAACAGCGGTGCGCGTTGCCGGATCTCGCCGAGACCGCCGCACTTCGGGCAGCGCACCGGTTCGGTGCCCGGCTCGGCGCCGCTGCCGTGACACGTCTGGCAGGTTTCCATCCGGCGATACTCAATCGTTTTTTCGACGCCGAAGATCGCCTCTTCGAACGAAATCGACAACGTGTAGCGCAGATCGGCGCCGCGCTGCGGACCACGCTGCGTCCCGCGCATCGTTCCGCCGAAGAACGTCTCAAAGATCGAACTGAACGGATCGGCGCCCGCGAACGGATCGAAGCCTGGCGCAGCCGTGGGACCGGCATGACCAAAGCGGTCGTACATGCTGCGCTTGTCCGGGTCGGACAGCACCTCATACGCCTCGTTGATCTCTTTGAATTTCGCCTCTGCGTCCGCTGCTTTGTTGACGTCGGGGTGATACTGACGCGCCAGGCGACGAAACGCCTTTTTGATCTCGTCCTGTGAGGCGTTGCGCTGAACGCCCAGCACTTCGTAATAGTCGCGTTTGACTGCCATATATCGCCTCAGCAACGCTCATCGCGTGTCGTTGTCGCTCTCCGCATAGTCGCCGTCGGCGCCGCGCATGTCGATTGTGCGCATCACCTGCTGCACCGCAACCGTCAGTTCCGCCGTCCGATTCCGAATCTCATTCGTATCGTCGCCTTCAATCGCCAGTCGCACCGCTGTGATTCGGTCGCGCACATGCGTTTGCAGCGTTTCGTCAACAGCATTCCCCGTGTCGTGCAACAGGCGTTCAGCGTTATAGATCGCACTATCTGCCGCATTCCGCGCCGCTATCAACTCACGCCGCCGGCGATCCTCTTCGGCGTACTGCTCCGCCTCCGCGATCATGCGCTGGATTTCACCTTCAGACAGACCCGATGATGCCGTGATCGTAATGTGTTGCGCCGCGCCGGTGCGCTTATCCGTTGCCGAGACGTTCAAAATGCCGTTCGCATCGATATCGAACGTCACTTCGATCTGAGGTACGCCGCGCGGCGCCGGCGGGATGCCATCGAGGACGAACCGACCGAGCGACTTGTTGGCGCGCGCTTCGGCGCGCTCACCCTGCAACACATGGATCTCGACGCTGCTCTGGTTATCCGAAGCAGTGGAGAAAACCTGGCCCTTCCGGGTTGGAATCGTCGTATTGCGCTCAATGAGCGGCGTCATCACCCCGCCGAGCGTTTCGATCCCCAGCGTCAGCGGTGTTACATCGAGCAGCAGCACATTCCCCACCTCCCCTGCGAGCACGCCAGCCTGGATCGCCGCGCCAATCGCCACAACCTCATCCGGGTTCAACCCCCGATGCGGTTCGCGGTTGAAGAACCGTCGCACCATCTCCTGCACCGCCGGCATGCGCGTCTGCCCGCCAACCAGGATCACGGCGTCGATGTCATTCGGGCGCACGCCGGCATCGACGAGCGCCTGGCGCATCGGACCGACCGTGCGCTCAATCAGATCGGCGGTCAGTTGCTCAAGTTTGGCGCGAGTCAGCATCATATTCAGATGGAGTGGACCGCTGGAGTCGGCGGTGATGAACGGCAGACTGATTTCGGTTTGCACAACGGTTGAAAGTTCCTGTTTGGCTTTTTCAGCCGCCTCCTTCATC
Organism: uncultured Roseiflexus sp.; assembly: GCA_937935075.1. Classification (GTDB taxonomy): domain Bacteria; phylum Chloroflexota; class Chloroflexia; order Chloroflexales; family Roseiflexaceae; genus Roseiflexus. The sequence goes on along the minus strand of CALGYB010000121.1, from coordinate 10,089 downwards.
CGCTGCAGGGCCGTCCGATCAGTGCGCAGGTCGATGCCGTGCTCCTTCTGGAACGCGGCTGCCATCCATTCGATGATGCGCTGGTCGAAATCATCGCCGCCGAGGTGGGTATCGCCATTGGTGGCTTTCACCTCGAAGACTCCATCGCCAAGTTCCAGGATCGAAATATCGAACGTGCCGCCGCCGAGGTCGTAGACGGCGATCAGATGGTTGTGCGTGTTCTGGTCGAGACCATACGCCAGCGCCGACGCCGTCGGCTCGTTGATGATGCGCACCACCTCCAACCCGGCGATTCGACCGGCGTCGCGCGTCGCCTGACGCTGACTGTCGTTGAAATAGGCGGGAACCGTAATAACCGCTCGTGTCACCGGTTCACCCAGGTACGCCTCGGCGTCGGCTTTGAGTTTTTGCAGCACGAACGCCGAAATCTCCTGGGGACTGTAATCGCGCCCGCCCATCTGCACCCAGGCGTCGCCATTCGGCGCTTCGACCAGGCGATACGGCGCCAGCGCCCGACTCTTCTGCACTGCCGGGTCGGACAGTTTGCGCCCGATGAAGCGCTTGACCGAGAAGATGGTGTTCTCCGGGTTCACCGTCGCCTGCCGCCTGGCAGTCTGCCCGACGAGCCGTTCCCCGGTCTTATTGACCGCAACAACCGAGGGGGTCAGGCGGCTCCCTTCGGCGTTAGCAATCACCACCGGTTCGCCGCCTTCCATCACCGCGACGACGGAGTTGGTCGTTCCAAGGTCGATACCGATGATTTTACTCATTCGTTGTCTCAGAAGTTGATGGTTGCTTTCGCCCCTGGCTAACCTTCACCATCGCCGGTCGCAGCACGCGGTCGCGCAGCATGTAGCCGCGCTGGAGTTCGGCGATCACTTTCCCATCCTCACCATCTTCTGACGGCTCGTAGATAATCGCTTCGTGGCGATTCGGATCGAACGCCTCTCCGACGGTTTGCATCTGGCTGACCCCCTCACTTTCGAGGATCGTCTGCAACTTCTGCGGGATCAGTTTGAACCCGCCATACCATGGCGTCTCGGCGACTTCAGGCGTCACACTGGCCATAGCGCGCTCGAGATCGTCCATCACCGGCAGCAACTTGAGCAGAAGCGCAGCGCTGGCGTTGCGGATCAGATCGGCGCGCTCCTGTTCAGTGCGGCGCTTGAAGTTTTTATAATCCGCCACCGCGCGCAGCCAGTTGTCCCGCAGTTCGGCCTTCTCGCGCTCCAGTTCAGCAATCCGCGCCTGGAGATCCTCGACGCTGGGAGGCGCCGCGCCTTCTGCGACCGGCGCCTCGGCCTCGGTCGCAACAACCTCCTGCCCGTCGGGGGGCGTTTCCGGCTGCTCAGGATGTGGCACTGGTTGCAATTCTTCAGACATGGGCATCACCCTCCCTCACAGGGATGTTTCTTCTTACGGCTCCGCTTCCCACCGGCTTGCGCCTTCGATGCCGTACAATTCCGCCAGCAGGTCGCTCATCACAGCAGAGATATAGCGCACTGCCGAGATGGCGCGTGGATATGCCATGCGTGTCGGGCCGATCACGCCGAGCACGCCGACAATCTCGCCGCCGCCGTACCGTGAGAGCACGACGCTATATTCGCGCATTTCATCGTAACTATGCTCGCCGCCGATCACCACCTGCACGCCGCTGCTGGAGAGCGCACGCGGAATGAGCGTCCCCAGCGCGCGTCGGCTTTGCAAAATCTCGACCATCCGGCGCACCCGTTCGACCTGCGAGAACTCCGGCTGATTCAAAATCTCGATCAGCCCATCACTGTGAATATCACTGTTGAGCTGCTCATTGAACTGATGCATCGCCTTCACGACCAGGTCGAGCACCTGGCAGACCAGGGCATCACCACCTGGAGATTCCTGGTCGCGTTCGTGCTTGAGGAACTCCTCGACCCGCTCGACCGGCGCATCGGCGCAGCGCTCGTTGATACGCGCTGCGCAGCGGCTCAATTCCTCCTGCGACAGCGCCACATCGAGCGTGAGCGTCTGTTGGCGAATGGTGCCATCGTGCAGCACCAGCACCATGAGCGCCGTCGTATCGTGGATCGAGATCAACTCCAGATGCTTCAGGCGCGCCTGCTGCGCGCGCGGCGGCGTGACGACCGAAGCATTCTGCGCGGTGCGCGCCAGCACCGCGCCCGCCAGTTGAATCCACTGGTCGAGCTCGCTGCGCACCTGATAGAACTGATGCCGGATGGTGCGCTGCTCGGTCGCCGAGAGCGGCGTGCGATCCATCAGGTTCTCCACAAAATAGCGATACCCGGCATCGGTCGGCACACGTCCGGCCGATGTGTGCAGGTGCGTCAGATAGCCAAGCTCCTCCAGCGCCGCCAATTCATTCCGCACGGTCGCCGGCGATACAGCGAGTTTGTATTTGCGCACCAGCAGCTCAGAGGCGACCGGCTGCGAACTCTCAATAAACTCCTGGATCGCCAGTTTCAGGATCAGTTGGCGGCGATCAGTCAGATCGGTCGTCATAGACTGTTCCTCTGGCCTGGTCTCTGCGTCTCTCTTCCCGCCTCGCGTTTCTTCCAGAACCTGCCCGACCTGTCTTTAGCACTCTCGTCCGGTGAGTGCTAGCATTCCAGGCTAAATGATTGGCGTGCCTTCGCACGCCATGACGCTTAGTATTGTATCATACTTCTCACGTGCTCTGCAACGCTGGATCAGAAGGAGAATTCCCCGGTGGAGTCGCTCATTGTCATTCTTATCGCTGCCATTGCCGTATATATCGTCTTCAAAATCCTGACCGGAATCATCCGGTTCGTCATCTCCCTGGTAATCATCGGGGGGGTGATTTTTCTCCTGTTGCAATTTCTTTCCTGAACGCAACCAGGGCGTCGAGACGCCGAAAATGCGCTGCGCATCCAAAAAACGCGCTACTTGAGAGCAGGGGGCATTGGGGCGCAGATCTGCGCCCGGCGATTGAAGCCGCGGGCTACGGGGGCGAAGCCTGCCTGCGCAGGCTCCGCCCGATAGCCCGCAGCGCCCCGGCATCCCGCTGCGCACCCTGCACACTGCGTGCGCTCATCGGCGCGGACCGCCATCAAGGGGCAAATGCTTGCAGATGCCGGCTTTGATCGTCTGCCCCGGCACGGTGCGCCCCAGCATGCCTTCGAGCATGCGCGCAACATCGAGCAGCGCCGGAAGATGAACGCCGGTCGATATACCCATTTCGTGGAGCATATGCACCAGGTCTTCAGTGCAGATATTGCCGGGAGCGCCGGGCGCGAAGGGGCACCCGCCGATTCCGCCGACGCTGGCATCGAAACAATCAACGCCAAGTTGGAGCGCCATCAGCACATTGGCCAACCCCGCGCCACGCGCGCTGTGAAGGTGCAACCGCGGACGCGCCTGCGGAAAGCGCGCATAGAACGCCTGAATCAAGGCGCGCACCAGACCCGGATGCCCCATGCCGGTCGTGTCGCCAAATGTCACCTGCTCAGCGCCCAGATCAAACAGCCGCGTTGTCAGGTCCATCACGCGATCAAGCGGCACATCCCCCTCGAACGGGCAACCGAAAGCCACCGACACCACTGCCTCGAACCGCACCCCGGCCTCACGGGCGACCGCTGCAATATCGGCTGCATGTGTCAGTGACTGCTCGATCGACATGTTGACGTTGCTGCGGTTATGACTTTCACTGGCGCTGAGAAACACCTGAACGGCATCGACACGCGCGGCGACGGCGCGCCGCGCGCCGATCACATTCGGCACAATGGCGCTGTAGACGACGCCAGGACGACGGGAGAGCGCGGCAAAGACTTCCGCAGTGTCTGCCATTTGCGGCACATTAGCAGGGCGCACAAAAGCGCCAACTTCGATGAGGGTCAGACCGGCATCGGCAAGGCGGTTGATCAACTGCACTTTCTGCGCAGTGCTGAGGATCACGTCTTCGTTCTGTAAACCGTCGCGCGGGCCAACTTCGCGAATGGACACTGCACCAGGCAACCGGGGATCAGCAATCATCGTCACCTCCTTGTGATCGGGCGGTATCACTGCCCGCCTCTTCCCCGTACAGCACGCCGATCAGGGTACGGGCGCATTTTCGGTTTGCAGCATGTACCCCATGCTCCGAATACTGATCAGCGCGATGCCTGGCGTTTTGGTTGCATCGAGTTTCTGGCGCAGCCGCGCGATATGCGGGCGCAGCAGCGAGCGCGCCTCGTCTTCCGGTTGCGCCCGGCCATACACCGCCTCGGAGAGGGTCGTATAACTGAGCGCTGTATCGGGATTCTGCGCCAGCGCCGTCAGCAGTGCAAACTCTGTGCGCGTAAGCGTCAGCACATGCTCGCCAAGATAGGCGGCATGGCGCCGCAAATCGAGCACCAGCGGTCCGACGGTCAGATGGTCGCTCGACACAGATGGCGACGGAGTGATGGTTCCGCTGCTTTCGATCATGCCGAGCGCGCGAGCGCTTTCACTGATGCGTTGCAGCAACTCCGTGCGCTGAAGATTGATCCGGCGGTTGTTCAAGGCGCGTTCGACACGCTCACGGATTTCCGTCACCTGAGCAGGCTTGAGCAGATAATCGAATGCCCCATAGCGCAGGGCGGCAATGGCGCTATTGATCGAACCGTGAGCAGTAAGGAGAATAACCTCAGTTACCGGCCACCGTTCCTTAACTTCGCGCAAGATATTGATGCCATCGACATCGCCCAATTGCAGATCGAGCAGCAACAGATCGAACTCCTCATTCTCGATGTGCATTCGAGCATCGGCGCCGCTGGTAGCCGTTTCGACCCGGTATCCATGCGCGCGCAGCGCTGTTTCGAGCATGAGCCGCACCGCGCGTTCATCGTCAACGACCAGGATTTTCGCCGGTTGTCTCATGACGGATCTCCTCGTGCCTGATCGGTAACACGATCTCGAAGGTGGTGCCTTCGCCTGGAATGCTTTGGACGCTGATGCGGCCCAGGTGCCGCTCGACAATCGCCTTGCTGGTATACAACCCCAACCCCATGCCACGCTCTTTGGTCGTGTGCAACCCATCGAAGATTCGCGTTACTTGATCCGGCGGAATACCGATGCCGGTATCGGTGACGGCAATCGCAATCGTATCGTGCCCTTCCACAAGATGATGGCGATAAGTTTGCACCTGTAACGTGCCGCCGTTCGGCATCGCCTCAGCCGCATTCAGCACCAGATTGAGCAGCACCTGTTTCAGTTGATCGGCGACTCCCTGGACAGGAGGGAGAGCGGGGTCCAGTTCGCGCAGCACACGGATGCGCGAACGTTCGAGTTGTTTGCCAGTGAGCAGCAGCACGTTTTCGATCAACTCATTGACATTCACGCTGGTGAAGACATCGGCGCGTGGGCGATAGAGATCGCGCAACCGCTCCAGCACCCGCACAATCCGCTCGATTTCCTCCTCCGCGAGTTGGAGAAAGTGTTGATTGGGCGTCTCCGGGGGACACTGTTCCAGGAAGAGTGCCAGAAATCCCTGGATCGCCTGAAGCGGATTACCGACTTCATGAGCGATGCTGGCTGCCAGGTGCCCGATAGCCGCAAGTTTCTCGGCGCGCACGAGTTGCGTTTGCAGCGCCACGCGCTCGGTAATATCCTCCCACACCTCGACGGCCTGATATGCCGCGCCCGACGCATCGAACAGCGGAATGCCAGCGATTTCGATCAGCGACTCGCCACCGCCGGGACGTTGCAGGGTTCGTCGCAATCGTTGCGGCTGGCGGGTGGCAAAGGTGCGCGCCGCTGCCGACTCGTTCCACTCCCCCAGAACATCGCCGTAGAACCCTCCCACCAGCATTGCCGGTTCGAGACCGAAGCGTCCTGCAAGTGCGCGATTGGCCGCCAGCACATACCCGGTGGGATCGATCAGCACCAGACCCATCGGTACACTGTCGATCACTCCACGAATGAGGTTACGGCTCAACTGAATCTCACGCAGGCGGGTGCGTTCGGCAATCTGCTCCGCCTGATCGTGCAGCGCAGCAAGCTGCCAGACCGACTCCAGCGACAGGCCGGCCAGGTGCGCCGCTGCGACGATGGCATCCGATACTGGCGGCGGTTCAGCGTCAAAGAGGAGGATAGCCGCCCCAATGTCTCGACCGCTCGCCGGGAGCGCCAGCAACAGCGCGTGCAGCGACCGTTCTGTGATGGCCAATGCACGTTTATGACCCATCCGACGCACCATGCGAGCGCCATCGATCTCATTCCAGTCGGGAGGATCGCCCTGCACATCGACGGCGCCAATAAAGCGGGGCGGCGCCACCGGACGTTCGCGCATCGTCAGATAGCACGCTTTTGCGCCTGTCATAGCGCAAAGATGAAGCGCGATTTCCTGAATATGCGCCTTCAGACCAGCCTGAATGTCCGATTGTACGGAAGCGCTCATACAACTTCTGCTGTGCAGCGCACCAAATAATCAGGTCGGGGAGCGCCGGGTTGAGCCGGACGAACACAGCTGCGCATTGGATGCGACTGTGCCGTATATCACAGTATTCTTACATTGAGGAGAGGGGTTGTCAAGCGCGAATCTGCGCAGCCCCGTCGTTACGTTGGCTTTTTGCGCGTTCACGATGGTAGGTGCGCCATGCCGTCCAGACCAGCAGCGGCAGCACGACAGGCCACCAGAATCTCACCTCGCGCAGATTGTACCAGAAGAGGCGTACCAAAAGAAACGGCAACCCGCCAACGCTCAGGGCGCGTTCGAGGGTAGAGGGGAGCGGAGGTGGCGGAGGGGTCAGACGCTTGATGCGCTCGGTGCGCCCGCGCAGCGACTGCTCGGCGGCGCCTGCCGAGCCGCGGAGCCGCCCAATGGCGCCACGCGGCGCGGAAGATTGACGCGAACGTTTTTCCGCCATCGTCGCCACCCCATGGTTTCCTGCTATGAAACGTCGCTTCCTGAGCTTATGGGGTTACACCCCACAAAAACACCCCGTCCGATGCGGAGACAAGCGTCTGCCCGTCGGGAGAAAACGCTACACTCGTAACCTTATCAGTGTGCCCCGTCAGTTCGCGGATCAGCGTGAAGTCGGTCACCCGCAGCAACCGCACTTTTCCATCACCCATTCCTACCGCCAGCGTCTGACCATCCGGCGCGAACGACAGGCAGGAAACGGCGCTGCTGGTTGAGAGACGGCGCAATATTCCACTATAGGAGGAATAGAGTGAGATGCCGATAGGGGAAGCGACCGCCAGTGTTTGACTGTCTGACCCAAACGCAAGAGCGACAATCGGGCTCTTGCCAAAGTGAGCGAGCAACCTCACGCTGGCAGCATTTGCGGGAGTAATGATCGCGCGTGATGGCGGCAGGATGGGCGCACCCACAGGCGGCGTCAGGATAGGCGTCGCAACATCCACCGCTTTCATAGCGGAAAACAATTGACCCGTCGGGTATATAAAGAGAGTGACGAAACCGAACGCCAGGCAACCGAACGCTAGAATGACCAGCGATCCCGCCAGCGCCATCAGTATGCGCGATCGGCGCCCGCCGCCCCGCGATGGTTGGTTGCCACGTTGCGCTGTGTGGGGAATATGCCCTTCACGGCCAGGATCGGTCACAAGACGACCCTTTCACCAGTTTCGTAACGAAAGCAACGATTCGCGCACGGGTGGTTTTAGAACGGGCAAACTCTTTCGTCTGCTTATCGAAAGTATAGATCGAAACTGCTCCTGTGTCCATTCGCTACGTCATTGCGCCCGACGCGATCATCGTGCTGTCCGGCAAGATCGCGCAGGACCGTTTGCAGGTCCGCTGCCGTGCGCAACGCCGACAGGTTCAGCCCCAGGCCGACGATCGTTTGCGCCACCTCCGGTCGAATGCCGATCAACACCATCCCGGCGCCGAGCAGCCGACACATGCTGGCGATTGCGATCAGCCCCTGCGCCACCTGACTATCTACCACCGGCACGCCGGTAATATCGACGAGCAGGTAACGCGCGCGTGAACGTTGCAGCGCGTGCAATGCGCGATCCTGAATGTCCGCCAGGCGCTCGGTGTCGATGGCGCCGATCAGCGGCATCACCAGCGCATCATCGGTGACCGGCAGCACCGGAACGCTCAATTCACGGATCACCTGGCGCTGCTGCGCGATCTCCTCCAGCAGCCGCGCCTGTTCACGCGCTTTCGTTTCCACTTCAGCCAGCGCCGCCTGGAGATCGGCGGTGCGCTGCGCGACCCGTTGCTCCAGCGTTTCCAGGTGCGCCTCGAGTTGCGCCGTCATTGTGCTGAAGGCGCGCGCCAACACCTGAATTTCGCGCGGACCGCCCACAGCAACCCGCACATCACGCTCACCTGCTGCGATGCGCTCCGCCACACGGGTGAGATCAACCAGCGGCGCCATTAACCAGCGCGCCAGAAAGACGCCAATACCACCGGACGCGATGATCGCACCCACGAGCACCAGCCCGGAAACGCCGAGATCGGCAATCACAGGAGCATAGGCGACGGCGCGCGGCGTTTCGATCACCACTGCCCAGGCTGGATCGCTGAGCGCTTCGTAACTGCCGACGACCTCAACGCCGGAGAGACCAGTGTAGTGCATCGTCTGGACCGATGTGGAACGCTCGCGGGTAAACTGCTGAACAATCGCAACATGAGCAGCGTTCTCGCCGCGCAACACGCGCGCCACATCGGAACAGGCCAACAGGTTCCCCTGGCGATCAACAATATATGCCAGGCTTGCTGCATTCGTCGTCTGCCGCTTCATCGTTTCCCACAGCAGACGGGCGTTGATGGTCGCAATCAGTGCGCCATGATAGTTCTCGAACGCATCAACCAGCGGCAGCGCCAGCACAATGCCGGGCTCGCCGGTGGCTGCGTCGATGCGCAACGAACTCACATAACGATTGCGCAGCATCGTTTGCTGCATGATATCGTCGATAAGCGCCGGATCGAGGAAATTGACCGTCTTCGAACGATTCTGGCTGGCTGTTGCGACAACGAACCGCTCGTCGTCAAGAAGGACCAGTTGCTCGAGCAGCGGATCGAGGACCAGCAGTCGCTCCAGCGTCTCGGTACGCTGCTCCGCCGACGCATTCGCCAGGCTTGCCACTTTGCTGGCGGTCATCAGCGTATTCCAGCGCATCTCAAGAAATGTGCGCACTTCAATGGCGGCGCCATGCGCGTGTGATTGCTGCTCTTGAGCCAGACCACGCGCATGCACCTGCCAGTTCGATGCCATTTGCAGGGAATTGCTCACCAGCAATGCAACGACGCTCAGACTGATCAGCGCCAGGGCAAGCGTGAACGAGAGACTGCGGGCTGAGAAGAGACTGCGAGCCGAGATGGGAGTGGATAGTGTGATGTTCATACACAACTCAGTGCAATTGCAATACAACGATGTATCGTTCAGATGCGCAGCACGGCGTCATCGTCGCTGTTTGCCAGAATCACGCCTCTTGTAAAAGAGAGCGATCATCCGGTGTTGCACCATCATTGCCTGTGTTGACCGTCGTGCGGCTGACGTTGACTTCGACAGGCTCAGTCAACGTCAGCCGCTCCACGTCCTTGATTGTCCAGGTTTTGGTTGATCGCTCTATTAGTGTACCACTCTCACCGGATGGTCAATGCGTCAGTTTTTGATCGGTATAAAAACAAAACGGCAATGGTTAACGCAGGCTTAACACGATGACTCTTTATCCTTAACCTCATCCAGGTATACTCTATGGCGTTCCGGTTTGGAAACGTGAAGGCTTATTGTGCCGATCGATCATGGCATGCACTGATAAGCCTGCGTTTCCAGAGGCATTTTGTAGATTGTCAAGGAGGAGAGGATCAGACGTATGCAGGGTGTAAAGACGCGTTTCTTCACCATGGCGCTGGCGCTCGCGCTGATCGTACCGCTCATCGCAGCCTGTGGCGGCGGACAGACGACTCAACCGACCGCCGCGCCAGCAGCGCCGACCGCCGCGCCAGCACAGCCAACCGCTGCGCCAGCACAGCCAACGCCGGCCCAAGATCTCGCCTCATTGCGCGGCGACATTCTGATCGACGGTTCATCGACGGTGTATCCGGTCACGGCAGCGGCAGCGGAGGAGTTCTCCAAGCTGGCGCCGAATGTGCGGGTAAGCGTGGGTATTTCGGGCACCGGTGGCGGGTTCAAGAAGTTC
>CALGYB010000120.1 GCA_937935075.1 uncultured Roseiflexus sp. | reverse complement strand
AAACATGCGCGCGTTCATTGTTGGACGTGAGGCGGGCATTGCGCCGCCACGCTATCCGGTGGCCTGCGGCAGCGTCTACCAGGGACCGGTGGCATCCGCTATCGACGATGCGCTCGACGCCGCAGTGCGCGGGGTGGTGTCAGTCGAAGGCGCGTTTGCCATTGCAGATCGCAAGATACAGACATGCCTGGATGCGAATCGATAGGTGTGAGAACCGAGAACTGAGACCCGAGAACCGAGAACTGATACTAACTTGCGGTCAGTCCGCCCGGCAGCGGAAGCCGTGGGCTACGGGAAGCCGACCTACCCGGCGGCGGAAGCCGCGCGCTACAGTTGTGCCAAGCCCGCCTGCGCGGGCTGGAGCAGACGCCGCCCCGCAGGAGTAGCGCCGGCCGGAGCAGACGCCGCCCCGCAGGAGTAGTGCGGGCTTCAGCCCGCAGCGCCCGGCATCCTGCTGCGCGCCCCGGCGGGCGTGTCGTGGACGCAGACAGCGCCCCGGCAGCGGCAGCCCCGGCAGGGCTTGCACTTGCGGTGAGCGCCGTCGAACCGCGTGCGGTGAGCATGGTCGAACTGCGTCCTCAGCGAGGGCTTCAGCCCGCAGCGAGACGGCAGTTTCTGACTGCACCCGACAATCACCTTCGTCTCGAAGCCTCGCCTGGCGTCTGATATAATGGTAAAGAGTGGCATCGCTCGTTCGCGCCCTGTTTTTGTATTGTGATCTCCAAGGGAGCCTGTAGTATGTCCGCAATTGCACAGACCCGCCTTTCAAACGCAACGCTGCTCAGAGCCGGCGGCGCAGCAGTGCTGGCGGCGGTTGTGGCAAATGTCGTCACTCGCCTGCTCCTTGGCGCAGTTGTGCCGCTGTCGCCGGATTTTATGCCATTCACGCCTGGACCGATCATCGCCTTTACGCTCCTCTTCACCTTGATCGGCGTCGGTGTGCTGGCAGTGGTCAATCGCGTCGCTGCCAACCCGCTCCGAACCTACAATACCATCGGCGTCATTGCGTTCTTCGTGTCGCTGATCCCCAATCTGGCGGGCGCCGCCAATCCGGCGGCGATGCCGATGGGAGGGAGTGGAACGGATTACCTGATCTTGATCATCTTCCACATCGTGGCGGCGGTTGCGTTCCTTGGCGTTCTGAACGTCGTGGCGCGCAGAACGTAGCCACGTTGGATGGTGCATGATCCGCCGTCTGCTTCTTCTCACCAGCACTTCGCTCGCTGCATCCTCTATCTACATTCCCGGCTTCACCACTATTCCTCTGGCTGATGATTGGGCGGTGATTCAGCGCAACCTGGATCTGTCGCTCCACGACCTGCCGCAGTTACTCACCACTACGCACGGCGGCTGGTATCGTCCGGTGTTCGACCTCTTCATCAGTGTGTGCGCCAGATTCTTCGGCTTCGAGGCGCTTGGGTATCACGTCGTCGCCTTTGTGCTCTACCTCGCCGTTACCGTGCTGGTTGCCGATATTCTCGGCGTACTGACGCGACGTAGCGCCGCTGGCGCGCTGGCTGCCATACTCTTCGGCGTCCATGGGGCGCATGCCGAGCCGGTGCTGTGGGTCTCGGCGTCGAACGAACTGCTGGCAGGGGTGTTCGTTCTTCTCGGTCTGCGAAGTTACCTGGCATTCCGCAATTCCTCGTCGCCGGGCAGGTATTACGCGCTGACCATCGTGTGCTACGTGCTCGCCATTGGCGCGAAAGAAACCGCCATCTTCCTGCCGGTCGCGCTCGCAGTTTACGATCTGCTCGACGCTCACGCAGAAACGTGGCGAGAACGTCTCCGCCGCCTTACCCCGGTCGCGCCGCTGCTGGCGATCCAGGGCGTGTTTGTCGCCTTTCGCTTCTGGACCGGCTCGCCCTACCCGTTTGAGATCGACCCCTTCCGCATTGCCGTCAACCTAGCGTATTACCTGGCTGTCGGGCTATTCGCCCTGCCGGACAACTACGGCTATGCGACATCGCTGCCGTTGTGGCGAGAGCAGCCGGCGCTGCCGCTGATCGCGATGACGGTCGCAATGGGCGCGACGGGCATCCTGGGATGGCTGGTCTGGCAGGTTCGCGGGCGCATTCCCCGCCATCAGGTGCGCATCCCGTTGTTTGCAGCAGCGTGGAGCGTCATCGCGCTGTACCCCGTCATCCTGACGGCTACCGGTCGCACGGCATTCATGGCGACGATCGGAATTGCCTGGCTGGTCGCCGCAGGATGGGGCGCGATCTGGCAGGCGGCGGAGGCGCGGCGGTCGTTGTGCGCCGCGGCGCTGATTTTGCTGATAGGAGCAAACACAGGCGTCGCCTCGTACCGCGCGTACTGGTGGCGTCAGGCGGGGCGCGAAATGGAACGCGCCATCGACTGGATGGACGGCGCGCTGGATGATATTCCTTCGGGTGCGACGGTGTGCGTGACCGGATTACCGGATCATGTGCATCACGCCTACGTATTCCGCAATGCGTTTCCGACGCTGGGGCAGGTGCGCTTTCCCGATTATGTCGTGCATGCGTTTCTCGAAGATGCGCCAACTGACAGGCATTGTGACGGCGCGTATGTCATTCACTATGCAGACGCGATGCATCCCACAATCATCTGGCTCGTATTCAGGCCGATTACAAGAAGGCGCGCAGCACCGTCCGCTGCGTGCTGTTGCTAGATGTTACCCTCTCGGAGATACCGGTATCCCTTCTCGCTGATTTCCCATACTCCTCGTGGGCTGTCACTACGTAGGAGTCCCTCCTTAACCAACGAGTTGCGCGCCCACTGGGCGGAGTTGCTCCAACGTGGCTTGTCTGGATCAGAGGCGAGAGGCTCGTAGTCTACGTCTCGTAGCACGGGCTTCATTTTCTGAAGAACACGGTTGAGAACCTGGGGCATCGGTGCTGATCCGCCAAGTTCCTGCAACGTTTCGAGGATCGGTCGATAGTAGGCCTCTTCGCGGGTACGCAACCCGCGGCGTAGACGTCCCAGGTTGCGACGCTCAGCATGGGTTTCTGTGTCTTCTTCGTCTTTCTCGCGGATGAAGAGTCTTTCCCATTCGCGTCGAAGAGCGTCTGTTCTGTCGCGGAAAGCAGTGACTTCTGCGACACGTTCAAGCGCCTCTTTCGCCTTACCATAATCGCCAGACTCAAAGGCGCGGGCGCCAAGTCGGTTCATGAACTCGATTTCAGCCTCGATCTCTTCGAGAAGTATCTCAAAGGCAGCAATGACGCCGGTCGGGTTGTTCTCGATCATCGACGACTCCTTGATATTGAGACGCCCAAACGTGGGTGTCAGCCACCCGCTGAGCACCGCGAAGCGGATCGTCTGCATGCCGTGTTGGGCGCAGCCCCGGCCTTGCGGCAGCGCTAGGCGGCAGCGCTAGAATGTCCAAATGAACTCAGAGTCAGTCCCCGCCAAGATATCTCCGTGCTGAACGTCCTGTTTGCTAATGTCGCACAGTAACACGCCAATATTATTGGCTGTCTGAGCCTGACTCAGCTGCTTCTCGAACGACTCAATGCCGATGACCATCGCCGTCTTGGTGGAGCTTGGCCGTTTGATTTGAATCTCATTCCCAACCTTGAGGACGCCACTCTCTACTTGACCAGTGACGACTGTCCCCCGACTGCGAATCGCAAATACATCTTGAACGGTCAAGCGAAAAGATGGATCGGCAGGCATAGGCTCAGTTTTCCTTGGTGTGAAGGCTTAGACCTCAATCTGTACCGTTCCGGCGGCTTATAAGCAGTTGGACGCCATGTCTTTGAAGCGTGCTAATGGTCGCGGTGTTGAGGCTGCGTCCAACGACTCATTCGACGTCTTCCACCCAACGCCCCCCGGCACGCTGCGACGGAAGCCGTCTCACTGCCTGAACCGTTGCGTGATGCGAGGTCACGCCGTATCATCTCGCCTGGCGGGACCCATTGCGGCATAACAGCGCACGGCGCGCGCGTCGTCCGCTTTCCCGCCCATTGTATCCTGCCACAATCCTGCCGTCAATGAGGTCATCTGCTATGCCCGCTCCCAACCTCCTCGACGAGACGAGGGGCATCATACATTGGACTGACCCACGCTCGGTGCAATAGATCAACTTCGTTCGCTGCCAGGATACACGTCACCCTGCTGCGATGGGCGTTGCTGCAGTCAAGGACTGTTTGAAGCACCTGGCAGTGGACGAACGCGCCGCCTCTTTGGGAGCGGCGGCGCTGGCCGCTCAGATTGTCCTGGATCAGGAGATGCTGCATATGGACTGCGGGGCGATTGACGCCGTTCGCCTCCGCACAGACGCCTCAATGGAGCATTTTTGGCAACCCCTTCGATGGTATCGCCCGCCTTCGGGCTTGAGGACGCCACTACGGGCGCGGTGCCGCTTCGATCCAACGCCTCTGTCTCCCACAGCCGCACTGACGGTTGTTGAGACCATCACCCGGCATCGCCCGGTCTCGCCTGCGCAGCCGGGCGTCGCTTCCCCGCGCCTGTGCCGTCACGCACCAGGCAGCCCGGTGCAGCGCGGCATCGGTCGTCAACCTCCTTACCAGCCCGGCACGTGCGTTTGTCTGATCGGCGCGAGTGTTGATGCCCGCGCGTGTGCATGGCGTTCGGATGCGGCGCACGCTCGCCAGACACGCGAGCGGCGTTCTGATGGACGCAAAGCCTGATCCGCCGCACTCCCACCCGACTGTGACGTTTGTTGAGACCATCATCCGACATCAACCGGTAGCCCGCGCAGCCGGGCGTCGCTGCCCAGAGCCTGCGCCGTCACGCGCCAGGCAGCCCGGCGCATAAAGGGAAAAGGTATCGGGATGCCGGTTTTTCCGCTCCCGTAGCGCCGTCACTTTGGGCGCCCACGCGGCGGAATGCCGAGGCGCCGCCGCCAGTTCCCAACGGTGCTGACCGAGACGTTGAGCGCATTGGCGATCCGGGTCAGCGGCAGCCGTTCCTCGAGATACAACCGGCGGAAGAGCGCCTCGTCGAACGGCCTGGCGGCGAAGCGCCCGCTGCGCAACGCTACGCCGCACTGCCGCAGACGCCGCGCAATGGTGACCGGGTTGCAGTGATATTGACGCGCCAGCGTGATGGTGGTGGCGCCCGCCTCGTACAGGGCGCGGAGACGGTCGCACGGCAGGGAAAGACGACGCGGCATGGCAACTCCACACGTTTTCGTGTAAATCCAGGGAAAAAGAAGGGCGCTTCGATTGCGCCCTTCAGTTGATTTATTCTAACACGAAAACGTGTAGATGTCAAGCGCCGCTGACGCCTGCCGTATCGGCATCGACGCGCTCAGTCGTCGCTTCGCCATCGTGCTGCGCGCCATCGCCATCGGCGGAGGTTTCGGATGTTTGCGGCAAATACGGGAAACCGGCGCGTTCTGCGACCATGCTCAACGTTTTCTGGGTCGAGCGATGCGGCGTATGCAGACCGGTTTCCCACTCACTGATTGTCTGCTGCCGCACTTCCAGCAGGTCGGCCAGCTCGCGTTGAGTCATATCCATATGTTCGCGCAACGCACGGATCATTTCAGGCTTCCAGGTATACGTCGCCCGGCGGCGGCGCTTGTTTTGTTCATTGCTCATATGCTTTCTCCCCTCTGCATCACACTGCTGCCAAATAACGTCTCTGTATCAGTATTGTAACACGCCAACGGATTGTTTGAAAAGGCGCAAAAGCAGCATTTGCGGTCATTAGCGCCGCTTGTCGTATGGCACACGTGGCGGTACAATATGCAGATAGGACACCTGACACGACGAGGGATGGCGTTGATCAGTTACGAAGAACTTGCAGCGGGACTGGAAGAAGCCTGGCTGATTGCCGGACTGCACGAGCATGCCGTCGTTGAGAGCATTCAGCCGGAGACGCTGGATCGCACCTACCGCGCCGAACTCTTCCCTGAGCATCCCGAACCGATTGGCGAAGGATGGTCGCCGCCATGGGTCGAACTCAACCTGGTCTGGACGGCGGCGCACCAGTTGCATTCGGAAGGGCGCGACATCGCTCCCGGTCCGCTCGAACTGGCATGGACCTACACCGTTGATATCCGGTCGTTTGATCGCAGTGACGCCGAGTTGATACGCGCCTTCAATGGCGCCGTGCGCGCGGCGCTGCGGCGGGTGGCGCCAGACCTTCCCCCGCCGGCGGATTATATTGCGGTCGAGATACGTCGCGGGTACCGCATCGATGAGAAGCCATTGCCGGTATACGTCCAGATTGTCGGCACGAATGTCACCGATCTGAGCGATCTGTGGGGGCAGCGGAGTTCGGAGGCGCTGCGCGACGTGCTGCGTGATGAGTTGCTGATCGTGGCGACGCTGCTGCATAGCCTGGGGGAGACGTTCACGCCTGGCGGCATTGGCGGGTATCGTTCGGTGGATACAGCGTAACCGTATTCGATGTCACAACGTGGTATAATAACGGTACGACAATAGAACCATACACGGAAACGACGTGTATGAGGAGGGTGCCGGTCGCAGGTGCGGCAGAAGAGGCTGCCGAGCCTGTGTTGTTGTTGGCGAGAAAGGAGCGGCGAAGATGCCACCGACGACAGTCTTCGCAGCACAACGAGAGCGACTCGAAGCGGAGCGCGATGCGTTGCTCGCCGAGATCGCCGCGCTAGAGCGTGAACGCGCCAACCGCGAGGAGAGCGCGGGTATCGGAAACGTGGTTGCTGAAGAAATGATGGAAACGCTGGTGCGCGAACGTGATCTTGCCCTGCGCAGCAATGCGCGCGATCTTCTGGAGCAGGTCAATGCAGCGCTGCGCCGCATGGATGAAGGAACGTATGGAATCTGCGCCGATTGCGGCGAACCTATCCCGCTCGAGCGCCTGGAGGCGCTGCCGTATGCCACGCTGTGCGTCCGTTGCCAGGCGGCGCGCGAGCGCTCCCGGCGATGGTAGTGTGCGTCTCACATGGGCGCTCGCAAGCAGCCCCTTGCGGCTTCTCAGCGCCACGAGGGGCTGTCTGTTCATGGCGAGAGGCGAGAGGTGAGAGGTGAGAGGCGAGAGGTGAGAGGCGAGAGGCGAGAGGTGAGAGGTGAGAGGCGTGAGGCGTGAGGTGAGAGGTGAGAGGCGAGAGGCGTGAGGTGAGAGGTGAGAGGCGTGAGGTGAGAGGTGAAAGGGTTGAGAGGTTGCGGTAGAGACATTGCGTTGCGACGTCTCACGGGGTTGAACGGCACATGCTGAATGCGGGCGGGTGGCCGGGCGTAAGACTG
>CALGYB010000119.1 GCA_937935075.1 uncultured Roseiflexus sp. | reverse complement strand
ACAATGGGCGGTCGGCTCGTCCGGGTGACGGTCATCTGAACACCCCCTGGGCGGCAGCAGGGACGACAATGGGCGGACGGCTCGTCCGGGTGACGGTCATCTGAACACCTCCTGGGCGGCAGCAGGGAACGCGGCAGACGGCGGTGCGATGCACCACCGCTACCCGTGTAACCTGCAACCCTCTCGCCTTCCGCCTCTCCCCTCTCCCCTCTCGCCTCCCGCCTCTCCCCTCTCGCCTTGAGGTTACGCAACCGCCACCCCCTGTTGTGCAACCATCACACCGCAACGTCGTCAAATCAGATAGGCTAGATTCTGAACGGTCATCGTTCGCTGTGTGTGCTGGCGACGACGGGGTCGCGCACGTTTTGCTCCAACACGCGCCGAAACCCTGCGTCGTTCATGGCAGTGGGCAGTTGTGGCGCGTGTCCTTTTTCTTCCCACGCCTCCCACACGAACGCCCCACGCGCCAGACCACCCACAGAATGGTGCGATCGCACCGGAAGGAAGGAGGGTCAGCGATGGCAGCGGAATTGACGATCAGCTGCATCAAGGCTGATGTTGGTGGATTCGTCGGGCACTCGGCCATTCACCCGGCGTTGAAAGACGAAGCAGGGCGACAACTGGAAATCGCGCGTCGTCACGGTCTGCTGATTGACTTCCACGTGACGGCGTGTGGTGACGATCTGGAGTTGCTCATGACCCATCGCATGGGTGTCGATAGCCGCGAGATCCATCGTCTCGCCTGGGATGTGTTCGATATCTGCACGCGCGTGGCGAAGGAACTGAAACTGTACGGCGCGGGGCAGGACCTGCTGAAAGATGCATTTTCCGGCAATGTGCGCGGTATGGGTCCGGGCATCGCTGAGATGACCATCGTCGAGCGTCCATCCGAGCCGATCATCGTGTTCTTTGCCGACAAAACCAGCGCCGGCGCCTGGAATCTGCCGCTCTTCCGTATGTTCGCCGATCCGTTCAACACTGCAGGGCTGGTGATTTCACCGGCGATGCACGAAGGGTTCCGCTTCCGCGTACTCGATGTGCGCAAGGGCGAAACAATCACCCTCAGCACGCCCGAGGAAATGTACGATCTGCTGGTGTTCATTGGCGCACCAGGACGCTATGTGGTGGAGAGCGTCACGGCGAAGAGCACCGGCGCCATCGGCGCCGTCTCGTCAACACAACGCCTGGCGCTGATTGCCGGGCGCTATGTCGGGAAGGACGACCCGGTCTGCATCGTGCGGGCACAGGGTGAGTTCCCGGCGGTCGGCGAGGTGCTGGAGCCATTCACAATGCCGCACATTGTCGAAGGGTGGATGCGCGGATCGCACTACGGTCCACTGATGCCCTGCCGCGTCGGTGACGCCCATCCGGGTCGCTTCGATGGACCACCGCGGGTGATTGCGCTGGGGTTCCAGGTCGCCGAGGGGCGTCTGATTGGACCGCGTGATATGTTCGACGACCCCAGTTTCGACGAGGCGCGACGGCTATGCAACGTCATCGCCGACCATCTGCGGCGTCATGGTCCGTTCGAGCCGCACCGATTACCGATGGAGGAGATGGAGTACACCACACTTCCAGAGGTCATGAAGAAACTGGCAGACCGCTGGCAGCCAGTGAACGGTCACGCGGCAAGCCCGGAGCAGGTGGAAGAACTGCCGGTCAGCATCTGACCCTGCGTATCGTAGAAGGAGGTGGAGTATGCCGACCCGTGACTGGCAGCATGCTGAAGAGCGCGCTGCGCACGTGATCGATGATCGACAGCGCTATGTCGAAGGCGCGATCATCGACTGGCTGATCCGCACCGGTCAGTGGGATCCGCTGGCGGAGGAAAAGATCCGCGCCTGGCTGGAACGCCAGGCGGCGGAGATGGCGGAGAAAGAGCGACAGGCGAAGAACTAACTGTCGAACATGAGCGCCTCGTCCGTGCCGTGCGGCGACTCCGCCAGGATGTCGCCGCACGGACCGATGACCATTGCGCCGCCAAATGATGCTTCAGGCTGCGCAGGATCTTCGAGTGCATTGACAATCAATGCCGTCACCTCCAGGGTTCTGACCGCATCCACATATGCCTGGCGCTCCTCACGCAGCCAGCGTGCCGGATCGGGAGAGATTCCGTCAAAACTGCGCGCCAGCGGGACAATCACGAGATCGGCGCGCCTGCGGAGTTTCATTCGAGCATCCTCATCGAATAGATCGCCGCAGATCAGGATCGCCAGCCTTCCAGCCGCTGTATTCGCCACGTGAATGTCGTCACCGGCGGCAAATGGCGGCTGTTCGCTCATCTTGCGCTGCACCAGCGTTATACGCCCCGACGCATCGATCACAACGGCAGAACTGTAAAACTCTTCTCCGGCACGCTCCAGCATCCCAAAACAGATTGCGCAATGATACGTTCGCGCCAGCGCCATCATTGTCACCGTCGTTCTACCGGGGATCGGCTCGGCAAACCGTTCGAGATCGGGCAGTTCGTACAGGTACCCCGTGAAGGCACATTCCGGCAGACAGACCAGATCAGGCGCATACGGCGCCAATTTCGCCAGGCATTGCTGAACATGCCGGATATTCGCCGAGGGATTGCCGGGTTCGATTTTCAAAGGAATGAGACAGATACGCATTTTGTGACGGTGACAAGTTCTCAGTTATCGGTTCTCAGTTCTCAATCCTTACCCGCGCGAGTTCCATCCACTGCGCCCCCGGCACGGCGTGCAGCCCCCAACCAAACCTGCCGCGCGGCGTAGCGATCAGCCACTGGTTATCGACCCAGGCGACGAAGCCGAGCGGTCCGCGTGGCGCACAGTCGGTTTCATGGACAACCTGACCATCGATCAAAAAACGCGCACTGCCGGTGAGCCATTCGAGCGTATAGGTGCGGAATGTATCGTCCGGCAGCGGGATGAGCGCCTCGCTGACCGCAAGTGCGCGTTGGACGCGATGCCAGAGGCGGTCGTACACGCCAGGCAGTCGATTTGCCAGCAGCACCAACGGCGCTGCCGGCGCCCATACCAGTGCGCGACGGGTCGTAGCATCGATCGTGGCGACTTTCCAGCCAAAACCGGGGACGCTGTGCGCGAGCGGCATATCGGCAGGCGGCGAGGCGTAGAAGAACCAGATTGCAGCGGGCAACACCGGCAACACCTTGCCGATCGGCGAAATCGGTGCATTCCAAAAGCCGAAGCCCGCCGTTCCCTGAACCGGCGTCCCTACCCGCGCCACAACGCTCATGCGTAGCGGCGCACGCCAGGGAAAGCGCTCACGCGGCAGACCGGTGTAGTCGTCGATTTGTGCATTGGCGTAGCGCCGATTTGTCGCACCGGCCACGATCAAACGCAGACCATCCGGCGTCACGACCAGGCGCCCGCCGCCGGTCTGGGTGCGTCGCCAACAGTGCTGCGGTCTTGGACGGAACGTTTCATTCATGCCCGGATTCCCAAACAACCACGCCCCCGGATCGCTCCAGGGGCGCAGCCGCGCCACGGTCACGGGGGCGCGTGCAGGGCATGCAACCTGGGCATGGACAACCAGCCCAGGCGCAGCCGCGCCACGGTCGCGGGGGCGCGTGCAGGCCTGCACCTTTATTGTTACCGACAGTCGTAACCATTCAGTAACCATTCCACACGGTTATGGGCTTGTATGTGGTATTACAGGTTGTCGATGATTATCGGCTCGACCGGATCGGCGAGTTCAAATCCCAGGATGCGCGAGTAGAAGAAGAGTTCGGCTTCCAGCGCGCGAATGATCGTCTCCGCCTTGCGGAAACCGTGCTGCTCACCCTCGAATGCCAGATACGTCACCGGAATGCCCTTTGCGCGCAGCGCCGCCGCCATCCGTTCGGATTGATCCGGCGGCACGACTTTATCTTCCAACCCTTGCAGGAAGATCACCGGGCAGTTAAGCTGTTCGATATGGTGGATCGGCGAGCGTGCGTGGTAAATATCGACGCGCTCAGGGTACGGTCCTACCAGCCGGTCGAGGTAGCGCGACTCGAACTTGTGCGTGTCGCGCGCCAGCGCCTCCAGATCGCTGACGCCATAGTAACTGGCGCCGACTTTGAACACGGCACGGAAGGTGAGCGCTGCCAGGGTGGTATACCCGCCTGCGCTGCCGCCGGCGATGATCAGGCGCTCCGGGTCTGCCAGCCCCTGCGCTGCCAGGTACATCGCCGCATTGCAGCAGTCATCGACATCGACAATGCCCCACCGGCCGTCGAGGCGCTGCCGGTAGGCGCGCCCGAAGCCGGTGCTGCCGCCATAGTTCACATCCATCACCGCAATGCCGCGACTCGTCCAGAACTGAATGCCGGGATCGAACGAGGCCGAGGTTGCGCCGGTCGGTCCGCCATGGCTCAGGACGAGCAACGGCGGCTTTTCGCCTTCCGGTGCGCGAAAGTCGCCATTGTGCGGCGGGTAGTAAAAGCCGAACGCCGTCACGCCGCCTTCGGTCGGAAACTCGATCACCTGCGGCATCGAAATATAGCCGGGGTCGATCTGCGTCTCCATCGAACGGCGGACGGTCGTCAGCGCGCCATTCGCCAGATCGAGCATCACCAGTGCGGCCGGCGCGGCGGGTGATGCGCCAATGAAGACAACCCTGCCGTCGGCAGCGCGTGGACCGGTGAACCCGAAATCGCTGAACGGCAGGTCGAGCGGCGTTAACGTTCCGCGCTGCACGTCGAGCGTTGCCATCTTTTGCTCACCGCGCTCGATATATGTGCAGACCAGGCGATTCGCCGACTCGACGGCATAGGTGCGTGCGCCGAAGACCCAGAGTGGCAGACCGAACTCGGCCTCCATCGGGCAGATCGCTTCGACAGCGCCGTTGCGCCAGCGGTAGAGGTTCCACCAGCCGGTGCGTTCGGCGACGAAGTAGAGCGCTCCGTCAGGTCCCCAGGTCGGCTGAAATGCCGCATCATCAGGACCGCCGGCGATTTGCTCCACCGGTCCCGGCATACCGTCATCACGCAGTGGCGCAACCCATAGTTCGGCGGCGTCCCATGGCATGTTCGAATGGTTCCAGGAAAGCCACGCCAGCCACTGCCCATCCGGGCTGAGACGCGGGTTGGCGTAAAAATCCGCGCCGCCGACCAACACCCGCTGTTCAACGGTTCCGTCGAGCGGGATGGCGACTACTGTATTGACCGCTTCACCACTGCCGGTGTGGTCTTCGCGCACACCGATCAGCCGGTTGCGTCGGCGGTCAACCTCGAAATCAGCATAACGCAGCGGCGCTTCGGGCGTAAGCGGTTCGGGCGATGCGCCAGGACGCTGGCGATAAAGACGCTGGTCGGCAAAGTTGCTGAAGTAGACAACTCCCTGGTCCACCGTGTATGGCGCCCCTCCGTATTCGTGGACGCGGGTGCGCACATTGAAGCCCTGCGGCGTCACATCGCTGATGGCGCCATCGGCGGTGCGTCGCACGACAACCACGCGCCCGCTCTCTGCGGGACGACCTTCGAGCCAGTAGATGTCGTCGCCGTCGAGGACAACGGTGTTGAGCGAGACCCCCGATGTTGCGACCAGTGCAGCGGTGATCGGCGAGCGCCACGAGCCGTATGGCGCGATCTGCGGGTGGGACATTGCGTTTTCCTTCGTTAACATGAGGGTATAACCCCGGTTATACTCAGAATGATGAAAACAGCTATTTCACTCCCGGACGCCCTCTTCCACCAAGCGGAGCAATTCGCTCAGGCGCATGGTCTCTCACGGAGCGAACTGTATGCGCGCGCGCTGGCGTCTACCTCCAGGCTCACCAGCAGCAACGCATTACCGATGCGCTCAACCAGGTTTACGCCGATGAGTCCAGTGTGCTCGATCCCGCACTGCGCGCGGCACAGGCAGCCATTCTGGTGACCGAGGATTGGTAATGCACCGCAGTGAAATCTGGTTGGGCCAACCTCCCTGATCCGCAGGGTTCTGGCGCCGTTATCGCCGTCCCGTGTTGATCATTCAGTCCGATGCATTCACTGCCAGTCGCCTGAACACTGTCATCGTCATTGCCATTACCGGAAATCTTCGTCTGGCGGCTGCGCCCGGAAATGTTTTCCTCTCCGCCCCAGAGTCTGGATTGCCTCGTGACGCGGTTATCAACGTTGCGCAAATCGTCACACTCGACAAAGGCGCGCTCGATCAAAGAGTTGGCTGGCTAACGGCTCATACGATGACTGCCGTTGATCGAGGCATACAACTGGCGCTCGAATTATAACGGATGCTGCGCATCGTCTTGCGTCACCCCTGCACACCGGCGTCGCGTAACCGGTAGAGCAGCTCGCCGGCTTTGGGCACAAGCAGCACGCCTTCCGCCTCGCGCCCTGCCCAGGTTGCGGGGTCAATCGTCGCCGGGTCGCGGTAGCCGACATTGTGCGCCGCACAGCGTTCCGCCGAAATGCCGGTCGCCAGCGTCACCCGGATGCGCGGTCGTTCGCCGTGGAGCGGGTCGTACTCGCCGACGCCGGACAGATGGGTGCTGTGCGCCAGGACGCCCCACGGATAGTGCTGGAAGCGGTCCCACTGTTTGACGAAATAATCGCGCACGTGATAGCCGATGGCTGCCAGCGTAGCGCCATGGGTGACGCTGAATTCGGTGATGTGCGGCGCGTAGATGATCACCTCGCCGCCGTCCGCCACAACCGGCTCGACTTTGTACATGCCCTTGGCGGCGGTCCACATATCCTGATACATCGACGGCGCCACCGATAAGACCTGTCGGAAGGGACGATCAACGTAGCGGATGTGCACCTGCGCCGAAAGGCGTGCGGCTGCCTGCCACGCTTCTTCCGGCGAACCGGTGAAGATGCCGCAGATCTGTCCATTTTCTGGCGCAACGACGACCGCCACACACTGTTTTGGCGTCGGCACGAGCGCGGCGGCGCGGTCGATCAGACGCCGCACGGGTGTGATGCCCGGTACGCCGATGATCGCGTAACTGGTGATCAGTGCGCCAAGCCAGTGCGAGACGTCAATCACCTCGCGCCCGCTGATTCCGGGGAACAGATATTTGTTGCCGCCGGAAAATCCGACGACTTCGTGGGGAAATACCGGTCCGCAGATCAGCAGATAGTCGTACTCCAGCGCCTTGCGGTTGATCCGCACTTCGACCGGCACAACCAGCAGCCCGTTGCTCAAGGCTTCGATCTCGGACGCAGGAATGACCCCGACCGACGCAAAGGTTCTGGGGTCGTCCCAGCGATGGTTGAACACGCGCACGCCGCGAAAAGTCGTCTCCCATTCGCCAGGGCGCACCCCCAGATGACGGCCGATCTGCGCATCGGTCATCGGTTGATGCGTGCCAAGAGCGATGAGCACATCGAGCGCAGCAACGCGCGACGCAAGCGCGGTGTGGATGCAGCGGAACAGCAGCGGCAGCGGCGCCGTGCGCGTGCTGTCCGGGACAATCAACAAGACCCGCTTGCCATCGACATCGAACGACGCCATTCCCTGATGCACGATTGCGGCAATCTCATCGTCCATCTTCATGCCTTTTCCCTTCGCACCTGCAATCTTATTGGAACCACGGAGGGCACAGAGAAGGGGATCATCTCCCATTTCACATTCAACGTGCAACGACAACCCTCAAACCTTTCCCCCTCCTCTGCCTGCCGTTGTCGTCCACGAAGAACACGAAGGCGCACGAAGGATGCTATAATCAAACGTATGTCGATACGCACGCGCCTGACACTTTCATACGTTGGTTTTTTTGCGATTGCGCTGCTCACGCTGCATGTCGGATTGTACCTTATTGTGCGCAGCGTGTTGTTGAACAGCGTCGATAACGAGTTGCGCCTGGGCGTCGAGGTATTGCGCCGCGGATTTGCCGAGAGCAATCAGACGGCCTACGGCTACTTCCGCGACGACCAACTACGCGCCATTCTGCTACGCCAGCCGCCGGTGCGCGATTTCGAGGCGACCAGTCTGTATGTTCAGTTCTTCGATGCCGACGGCGATCTTGTCGGTCGCTCGCCGAATATCGGCGATGGGGACCTGGCGGCGGCGCTCACGCTCGACGAACAGCGTCTGGCGCTGGCGCTCGACGGCACGGAACAGATCACGACCGTTGAATATGGCAACGTTCACATACGCGAGTTGGTGGCGCCGCTTCGGTATTTCAATCCGGTCACACGTCGCGAGGAGATCGTCGGGGTCTTGCAGGTCGCGCGGTCGATGGCGGAAATTCGCTATGCGCTGCAACTCCTCTTCTATGCGCTGACAGTCGGCGGCGTGGTGGTGCTGCTTGCGGCGGCGCGCGGCGGCGCATGGCTGACGCGCGCCGCATTTCGCCCGATTGATGAAATTGCACAGACGGCGCAGAGCATTGTGCGCGCCGAAGACCTGAGTCGTCGCATTCCTGTGCCGCCGGCCGCCGATGAATTGCAGCGCCTGACGATTACGGTCAACGATCTGCTGGCGCGGCTGGAGGAACTGTTCAACCATCAGCGCCGTTTTATTGCCGATGTGTCGCACGAACTGCGCACACCGCTGACGGCGATGCAGGGCAATCTGGAAGTGCTGGCGCGCGGTGCAGCGCGCGACCCGCAGTTGCTGAACGAGTCGCTCGATGATATGCGGCGTGAAGTTGCCCGCTTGATCCGTATGGTCAACGACCTGCTCTTGCTGGCGCGCAGCGACGCCGGGATTCAGATTCGGCGCGAGCCGGTGGAACTCGATACGCTTTTACTCGAAACCCTCCGTGAATTGCGTCCGCTGGCGGGGCAGGTGCAGTTGCGCATCGGCGAGGAGGATCAGGTCATCGTCATTGGTGACCGTGACCGTATCAAGCAGGCGCTCCTGAACCTCGGCGTCAACGCGATCCAACACACGCCGCCGGGCGGCGCCGTTACGCTGAGCCTCGCCAGGCGCGACGGATACGCCGCGCTCAGCGTCGTTGATACGGGGTACGGCATTGCGCCGCAGGACCTGCCGCACATCTTCGAGCGCTTCTACCGCGCCGACCGGTCGCGTTGCCACAACGGCGGCGGTGCGGGCTTGGGGTTGTCTATCGTTCGCTCGGTGGTCGAAGTGCATGGCGGGCAGGTGTTGGTTTCCAGCGAACCAGGCAAAGGGAGCATTTTTACGATGCTCTTGCCCCTCGCGCCTCAGCCGGAAGGCGCCATGTTGCCGACGCCCAATATACCGGACGGTGTTCCCCAGACCGCAGAGACCCTGTGATGCAGACTGCTGCGCATACCCTATCAACAATGTCGTGACGCGGAATCTTTGCGCCTTTGTGTGAACTTAACCGGCAGAGTAGTGAAACATGCTGATTGTTTTTGGGGTGCTGACGCTGACGGTCATTCTGTTCGCCAGTGATCGGCTCCGGCTCGATGTGGTTGCGCTGCTGGCGTTGCTGGCGCTGCTTTTGAGCGGCATCCTCACGCCAGCCGAGGCGCTTGCAGGGTTCTCGGACCCGATTGTGCTGATCATCGCCGCGTTGTTCATCGTGGGCGCCGGATTATTCCAGACCGGCGTCGCCGATGCGTTGGGGCAGCAACTCATGCGTTTCGCCGGCGCCGGTGAAGCGCGCCTGATTGCTGCAATTATGTTGATTGTTGCGTTGCTCTCGGCATTCCTCAGTTCGACCGGAACCGTGGCTGTTTTTTTGCCGGTGGCGGTCAGTCTGGCACGACGCGCCGGCGTCAGCCCGGCGAAACTGCTGCTGCC
>CALGYB010000118.1 GCA_937935075.1 uncultured Roseiflexus sp. | reverse complement strand
TCGGCATTGATTCTTTGCATTTTCATGCCAGAGTCCACTGCAAAAAGGCTTAACCACAAAGGACACGAAGCGCACGAGGGTGGAAGCGCATTTCCTTTGTGTCCCTTTGTGACCTTCGTGGTTACTCCCGTACCCAAACCATAATCTGAGTCCACTGCACAAAGGCTTAACCACCAAGAACACGAAGCGCACGAAGGTGAGAAGTCCATTTCCTTTGTGTCCCTTTGCGATCTTCGTGGTTACAGCTTTTTGCAGTGAAGTCATAATCTGGTTTGCTGATCGTCGATCCTTGCATCCCCCAATGCGCGAAGCGCGTACTACCGATTGACAGCCCGATAGATCGTGATAAAATACACGTGTTCACCTGAAAACCAGTAAAGGGGAGTTTTATGAAGATGCGCAAGTCCTTGTGGGTGCTGATGGTTGCGGTTGTCACCGCGTTTGCGCTGGCTGCATGCGGCGGTGGCAGTGGCGGCGGTGGCGGCGGTGGCGGCGCAAGCACAACGATCGAGATCGCATCCGATGGCGAGAATCTGGCATATGATAAGAAAGAGTTCACCGTTCCCACCGGCCAGACGATCACTCTGACGTTCAAGAATGTGTCAACAGCGCAGCAGCACAATATCGTGATTGTCAAGGGCGGCGAGGACATTGCCGCAAAGGTTGATGAAGAGGCGATCAATGCCGGTCCTCCCGATTTCCTGCCGGCTGATCGGGCGGATATTATCGCCGCGACGAAGATGCTCGGTCCTGGCGGCAGCGAAACTATCACCTTTACCGCGCCTGCACCTGGCACGTATGTCTTTCTTTGCACCTATCCGGCGCACTACGCTGGCGGTATGAAGGGTGTGATGACGGTTGCGCCGTAATTGCAGGGGTTAAGGGTTATATCCCTCCCTGCAACCCGGCGCCCATCCGAAACTCAGGAGCGTGACAGGAAGCCCAATAGAGCGATCAACCCGATATTGCACGATCATTGGCCCGTGTTGACCGTCGTGTGGCTGATGTTGGCTGAGCCGGTCGAAGCCAACGTCAGCCGCTCTGCGTCTTTGATGGTCCAGGTTTTGGTTGATTGCTCGATAAGGTGCGAAGGTAAATCCCTCCTTGCACCTGGCGCCTGTCCGAGATCGACAGTCCGGCGCCACTGTGAGCCGAGCGAAGCAATCTCACTGGTTCGCAGGAGATTGCTTCGTCTTATAAGTCTCGCAGTGACTGTTCCACAGACGAAGGTGCGCCGCCAGTAGCCCCGCCCCACCTGCAACCTTCCCCCTCACCGGGTTTCCGTCACCTTGCGCAGGCCGCGAGGGTTATCCGGGTCGAGACCACGCGCGCGTGCCAGATGAAAAACCAGCAACTGCCCTGCAATGATCGTCGTCATTGGCGAGAAACGCTCCTCAACGCTTACCGGTAGCAGCGCGGGTCGATCTGCCATCTCCAGGATGGCGGGCACGTCGCTGATGACCGTCAGATGAGCGCCAAGGTCGCGCAGACGACGTGTGATCGCTGTGAGATCATCGGCGACTGCGCCCCTGGTTGCCACGAGGACGACCGGAAACGCTTCGCGCACGAGCGCGATGGGCCCGTGCTGAAAATCGGCGGCTGAATACGGTTCAGCCGCTACATATGTGAGTTCCTTGAGCTTAAGCGCAATTTCCCAGGCAGTTGCGTAATGATAGCCGCGTCCGATGGTGACGGCGGCGGTTGCGTCTGCCAGGTCTCCAGCAATCTCGCGCATGCGGGCATCAAGTGTGAGTATCGCTTCCATTGCATCAGGGATGGTTGCCAGCGTCGTCAGTCCGGCGCTGTCGTTTGCCATGCTGAGGGTCAGCAGCGCCAGCGCCGCCAGTTGTGTCGTGTATGTTTTGGTGGCGGCAATGCTCCGCTCGATGCCGGCATGTAACGGAATATTAAACTCAGCCGCGCGTGCCAGCGGCGACCCCAGGTTGTTTGTAATTGCGATAGTCGGCGCCCCTGCGCGGCGCGCGTCGTCGATGACGGCGCAGATGTCGGGTGACGCGCCCGACTGTGAGATGCCGATGACCAGTGCGCCTTCGAAGCGCAGATGCGCGCCATAGCGCGTATGGAGCGAAGGCGTTGCCAGTGCGACCGGCAGACCCAGAGCGGCGCCTATCAGGTATTGCGCGTAGCGCGCCGCATTATCCGATGAACCACGCGCTGCAATGACAACATATTGATATCTGCGATCTCTTAACTTGTGCGCCAATCGGGCGACCGGGGCGCTTTCGGTGTTGATAAGCTGACGCAGCGCTGCGGGTTGTTCGTAGATCTCCTGAAGAAGCGTCGAGGTGTCCATGCATGTCTCCATCTGGCGAAGGTGATTGTTCCTTCTCATCGTGCCTCAGCACGGTCAAAGAGTCAAGTGACGCGCCTTGTGCGATGGCGTGGTTTTTGGTTCCGCCAGTGCCTGCGGCAACTGAAGTCCGTGAGGCGACTGCGCCACTCAAGTGAGCGTATGGGTCCAGGCGAGGATATGAACAAAGTTTCATAAAAGCGATCCTGAATGTCATCTCTTACTTCACTGTCTCCTTTAGACTGAATGCGTAGTCAGAAATAAAACTTCACCTGATTTCCCCGGCAGTGTTGCAGCGTTATGTTCCACAACGGCAGTGACGGCACAGAAGGAAGCACTGTGGCTTGCGAGCGTCGAAATATTCTCTTCGACACGTTGGAAGATGTGATGAGTGCACATAACATATACACGCTCAGGATGCCTCGCTTCCGGGGCGATCCGTTGAGTCGCCCCGCTGGTTCGATCATTATTCCGGTCAATGCGCAGTCCGATCTCGAACGCGTCTGGGTGGTCATCAACGATCTGCTCGACTACCAGGGACGATATACGTTCGAGATTATTGTGATGGTCAACAATTATCCTGCTGATGAACCTCCGAATCTCACGGTGTTTCATCATGCGGGGATAGGCGTTGTCAGCAAGCCGGATGTCCGTCTGCCGGGCATTCGGGTGGCGGTCACGGCGCGGGTCCACGGCGCGCGCGTCGCTGCGTCTCGACTGACCATCCATATCGATGCCGATTGTCGCGTGCCGGATCCGACGGCGCTGTTGGATTGGTATGTCGAGCAGTTTGCGTCTGGCGCTCGCGCTGCGTATACGCCGGTCAACTTCTGCGATCTGAATGACGATGCTGCCACGCAGACGCGGGTTGCCATCCATCATCTGACGCGCTGGTTCAAGCGCCAGGTGATGGGCGTACCGACGATCCGCGGCAGTAACTTCGCCATTGATCGCGATCTCTTCATTGAGTTATTCGATGCCGGGTACCTGCCGGCTGACTTCAGTATCGGTCCCGTGTTGCGTGCCAGGAATGTGCCTGTGGTGTACAACGGTTCGCCACGGCTGGCGGTCTTGACGTCGGGCCGGTATTTCGAGCGTGGATGGCGTGAACTGGTGCGTTATCTGATCTATCGGCTGCGTTACAACGTTCAGATGCTGCGGGTGCGTGTCGGAATGACCAATCCCGACGATCACCAGGCAAATGTTGATCGCCCCTACCATATCTACCGCGCCCAGGGTTCCGATCCGCAGGATCAGGCTATGAAAGAGAGACATGCGCCATGAGTAGTTTGCGTCGTCGTTTCATCCTGCTTCTTCTCTGGCTGATTGCTTGCTTCAATATCGAGCGGCTTGATCTGGGAAGCGTCAATACGATCGATCTCGAGCCGGTCGTGTATGTGGTGATCGCGGTGGTCGTGCTGCTGCCGTTGTTCAGCGTATTTCAGAAGCGCCCGGCCATCCTGGTCATTGCGTTGGGATGGGTTGCGTTGGGGATTGGGCTTGTGCTTGATCCATCGCCGAAATTCGGTGACATCTACACCTATCTGACCGTTATCGAGTTTACTCTGGTGGGGGGTGCGGCGTTGCTCGCTCATCGCGCAGGTGAAGCGCTCGAAGAGTTCCGTCGAGCCGTCGAGATTATGACATTGCGCGATAAGAATGATCGCTTGCACTCACTCCACGGTGCGCAGGAAATGGTGCAGACGCAGATGAGCGCCAGTCGCCGCTTGCATCGCCCGTTGAGCGTGATTGTCCTCGAAGCCGATGCGCGCTCGCTCAACATGATGATGCACCGCTTCGTCCAGGATTTGCAGCGCTCGATGATGCAACGATATGTGCTGGCGGTCACGGCGCGCATGCTGGCTCGCCATCTGCGTCGCACCGATCTGATTATCGAGGATGAGCGCCCTGGCCGCCTGATCCTGGTGACGCCCGAAACCCCGGAAGACAAAGCCAGATTGCTCGGCGATCGCCTGGTGCATCTGGTGCAGGATCGGTTGGGCATCACCGCCAGGTATGGCGTGGCGGCGTTTCCTGACCATTCATTGACGTTCGAGGACTTGCTCGATACCGCTGAACGTCATCTCAAGCAGGATCAGCAGAAGGTGCTCGATCCACCGTCGCAGGAAGTGCTGAATGCGCCGGAAGTGCAGGCGTCATCGTGATCCGGAGCAACGTGTTGAGGTTCTTTGTGTGAGGACGTTATGGCTACGATTGTCGATAAACGAAGTCGCCCGGTCTATGCGCTCGATTGGATCGAACGGTACCGCCCTGAACGTCAGTGGTTGCGCGGGCGGGCTTACCGGCGCGCCAAGCGCATGATGGATCTGTGCCTGTCGTTACTTGCGCTGCCTGTCATTCTGCCGCTGTTTGTGCTCATCGCCCTGGCGATCAAGATCGAGTCGCCAGGCGGGCCGGTGATCTTTACGCAGAATCGCACCGGAAAGGGCGGGCGACGCTTCAAAATGTACAAGTTTCGCACTATGGTGCCGAATGCTGAAGAGTTGAAGAAGCAACTGGCGCACCTGAATGAATTGCAGTGGCCCGATTTCAAAATTACGAATGATCCGCGCGTGACGCGGGTCGGGAAGTTCCTGCGCAAGACCAGTCTCGATGAACTGCCGCAGATTATCAATGTGCTGCGCGGCGATATGAGCCTGGTCGGTCCGCGCCCGACATCGTTCGATGCCAGCACGTATCAACTCTGGCAGACGGCGCGCCTGGACGTGAAGCCGGGATTGACCGGTTTGTGGCAGGTGTACGGGCGCGCCAGCACCGAGTTCGATGAACGATTGCGCCTGGACATCATGTACATCGAGCATCGCTGCCTGGGGCTGGACCTGGAGATACTGATCCGAACCGTCCTGGCAGTGTTTCAGGGGCGTGGAGCGCACTGAGTCGCTTCCGGTCACGGAGCGGCGCCAGCGGTAACGTTATACGACAGAGAGCAGTATGAGTGAGCCTATGAGCCGGACCCCGCAGCGTCCACGCACCGTTGCGTACACGATGTCGCGCTTTCCCAAGCTGACGGAGACCTTCATTCTGATTGAAATGCTCGCACTCGAACGCCAGGGGATGCGGATTGAAATCTTTCCGCTGATCCGTGAGCGCGCGCCGGTTCAGCATGCCGACGCGCAGGCGATGGTCGAGCGAGCGCATTACTGCACGTTGCTGTCGCGCCCGACGCTCGATGCGCAGATCTACTGGCTGGTGCGCCGGCCGGCGGCGTATCTGCGGGCATGGTGGCGCGCGCTGCGCGGCAATCTCGCGTCGCCGAAGTTTCTCTCCCGCGCGCTGGTCGTCGTTCCAAAAGCGGCATACGCGGCGCGCCGCATGGTTGAGCTCGAAGTCGATCATCTGCATGCGCACTATGCGACGCATCCGGCGCTGTTTGCGTATATTGTAAGCCTGCTCACCGGCATTCCGTACAGTTTTACGGTGCATGCGCACGATCTCTATGTCGAGCGCCCGATGCTGGGCGAAAAGGTCGCCGCCGCCGGTTTTGTCGTGGCGATTTCCGAGTTCAACCGCCGGATGCTGATCGATCTGTACGGCTCAATTGCCGCAGAACGGGTCATCGTGGTGCACTGCGGGATTGACCCGACTCTCTTTCGCCCGCGCGAGCAGCGCGATTCGCGTGAGCCGTTCACGATCGTCTGCGTCGGCAGCCTGGCTGGCTACAAAGGACAGCGGTATCTGATCGACGCCTGCGCCAGGCTGCGCGACCGGCGGATTCCCTTCCGCTGCCTGCTGGTCGGCGAGGGGGACGACCGCCCTCGTCTGGAGGCGCAGATACGTCATCTGGCACTGGAGCAGCAGGTCACCCTGATGGGCGCCCTGCCACGCCACCGGGTCAGCGAGGTGGTGCGGCAGGCTGATGTTGTGGCGTTGCCGAGCGTGGTGATGCCGAACGGCAAGATGGAAGGCATTCCAGTGGCATTGATGGAGGCGCTGGCGTCTGAAGTTCCTGTCGTGGCGACATCGATCTCTGGCATTCCAGAACTGGTGCGCGATGGTGAAACCGGTCTGCTCGTGCCGCAACGTGATGCAGCGGCGCTGGCAGACGCGCTGGAGCGTCTGTACGCCGACCGGGCACTGGGGCAGCGGTTGGCGGAGGCTGGCAGGCGACTGGTGTTGCAGGAATTCAATCTCGAACGCAGTGCGCAGCAGTTGCGTGACCTGTTTGAGCGCGACTGGCGTTCGCCGGAACAGCGTCGGTCTGTGCAACCCGTCGAGGCATCGTGATGTTGATAGATTTTCCACATCATCCACTGCGCGTTCTGCACGTCCGTCCGCGTCTGGGGATCGGCGGCGCCACCGAGTACCTGATCCGCCTGGCGGAGAGTCAGGCGGAGGCAGGGTATCACGTGGTGGTCGCATCGGGCGGCGGCGAATGGCTCAGGCGCATTACAGGGTTCACGCGATCCTATGATCGGCTGCCGCTGACACCCTATCTTGGCGCCGGCAAACGAGCGCCGAATATTCCGGGATTACTGGCATCGGGTCTCAGACTGGCGCGCATTATTCGCGCCGAGCAGATCGATCTGATCAACACGCACCATCGCTTTGCGGCGCTGGCTGCCCGGCTGGCGGCGCGCCTGACCAGCGTGCCGGTGGTGACGACCCTGCAAGAGGTGCCGTGGCGAAATCGCAGTCTGACGCGATTTGCCCTGGGAACGCATGCCATCACGATGAGCGCGATGATGAAGCGGTTCGTGGTCGAAACGTGCGGCATCGCTCCGGATCGGGTCACGGTCATTCCGATTGGCATCACCATTCCGGCGCCGTTGTCCAACGATCAGCGTCAGCGACTGTTGAAGGAGTTGCACCTGAGAGGCGATGCGCCGATTATCGTGAGCGTTGGGCGTCTGGTGTCGCGCAAGGGGCATATCTACCTGATACGGGCGCTGCCTGATGTGATCAGCCGCCATCCCGATGTGCAGGCGGTGCTGGTGGGCGATGGCGAGGAGCGATCAACGCTCGAACGAGAAGCGCAGGCGCTGGGTGTGGCGGAGCATGTCATCTTCGCAGGCGCGCGTGGCGATGCGGTCGCAATCATGGCGCTGGCGACCTTTACCGCACTGCCATCGCTGGAAGAGGAGTTTGGGATTGTCATTACCGAGTCGTTTGCCTGCGGCAAACCAGTGGTGGCGACCAACGTCGGCGGCATTCCCGAACACGTGCGTCCGATGGAGAATGGTCTGCTGGTTCCGGCGGGCGATAGCAAGGCGCTGGCGGAGCGGATCACGCTATTGCTCGACAATCCGGATCTGGTCCAGCGCCTTGGCAAAGAAGGTCTGCGCACCGTTGAGCGGCAGTATACCCGGCAACGCTTTTTCGAGCGCACTGAGGCCGTCTATCGGGCGGCATTGCACCGGTGGCAGGGAGTTGCGCAATGAGCGGTCGATTGTTCTGGTTCTGCGTGGCCACGGTCGGGTACGTCTACGCCGGCTATCCGGCATTGCTGACGGTGCTGGCGCGGTTGCGTCCGTCGCCGTCGTTTGCGCCGCCTGCCGAACTGCCAGCGGTGACGCTGCTGATCGCAGCATACAACGAGCAGCAGGTGATTGCAACCAAACTGGAGAATAGCCTGGCGCTCGATTATCCGCGCGACAAACTCCAGATCCTGGTCGCCGCCGACGGCTCCGACGATGCCACGCCGACGGTCGTCGCCGACTTCGCCGATCGCGGCGTCGAACTGAGTTATCGCCCGGAGCGCGCCGGAAAACTGGCGGCGATCGTCCGGGCGCTGCCGCAGGCGCGCGGCGAGATTGTCGTGCTGTCCGACGCCAATAATCTCTATGATGCCGGGGCGCTGCGCGCGCTGGTGGCGCCGTTCGTCGATCCGCACATTGGGGCGGTGACCGGCGCCAAAGTCATTGCGAAGGGCGACGGGGCGCTCGGCGACTCAGAAGGGTTGTACTGGAAGTACGAGTCGTACATCAAGCGCCAGGAAACGCGGCTTGGCAGTTGCACCGGCGCGGTGGGCGAAATCATGGCGGTGCGGCGATTCCTGCTGGAACAGCCGTTGCCGCCGGAAGCGCGGTTCATGGCCGATGACCTGGCGATCGCCATGCACGTGCTCAAGCAAGGGTATCGCGTGGTGTACGCACCCGATGCGCGCTCGATCGAGCGGGTGTCCGCCTCGGCGCGGGATGAGCAGGAACGCCGGGCGCGGATTGTCGCACAACGCTTTGTGATGATGCGGCATTCGCACATCATGCTGCCGCTGACGAATCCGTTGCTGGTCTGGCAGATCGTGTCGCATAAATACCTGCGCCCGCTGGTTCCGCTGGTGATGATCGGCGCGCTGCTGGCTAATCTGGCGGCGGTGGTTCGTCCGGCATCGCAGGGCGGCCTGGCGCGACTGGCGCCCCCGTTCAATTGGATCATGCTGGCGTTGCAGGCGGTGTTCTACGCGCTGGCATGGGTGGGAGGTCGGAGCGAACGTCGAGGTATGGTGGGCAAAGTGTTGTACATTCCGGCTTTTCTGGTCAACGGCAATCGTGCGGCGCTGGTTGGATTGTATCGTTTTTTGACCGGACGTCATACCTCGCTCTGGAACCGTGTTCAGCGGCGCGAACGTGAGAGCAGTGTGTCTGAGCAGAGAGCCGCGTAAATCTGTCACATGACGAAGAGAAGAAAGGAAGAACGATCAATGAGTCTGTCAACGTTCATTCGCGTCCTGATCCGCAACTGGTGGCTGGTGGTGTTGGCAACGGCGCTGACGGTGGGGAGCACGGCGATATTCGTGCTGATGCAGAAACCGGTGTATCAGGCATCGACGATTGTCGAACTGAAACCAAGCGCGGTGCTTGAGGATCCGAACCAGATTCTGAACACGATCAACGCGCTCACCCGACGCAACGTCATCAACACTATTGCACGCAAAGCCACCAGTATGTCGATGCACGAAGAGGTGGCGCGGGAACTCAACGTACCGGTCGAGGCCGTGCTTGCTGCGCAGGTGCGCACGATTACGCCGCCGGAGACGAACCTGATTGAAGTGCGCGCGCAGAGCGCCGATCCGGCGTTTGCGGCGCTGGTGGCAAACACCGTCGCGCGAAACATGGTGGGGCAAGACTACGAGAAGGTGATTGCGGTCGAGGTGATCGACCCGGCAATGCCGCCAACGTCGCCGATTGCGCCACAGCCGCTGCGCTTGCTGACGCTGGGCTTTGTCTTTGGTCTGATCCTGGGTGTGGCATTCGCGCTGCTGGAGCAGGCGCTCCAGAGTCTGCGCAGCGGCGTCGGCTTGCCGGGCATCGATATGAGCGCCACGCAGACGCCGGCGCTTTCACCGGCTGAGGCGGCCATTTCGCCTTCAGCATCGTCAACGGATGAGTGACGTAGCACCCTCGGTCTCTTAACAGGACGCACGCTCGACACCGTCTCGAATCTGAGACGGTCGTCGATAGCATAACTCAGCACAGCGAGGGTGGTATGCAATTGGAACGTCTATTAAAGAACCCGCTTCACGTCACCGCTCAACTCTGGCAGCATGTCTGGTTGCAAGTGGGCGTGGTTGTCGCCGTCTCAATGGCTGCGGGGATGATCGTATCGCGTGACCTTCCGGTGTGGTTGCTCTTTGGCGGCATTGCGGGAATCGTTGTTGTTGCGATTGCATTCATCAAGCCAGAGTATGTCGCGGCGACGCTGCTGGTCATCCACTGGGGCAATATCCATGACGTTTTGATCAAGTATCACGGCATTCCTTCAGTCGTGAAACTGATGGTTGCCCTGCTGACCGTGGTATTGCTGGCGCGGCGATTTCTTTCCGAGCGACCGCGCGGTCTGGTGTCCGACCCGGTGATCTGGTGGATGCTGGCATACCTGGTCGTCGGAGCGACGGGTCTCTGGTTTGCGCGCGATACCGATGCGGTGATGAGTCGCCTGGTTGATACGGCTAAGGACTGTGTCATCGCCGGGTTGATCTTCAATCTGCTTATAACGCGCCAGGCATTCGAGCGCGCCGTGTGGGGGTTGTTGATCGTGGGCGCAGCGTTGAGTGCGTTGACGGTCTATCAGGAGATGACCAAAACCTACGACAACAACTACTGGGGCTTCGCGCAGGCGGCGGTGCGCCAGATTTCGACAACCATGGACGACCGCGCGCGCGCGTTTGGTACGGTGAATGATCCCAACTATTTCGGTCAGTTGCTGCTCGTGCTCGTGCCGCTGGCGGTCTGGGCGGCTTTGAACGGGCGAACCTGGCGTGGCAAATCGTTCGGATTAGCCTCTTTGCTCCTGTTGCTTGCCGCAATTGGTCTGACCTTCTCACGCGGCGCGTATCTTGGAACAGTGATCGTCCTCGGCGTCTACGCAATGTATTTGCGGCTCGATGCGCGCTATGTGCTCATCCTGCCGCTTATTGGCGCGCTGCTCTATGTCGCGCCGCCAGAGTTCCGCGCGCGTTTCGGCACGCTCTATGAGGTGTTGCCCGGAAACAGTGCGGGCGCCTATGCTGATGGCTCGATCCAGGGGCGCACGGTTAAAGCGGAGATTGCGCTCACGATGGCGGCAGACCATCCGATCTTTGGGGTTGGGCGTGGCAACTATCGGTTGCATTACCGTGATTACATCAACGAAATCGAAGGCGCCGGCTCGAATACCGAGCGCGATGCGCATAGTCTCTACCTCGAAGTCGCTGCCGAACAGGGAATGATCGGCCTGGCGATCTTTATCGGATTGCTGGCGACGGTGTGGGGGCGTTTACGAAAAGCCGAACTTCTCTTCAATGCGGCAGACGACCATCGTATGGCTGCGCTCGCTGTTGCGGTAAAAGTCGGGTTTTTAGGGTATCTGGTGACGTCGCTGTTCCTGCATGGCGCGTATGGGTATATGCTCTGGCTGCAGGTCGGCATGGCGGTTGCGCTTGTGGTGATTGCGCAGCGTGAAGCAGCGGAGCGTGCGGAGCAGGCAGTGAAGGTGAGCCGGTAATGCAGACGTTTCTCTCCTCCGTCCGCAAAGCATTACCATTGCTGCGTCGTGTGCGGCGCAAAGATGACTGGGCGATCGGCATCTACGGCGGGAATGATCTGGATAGATTGCAGCCGTTGCCCGGCATGCGCAATCCGGTGCTCACAGCGGCGCATGTGCGCGATGTGCCGGCGCTGTTCGTCGCTGACCCGTTCGTGGTACGCACCGACGATCACTGGTGGCTGTTTTTCGAGGTGTTGCACGCAACCCTGCGTCGCGGGCAGATCGGTGTAGCGGTCAGTCGCAACGGGCGGGAATGGGAATATTGCCAGATTGTGCTGGACGAGCCGTTCCACCTGTCGTATCCGCTGGTATTCGAGTGGAACGGCGCTTACTATATGACGCCCGAAACAGCGTCGCAGCGCCAGGTGCGGCTGTATCGCGCGGTCGACTTTCCATTCCGCTGGGAGTATGTCGCCACATTGCTGGAGGACGACGATTATCTCGATCCGACTCCGTTCTTCTATCAGGGGCGCTGGTGGCTGTTCGCCGGAACCAACATCAAACGCAATGACACGCTGCGTCTCTATGGCGCTACGACGCCATATGGTCCCTGGCGCGAGCATCCATGCAGCCCGATTGTGGCAGGCGATGCGCGAATAGCGCGTCCGGCAGGGCGGGTGGTGTGCCATAACGGACGATTGATCCGGTTGGCGCAGGATTGTTCGCAGCACTATGGTGCGCGGGTCTTGGCATTCGAGGTCGTGGACCTGACTGCTGAACGCTATGCGGAACGCCCCTGGAGTTCAGCAGCCTTGCTTGAACCAGAGCGATCCGGCTGGAATCAGCGCGGGATGCACACACTCGATCTCCATCGTCTTCGGGAAGGGACCTGGCTGGCGCTGGTGGATGGGCATCGGAAGCGTTTCTATATGCGCTGGTGAGGCGCAACGATTCAGGCGAACGGCTCTTATAGCGCGATTACCCAAAACCTGAACCATCAAGGACGTGGAGCGTCTGACGTCGGCTGAGCCTGTCGAAGCCAAAGCTGCGCAAGGCGGTCAACACGGGCAAGTATTGGGCAACATCTGATTGATCGCTCTACAGGAGTCTATCCGGAACAGATCGTCAGGCGGGCGAAGGTAATGCCTTCGCCTATCCGGGCGCACTTCAGTCGCAATTATTCGGATAGGCGCTTAGTACAGGCTGTCATCAGCGTGATTGGGGTTGCGTCCAATGCCCTGGCATAACAATCCGGCGCAGCGTGACACGTACCTGGAACAAACGTAAGGAGCATACCGGTGACACCGACGACGACCGTATCGGAGACGGTTGGCAAACGAGCCGTTCGCGGCACGTTCTGGTCGTTCCTCTCATACACAAGCGGACGCCTCGTCACATTCGTGACGACGCTTATTCTGGCGCGCCTGCTTGTGCCGGAAGAGTTCGGCGTTATCGCGTATTGTACGATTGTCATCGCCTACCTCGATCTGCTCAACAATTTTGGCGTCGGTCACGCCCTGATTGCGCGACGTGACCGACTGGAAGAAGCGCAAAATGCGGCGTTTGTCGTCAGTGTCGGCAGCAGTGTGGTACTGTACGCAGGTACATGGCTAGCAGCGCCATCGCTGGCTGTTTTTTTCAATGAACCGCAGGTGACGCCGTTGTTGCGCGTTCTTTCCGTTGGGTTGATTCTCATCGGGTTCGGTACGGTTCCAATGGCGATGTTGCAGCGCGATCTGCGCTTCAAAGCCTATCTGCTGCCGGGGATTGTCCGCAATGTCATTCGGGCGATTGTTGCTGTTGGAATGGCATGGCAAGGATTTGGCGTCTGGAGTCTCGTGGTCTCCGAACTGGTCAACAAAGTGTTGGAAGTCATTATTCCGTGGTGGATTGTCCGCTGGCGCCCGACTCGCGCCTTCGATCCGCAGGTGATGCGCGAGATGCTGGGGTATGGCATCCATATCACCGGGGTCAGCCTGGTAGGCTCGTTTATGGTGAATGTTGACTACCTGCTGGTCGGGCGACTCCTCGGTGCGACGGCGCTGGGGTACTACACCATGGCGTTCCGTATCCCGGAGCTAGTGATTCGAAGCGTCAGCCACATTGTCGATACGGTGGCGTTCCCCGTTCTGGCGCGCACCCAGTCCGATCCTGAAAAGACTCACGAAGTGTATTTCGCCTACCTGCGTTATATGTCATTGGTCACATTTCCTGCCGGGTTTGGGTTGGCGCTGCTCTCTCCGGCGCTCGTGCAGGTGTTTTTCGCGGAGGTGTGGCGTCCAATGATTGCACCAATGCAATTCATTGCAATCGCCAGCGCCCTGTCTATCGTTTCCTATCTGTCGGGCATTATCTACAATGCCATTGGTCGCCCTGATCTCACGTTCAAACTGTCGCTGGTCAAACTGCCGGTTGTGGTGGCGGTTCTTTATGCCGGTACGTTCTGGGGCATTGTCGGTGTCGCAGCCGGTCATGTGGCGTTGACGCTGGTGTGCATGGCGCTCGACCTGGTGATGATCCGTCGGGTCACGAAAGCGCCGCTGATCGGCGTGCTGGACGCGGTGCGTCCGGCGTTGTTGGGCGCCGCAATAATGGTGCTTGTCGTGACCACGCTGGTTCTCTCGATCTCCAGCGCATGGGTCCAGGTGGCGATCATCCCCCTGGCGGGCGCCGCTGCGTATATCGGGGCGATCTGGTTTGCCGGGCGTGACACGCTGATCCAGGCGCGCACCATGCTGCGCGGCAGCCTGGCGCGCGGTTGATATGTGAACGGCATGATGCCGTTGTGATGGCGGATGTGGCGCTGAGACGCGGCTGGGTACGCCAGAGGAGAGGATATGCGTGATTTTCGTGTGAGCGTCGTGGTGACCGCGTACAACGCAGCAGCATATCTCGGCGCGGCGATCGAGAGTGTGCTGGCGCAATCGCGCCCTGCTGACGAAATCGTCGTGATTGATGATGGTTCGACTGATGCCACTGCTGAAGTCGCGCGACGCTATGAATCTCACGGTGTGCGTCTGATTCAACAGCCCAATCAGGGGGCCGGTGCGGCGCGCAATCGCGGTATCCGCGAGACGAGCGGCGATCTGGTGGCGTTCCTGGATGGCGATGATCTCTGGTTGCCGCACAAGATCGAGCGGCAGACAGCATACCTTGCCGCCCATCCCGAAACCGTGATGGTCAGTTGTCTGCGCTGGCGCTGGGATCAAACAACTGGTGAGCGTCATATCGAATATTTTGGCGTGCGTCCGGGGCGCAACCTGATGCACGAAAACGTGGTGCGCAATGTCATCGGCAACCCATCAATGACGCTCATCCGGCGTTCGGTCTTCGATGCGGTCGGTGTGTTTGATCCCGCCCTGCGTTGGGGGCAGGATTGGGACCTGTTCATTCGGATCGCAGCGTATGGACCGGTGGGATTTGTGATGGAGCCGCTGATGATCTATCGCTGGCATCCCGGCGGCATCTCGCACCATCGCGGCATCGAGCGCCTCGATATGTTCCAGTCGATTGCCTGTCGCGGCATTGCGCGCGTCTATCCGGTGTGGCGTCGCCCCATCCTGTTTGCGCGACGTTTGAGTTGGGACCAGTGTGATCGTGCGGCATATGCCTCGCAACTCGGATTGCCTTATCTACGCCGTGTGGCGCATGCGTGGATGGGGCTGGCGCTCT
This sequence comes from uncultured Roseiflexus sp., assembly GCA_937935075.1. Lineage (GTDB taxonomy): Bacteria > Chloroflexota > Chloroflexia > Chloroflexales > Roseiflexaceae > Roseiflexus. The sequence goes on along the minus strand of CALGYB010000118.1, from coordinate 19,586 downwards.
TCCCCTTCGAGCGGCCGGTGAGTAAAACGAAGCGCCTGCTGCGATCACTTCTCGGCGAGGAATCGTATGCCGCTATTGGGCGCACTGTGCGTGGCGTGATGCGACGCCCCGCCGATAAGCGCGAGGGTCTCGAACTGCCTTGATGCCATAAATGCGGAGTAGAATGACGCATGACGCCTGAACATCTTTCTCCAACCGTGACGGTTGGCATGCCGGTCTACAACGGCGAACGGTATCTGGCTGAGGCAATCGAGTCGGTGCTGGCGCAACGCTTTGACCGGCTGGAAGTGATCATCAGCGATAACGCCTCGACCGATGGAACGCCCGATATTTGCCGTCGCTATGAACAGCAGGATCGGCGTATTCGCTATGTCCGCAATGAGCGGAATATGGGCGCCGCCTTCAACTACAATCGGCTGGTCGATCTGGCGCGTGGACGCTATTTCAAATGGATGGCGCACGATGATCGCTGTCATCCTGACCTGATCGGCGCCTGTGTGGATGTGCTGGATTGCGAACCGGGAGTGGCGCTCTGTTATGCGCCAACGACGTTTATTGACGAGCAGGGTCGCCGGTTGCGCACCATTCGTGATGGATTTCATTTCCGCGAGCGACGCCCATCGGATCGATTTCGCCGGTTTCTGCCGCTGGCGCGCGGTTGGATGAACCCGGTGTTCGGGCTGTATCGCATTGATGTCCTGCGTCAAACGCAGCGCATCGGCAGCTATCCGTCGTCGGATATGATCCTGATTGCTGAAATTGCGTTGCGCGGCGAGATTCACGAATTGCCCGAATCTCTGTTCTTTCGGCGTGAGCATCGCGAGATGTCGGTGCGGGCCAATCCGTCGGCGCGTGAGCGGCAACGCTGGTTTGATCCGTCCTATCGGGGGCGCGCACCAATGGTGCACTGGCGCTGGGTGATGGAGTACCTGCGGATTATCCGGCGTGCGCCGATCAATCCGGCGGAAAAGATGCGCTGCATGATTGCGTTGACGCGCTGGTTGAAATGGACGCGCCGCGAACTGTTCGGCGAGATGGTGATGGCGGTTCGATACGCTCCCACATGGCGGCGATAAGGTATCGGGAGTCGAGCGCCCATCTCTGCATTGGAACGGATAAGGAGCATCAGGGTGAATCATCGTATTCGCGTGCTGCAGATCGTCGAAACGCTCTGGCTCGGCGGCGCGCAACGGCTGCTGCCAGGGTTGCTGACCGGCCTTGATCCGCAGCGCTTTGAAAGTCACGTCGTGGCGTTGCATGACGGTCCGCTGCGCCAGGAGTTCGAGGCCGCTCGCCTGCCGCTGACCGTTGTGGGCGCACGACGTTTCTATGAACCAAAGGTTGTTTCGACAATTGCGCGCTTGGTGCGCACCCGGCAGGTCGATGTCATCCATACGCACCTGACCGGCGCCGATGTTGTGGGGCGGATCGTGGGGGCGGCCGCCGGCGTGCCGGTCGTTTCGACAATGCACAATATCCCGCGTGACTACGATCAGCAGAAATGGCATCGACGCGCGCTGCAACGCCTGACTGCGCGGACGCTTGCAGCGCGCCTGGTGATGGTCGCGCCGGGCATTGACGTTGAGTATGTCCGGCAGTGGGGCATTCCTGCGTCGCGGATTGTCACAATCAATAATTCGGTGCCGATGGCCCCGTATCTGGCAATTGCCGAAGGGGTCGCTGACCATGTTCCGCCAACGGTGACCACCATTGGTCGGTTGAGCGAGCAAAAGGCGTATCATCTGCTGATCGCTGCCGCGCGTCTGGTGTTGGACAAACGTCCTGAGACGCGCTTCCGCTTCGTCGGCGAGGGGCGCCTGGGAGAAGCGCTGCGTCAGCAGGCGCAGGACCTCGGCATTGCTCACGCGGTGTCGTTCGATGGATTGCGGCACGACATCCCGGAAGTGCTGGCGGAAACGCACGTTTTTGCGCTCTCGTCGCTCTGGGAGGGGCTGCCGGTGACGGCAGTCGAAGCCATGGCAGCGGCGCGTCCGGTTGTGCTGACCGATGTTGGCGGTTGTCGCGCCCTGGTGACGCCAGGAGTCGAGGGGTGGCTGGTCCCGCCGGGGAATGTCGAAGCGCTGGCGACGGCGCTCCTTGATGCGCTCAACAATCCTGAGCGCCAGCGCCTGTTTGGGCGGTGCGGACGCGAGAAAGTACGCCGCGCATTCGGATTGGAACAGTATGTACGGGGACACGAGCAGTTGTACGCATCGTTGACGGTGGCGCGTGGACGAGCGCGAATCGCCGGTTTGCAGCGCTGATTAAGAAGGAGGATCGCAATGCCCATCGGCGTCGCCATGATCCTGCACGATTTCTACCCGTCCATCGGTGGAGCGCAAACGCATACGCTGGCGCTCAGCCGGGCGCTGCGGGCGCGCGGCATCGACGTGATAGCGGTCACCCGCCCGCATCCCGGAACGCCGGCATATGAAGAGGTTCAGGGCATTCCGACATATCGCGTCGGAATGCAGGGCGGGCGCGCGATTGCGGGTCTGAGCTACCTGACCGCCGGTCTCGCGCTCCTGGCGCGCGAGCGACGGCGCTACCAGGTGCTGCACTGCCATCAGATGATTTCGCCGATGACGCTGGCGCTGATGGCGCGTGCGCTGCCCGGAAAACGGCTGGTGATCAATCCGCATGGGCGCGGTCCGCGCGGTGATGTCGCAAAACTGACCAGGCTGCGTCCGCTGACCGGGAAACTGCGCGTGGCGGCGGCGTTGCGCTGGGGGGATGCTTTCGTTGCCATTGCTCGTGAGATTCACGACGAACTGCGCACGATGGGGGTTCAGGAAGAGCGTATATGGGATATTGCCAACGGCGTTGATGTGGAACGTTTTGCGCCAGCCGCTCCCGATGAGCGCATGGACTTGCGGCGCAGGCTTGGTCTGCCCGATGGAAAACTGGTCGTCTTCGTCGGGCGGTTGACGGTCGCCAAGGCGCTGGATGTGCTGTTGAACGCATGGGCGCAACGTGATGCGACGCTGGCGGATGCGCACCTTATTCTCGTAGGGGATGGCGAGTTGCGCGATGATCTGATGCGTCAGATGCATGCTCTGGGTATTGCGCAGTCGGTTGTGTTCACCGGCAGCACAAATGACACTGCGGCGTATCTGCGCGCCTGCGATGCATTTGTGCTGTCATCGCGCACCGAGGGGATGCCAGTGGCGCTGCTCGAAGCGATGGCATGCGGTTTGCCATGCGTCGCCACGCGCGTTGGCGGTTCGGTGGAAGTGCTCGAGGATGGCACGAGTGGGCGGCTGGTTGCGCCGGAAGATGCCGCTGCGCTGGCAAAGGCATTGGCGGAAGCGCTGGCAACGCCAACGTGGGGCATCCGCGCCCGTCGGCGTATTCAGGACCGATACGCCATTGATGCAGTGGCGCAACGCTACGTGACACTGTACGAAAGCCTGTTGAACGGCAGGAATGCGGGTGCTGTGCGCACTCCTGCGTAGGTCTGGAAGTTTGAGGATAGCGCCTGTGGACTCACGAAGTGATGCGTACACACGCTGGGTGATCGAAGAGATCGAAGCTGGCATCGATCTCAAGCGTCGCACGCTCGAAACGCAGTTGCCGGTCATTGTGGCGATTGCGCAGCGGATTGTCGATACGTTTGAGCGCGGCAACCGGGTGCTGCTGTGCGGCAATGGCGGCAGCGCCGCCGATGCGCAGCATATCGCAGCGGAATTCGTCAGCCGCTTTCGTCGTGAGCGACGGGGCCTGCCCGCGATTGCGCTGACCACCGATACCTCAATCCTGACAGCGATCGGCAACGACTATGGGTATGAGCGCGTCTTTGCCCGTCAGGTCGAAGCGCTCGGTCAGCCGGGTGATGCGGTGATCGGCATCAGCACCAGCGGAACGTCGGCGAGCGTGCTTGCGGCAATGCGCACTGCGCGCGATGGCGGCATGACCACGATCGGGTTGACCGGGGCGACCGGCGGGTTGCTGGTCGGTGTTGTTGATCTGTGCCTGTGCGTTCCGTCGCAAAATACAGCGCGGATTCAGGAAGTGCATATTACTGTGGCGCATGTGGTGTGCGAGATTGTCGAACGCGCCCTTTTTTCATGAAAATGACAATTTTTGTAACCAGATCAATGACGAAGCGCCCCTGGGTAACGAAGTTGTAATTGAAAAACGATCTGTGATGCACTATAGTATGGATAAAAGTCTTACGGCGGTCTCTATCGAAGGTTGCTCGAAAAAGGTCTCGTGATGTTTCAAGGAATGATAAAATCTCTCACATCATCAGTATCATTCTTTAGGTCTAGCATTGTCAAAATGATCTGAATGTGCTGATTTTACAGATATTCCATGATTGAATTCACTGCAAAAATCTGTTAAACGCGAAGGTCACAAAGAGACACAAAGAAAATGCTCTTCATTTTATTAAACCTTCGTGCGCTTCGTGTCCTTTGTGGTTAAGCCTTATTTTGGTAGACCTTCGAACGATGCCACGCCTGAGAACTCTGGTTCTGGGTCATACACAAACGGTTTTCAGCGATGAGAACGATCAGGTTATGGGCTGCACTGTTCAGACGTCTGCTGGGATGATGAGGTGATGGTCGAGGTGATAATGCTATGGATGTCGAACCGCGCGTCAGTATCGGTCTTCCAGTTTACAACGGGCAGCAGTATCTTCGTCAGGCGCTGGATTCGTTGTTGGCGCAGACATTTCACAACTTTGAGGTGATCATTTCCGATAACGCCTCGAATGATGCCACGCCTGAGATATGTCGTGACTACGCTGCGCGTGACCCGCGCATCCGGTATGTGCGTCACGATATTAATCGCGGCGCAGCGTGGAACTTCAATTATGTGTTCGGGCTGGCGCGCGGGGTCTATTTCAAGTGGCATGCCCACGATGATATGCTCGAACCGACATTCCTCGAGCGGTGTGTGACTATGCTCGATCATGATCCGCAGGTGGCGCTCGCCTTCAGCCGCACCCGCGTCGTCGATGCTGATGGCAACACGTTGTACACCTATGATGAGCGGTTGCGCACCGACGCGCCGCTTGCGAGCGTGCGCTTCCACGATCTGATCTGCATTGGGCATCCCTGTTTTCAGGTGTTTGGGGTTATCCGCGCGGATGTGCTCCGGCGCACGCCGCTGATCGGCGCCTATGTGCCATCGGACCGGATTCTGCTGGCGCGGCTGGGGTTGCTGGGAACGTTCTACGAGGCGCCTGAGCATCTGTTCATTTCTCGACGGCATCCGACACAGTCGGTGCGCGCTGCGAAACTGCGCGCCCGCGCCGCCTGGTTCGACCCCGCCAACGAAGGCAAAATCGTAATGCCGCATTTTCGCACGTTGTACGAATATATCAAAGCCATTCGCGAAACGCCGCTTCCGCCTGATGAGGCGCGCCGATGCTATGGCGCGCTGCTGCATTGGGTCGCCTCTGATTACAACTGGGCGCGGTTGGGGAACGATGTCGTCCACGCCGTTCGTCAACTGGGAATGCGTGCATTACAGCGCGTTCGCGCATTGAATTCCACGACAATCGCACGGAGGAACTCGCTATGAAAGTTGCCATTCTTGCGGGAGGCGTCGGTTCACGCCTTTCCGAAGAGACCGAAGTCAAGCCAAAGCCGATGGTCGAGATCGGCGGACGTCCGATCCTGTGGCACATCATGATGCACTATTCGTACTATGGCTTCAAGGATTTTGTCATTGCCCTGGGGTACAAAGGCGAGGTCATCAAGAAATACATGGTCGATTATTGCTCGCTCAACAGCAACCTGAAGGTCAACCTGCGCTCCGGCGCGGTCGAGATGAATGGCGGGTACCGTCCCGATTGGAACGTTGAGTTGATCGATACCGGCATTCCGACGAACACCGGCGGCCGGATCAAGCGCCTGGCGCCGTATATCGGCAACGAAACGTTTATGCTGACCTGGGGTGATGGCGTGTCGGACGTCAATCTGCACGCGCTGCTCGAGTTCCACCGCGCCCACGGCAAGCTGGCGACCCTGACGGCGGTGCGTCCGCCGGCGCGCTTCGGGCACCTGGAGCTGGATGGCGACCGGATCACCGAATTCAACGAAAAGCCGCAAACCGGCGAGGGCTGGATCAATGGCGCGTTTTTCGTGCTCGAACCGGCAGTGTTCGACTATATCGACGGCGACGATACCGCCTGGGAGCGTGAGCCGCTACAGCGCCTGGCGCGCGAAGGTCAGTTGATGGCGTACAAGCACACATCGTTTTGGCAGTGTATGGATACCCTGCGCGACAAGAAACTGCTCGAAAGCCTCTGGCAGAGTGGCAATGCGCCCTGGAAGATCTGGGACTAGCCAGCCTCGAATGGCAATGACAGACCTTAAGACTCGATACGAAAGGATCTCGGCGATGCGCGTGCTGGTAACAGGACACAAAGGATATATCGGAACGGTGCTGACCCCCATGCTGCTGGAACGCGGCTACGAGGTGGTGGGGCTTGATAGCGATCTGTTCGAGGAGTGCACCTTTGGCGCTGCGCCGGTGCACGTGCCGGAGATCCGCAAGGATATCCGCGATGTCGAAGCCTCAGACCTCGAGGGCGTCGATGCAATCATGCACCTGGCCGGTCTGTCGAACGATCCGCTTGGCGATCTCGACCCGCAATTGACCTATGAAATCAACTACCTGGCTTCGGTGCGCCTGGCGATGCTGGCAAAGCAGGCGGGCATCACGCGCTTTATCTTCTCGTCGTCGTGCAGCACCTATGGCGCGGCCGGCGATGAGATGCTCGATGAAACCTCGTCGTTCAACCCGGTTACTCCCTACGGGCGCTCAAAAGTGCTGGTGGAGCAGGACCTGGCGAAACTTGCCGATGCCGACTTCAGCCCGACCTACCTGCGGAATGCTACCGCGTATGGCGTGTCGCCGCGCCTGCGCTTCGATCTGGTGCTGAACAACCTTGTCGCCTGGGCATATACGACGGGTCTGGTGTACCTGAAGAGCGATGGCACCCCCTGGCGCCCCATCGTGCATATTGCCGACATCGCGCGCGCGTTTATTGCAGTTTTGGAAGCGCCGCGTGAATTGATCCACAACGAAGCGTTCAATGTCGGACGCAACGAAGACAACTACCGCATTCGCGATCTGGCGCAGATTGTGTATGAGACGGTGCCCGGTTGTCGCATTCAGTTCGCCGAAGGCGCGCAGCCGGATAAGCGCAACTACCGCGTCGATTGCTCGAAGATTCGGCGTGTGCTGCCGGATTTTCAGCCGGCCTGGGACGCTCGCAAAGGCGCACAGGAATTGTATGACGCCTACCGCACCATTGGGCTGAAACTCGAAGACTTCGAAGGTCCGCGCTACAAGCGTATCGACCATATTCGGAAACTGATCGCAGCGGGACGCCTGGACTCATCGCTCCGGCGCGCTGAACAGGCGCTGGCGGTGGGAGCGGCGTCGGCTGAGGCGGCATAACCATTATATCCATTCACCGTAAGGAACGAACCATGCTCTACCGCGTCGAACAACGCTGCCGCGCCAGCGGTTCCCCTCATTTACTGCCGGTGCTCTCATTTGGTGTGACGCCGCTTGCCGATCGACTCCTCTCAGCGGATCAGATTGGCAGCGAGGAGCCGTTTGCCCCGCTGACGCTCGTCTTTTGCCCGGACTCGGCATTGCTGCAAATCCAGGAGACGGTCGATCCCGAAGTGCTGTTCTATGCTGAGTATCCCTACTTCTCGTCGGTCTCAAAGTCGTTGCTGAAACACTTCGGTGAGAGCGCACAGGCGATTATGGCGTCACGCGCGCTGGGACCGGACAGCCTGGTGGTTGAGGCCGCCAGTAATGATGGATACATGCTCCGCAATTTCGTCGAACGCGGGATTCCGGTGCTGGGGATCGACCCGGCGCGCGCTCCGGCTGAGGCGGCCCGCAAGATCGGCATCCCGACTCTCAACACCTTTTTTACCCGCGACCTGGCGCAGCAGTTGCGCAGCGAGGGCAAAGCCGCCGATGTCTTCCTGGCAAATAATGTCCTGGCGCATGTGCCAGACCTCAATGGCTTCGTTAGCGGCATTCGCATCATGCTCAAAGACGATGGCATTGCTGTGATCGAGTGCCCGTATGTAGTTGATCTTGTCGATCACTGCGAGTTCGACACCATCTACCACCAGCACCTGTGCTATTTTTCGGTGACGGCGCTCGACCGATTGTTCCGCGCCAATGGGCTATTCCTCAACGATGTCGAGCGCACGCCGATCCACGGCGGCTCGCTTCGCCTGTTCGTGGCGCGCTATGAGGCGGTTGGCGAGCGTGTCCATTCGTTGCTGGCGATGGAACGCGAGCGTGGCGTTGATCGGATCGATTTCTATCTCTCGTTTGCCGAACGGGTGCGCGCCATTCGTGATGCATTGACGACGCTGCTGCATGATCTGAAGCGACAGGGGAAACGGATTGCTGCGTATGGCGCTGCCGCCAAAGCGACGACGCTGCTGGCGTATTGCCAGATCGATACCCGCCTGGTCGATTTCGTTGCCGACCTCAACCCCTACAAACAGGGTAAGTTTATGAGCGGCAATCATCTGCCGATTGTCCCTCCTGTCGCGCTGCTGGAGCAGCAACCGGATTACGTTCTGCTGCTCGCGTGGAACTTCGCCGACGAGATTCTGCGCCAACAGGCGGAGTATCGCCAACGCGGCGGGAAGTTCATTATTCCGATCCCCAGTCCCGTCATTGTGTAGCGTGCGTCGTCTGAAGTGCGGGAGAGCCGTTTACCTTTCCCGCTCCATCTGGTTGCCGCGGGTCATACGACCATAGGAGGGCAGGGTAATGAAACCAACAATGTGCCCTGGTTGCGGGGCTGTGGGAATGGACATCTTCTACGAACTGGAGCGTGTGCCGGCGCATAGCGTCCTCCTGCTTCCAACCCGCGAAGAGGCGGTCAATTATCCGCGCGGCGATATTCGCCTCGGTTTTTGCCGGACATGCGGCTTTATCAGCAATACCGCCTTCGACCCGTCGCTCCACGAGTACTCTGATCGCTACGAAGAGACGCAGGGGTACTCGCCGACGTTCAACGCTTTTGCCAGGCGGTTGGCGGAACATCTGATTGAACGGTATGACCTGCATGGCAAAGACATTCTCGAAATCGGGTGCGGCAAGGGTGAGTTTATTACGTTGCTCTGCGAAATGGGCGGGAATCGTGGGATTGGCATCGATCCGGCATATGTCGCCGAACGCAGTCTGGCGCGTCCCGCTGAGCGTGTGAGATTCATCACCGACTTCTATTCGGAAAAATATGCGCATCTGTGCGCAGATTTTGTGGTCTGTAAAATGACCCTGGAACATATTCACGAGACGGCGGCGTTTGTCGGCATGGTGCGGCGCGCGCTCGATGGTCGTCCAGATACCACGGTTTTCTTTCAAATCCCCGATACAACCCGTGTTCTGGAAGAAATCGGGTTTTGGGATATTTACTACGAGCACTGTTCGTATTTCACGCCTGGTTCGCTGGCGCGCCTGTTCCGACGCTGCGGGTTTGATGTGATCGATCTGTGGCGCGACTATGGCGATCAGTATTTGATGATCGAAGCGCAACCCGGCAGCGGAAGAGATCAGGCGTTTCCCGAACTGGAGAACGATCTGCAACGCACCGCCGCCGATGTCGAGATGTTTCGCCGCGAGGCGCCGCAGGTGTTGCGGCGCTGGCGGGAGTATCTGGCGCAGCAGTACGCTGCCGGTCGTAAGGTGGTGCTGTGGGGGTCGGGGTCGAAAGGAGTGGCGTTCCTCACCACGCTGGGGATTGAGCGTGAGATTACGTATACTGTTGATATTAATCCCAATAAGCACGGCATGTTTATGGCCGGAACCGGTCAGCAGATTGTGAGTCCGGCGTTTTTACGCGACTATCAGCCTGATGTGGTCATCATTATGAACCCGATCTATTGCGATGAAATTCAACGCGATCTGACGGCGCTTGGTGTGGCGGCAGACGTGTTGACCGTGGACATGTTCAGTCGCGCGGCGCCGGCGCTTGTGCAACGATCCTGACCTCTGACATATGGTTCGCAGCGGCAGTCGCGCCGCTTTCATCAAACCTCGAAAGTGACGTATGCGCTTTACCGTCATCATTCTGCTCACGCTGACCGCATTGGCGCTCGGCAGCGCATTCGCCGCCGATCCGACGCCCGGTCCGGCGGCGCTGACTATCACCGATGTGCAGGTGACGGTCAATACCGGCAGTGCTGCCATCCGCTGGACGACCTCGCTCCCCGCCGGCGGCGCGGTCTTCTATGGTCCCGCCGACGGTTCCTGGACGGAAAGCGTCCCCGCCGCCGGCGATGGGACGGCCCATACCGCACTGCTCCCCGACCTCGTTCCCGCGACGACCTATCGCTTCTGGGTCGCCGCCTATCGCGCCGACGGGAGCAACGCCTTTTCGCCGCCGCAGACCTTTACCACCGCTGCGGCCACCCCGACGCCTGCGCCGGCGCTCGGCGCTCCGGCGTCCCTGATGCCGCCCGCCTCCGGTCCGCTCGTTTCCGACGACTTCAACCGCACCGGCGGGCTGGGTCCCTGGACGTTCGTCAATCCGCGCGGCGACGCGGCGTATGAGTTGACCGGCACGGACATTCGCCTGATCGTGCCCGACGGTCCGCCGCACGAGCCGTGGACGAGCGGCAACACGGCGGTGCGCCTGTTGCAGGCGGCGCCAGACGCCGACTTCGACGTGATGGCGAAGTTCAACTCGCGGGTGAGCGGACATATGGCGTTGCAAGGGCTGATCGCGCAGGCGGACGATGCGACGTATGTGCGTTTCAATATTTCGAGCCGGCGGAATAGCGCCGGGGAGGAGCAGGTGTGGCTGTTCGCCGGATTGGTGAGCGGAGCAAGCGCTACCACCTTCAATAACAGTGCGCTAAGTGCGCCAGGGCACCCGGTATGGCTGCGGATGACGCGCAGTGGGACGAGTTGGCAGTTTCGTTACTCGTTCGATGGCGTGAATTGGACGACGTTTGCAAATGCGACGGTAACGCTAAGCCTGACGAGCGTGGGGGTGTTTGCGGGGAACGCCGAGGCGAGCGGACGGTATGCGCAGCCGTTTACGGCGGCAGTGGATTACTTTCACGTGGCGAGCGCGCCGCTGCTCGACGACCCGCAGGCGTTTCCCGATCAGCACGCGCCGCTGCTGGCGTGCCCGCCGCATACGCTGAGTGGGACGACGCTGGCGGTGACGGGGTACAGCGACGAAGCGACGACGGCGGAGTTGCGCTACGGGTCGCGCACGGCGGCAGGGGGGACGCTGACGAGCGGGCTGGGGCAGACGCACGCCTTCACGGTGAGCGGGCTGGCGGTGGCGACGAGTTACTGGTACCGCTTGACAGTGACCGATGGGAGCGGACGGCAGAGCAGGTGCAGCGGAGTGGTGCGGACGCTGCCGACGGCAGTGGGGAGCAATCCGGTGATCGACGTGTGGGGCGGGGCGGTGCAGCAGTTCGGGCAGCGCGGCAACCCGCAGCGGTGGGTGAATGTGCTGGGGCGGGTGTATGACGCCGACGGGTTCGAGACGACCATCGCCAATTTCGGCACGGCGGCGTGGCCGCTGCGCTACCGCTTGAACGGCGGGGCGGAGCGGTCGCTGATGCTGGGACCGGGGAGTTACACGAATCCTTTGTTGAACTGGCGACGGGTGTACGTGACGGGGGAGTTCAACATCGAGCTGGACCGGGCGGAGTTGAACGCCGGAGAGAACACGTTGGAAATCACGGCGGCGGACCGGCTGGGGAACACGAGCGTGCAGACGGTGACGGTGCGGTACACTCCCGGCGCGACGTGGCCGTTGCCGGATGCGATTGACTGGGGGACGGTGGAGCGCGTGGGAGACGCGGCGCAGGCGGTGGACGGGTTGTGGGTGTTGGAGGAGGGGAGTGTGCGCCCGGCGGCAACGGGGTACGACCGGCTGTTGGCGATTGGAAACGAGACGTGGACGGACTACGAGGCGACGGTGGCGGTGACGATTCATGAAATCGACATGTATCGCGGGCAGCGGCCGAACAGCGGGGGACCGGGGGTGGGGGTGCTGTTGCGGTGGCAAGGGCACTGGGACGCGCCGGCGGGATGGGAGACGCAGCCACGCTGGGTGTACTACCCGCTTGGCGCGCTGGCATGGTACCGGCTGGAGCGCTACCCAAACGCGAGTTCGCCGCAGCGGGTGATGCACCTGCATCTGGACACGGGGGCGGCGACGGTGTTTGCACGCGACGTGAGCGGGATGCGGCTGCGGATGGGGGAGACGTATCTGTTCAAGGCGCGCGTGGCGACGGAGGCAGGGGGCGCGCAGCGGTACAGGCTGAAGGTGTGGCGCGCGAGTGAGGCGGAACCGGCGGGATGGACGGTGGAGGGGGTTGCGCCGGCGGGGGAGCAGCCGCTGGCACGCGGGTCGCTGCTGCTGGTGGCGCACCACGTCGATGCCAGTTTTGGCAACATCACTGTGCAACCGCTCGGCGGCGCAGGGTCGCCGAGCGCCACGCCGACGGCGACGCCAAGCGCCACGCCGACGGCGACGCCGAGCGCCACGCCGACGGCGACGCCAAGCGCCACGCCGACGGCGACGCCAAGCGCCACGCCGACGGCGACGCCGAGCGCCACGCCAAGCGCCACGCCGAGCGCAACCTCCACAGCGACGCCGAGCGCAACGTCCGGGGTTGGCGCATCCCTTTCCACTCTCTGGTTGCCGCTGGTGACGACCCCGTAGAACGCAGAGAAGGTGTATTATGTTCTCGACATTACGTTTGGACTCTCTGTAACGCCTGGCGCTGCACGTCTCATAGAGCGATCAACCGAAACCTGGACCATCAAGGACGTGGAGCGGCTGACGTTGGCTGAGCCTGTCGAAGCCAACGTCAGCCGCACGATGGTCAACATGGGCAAGTATTGGGCAACATCTGGTTGTTCGCTCTATCAGAAGCAGGAGAGTAGTCCTCAATGGCTCTTCATATCCTACAGCGCGCTGCGAGCGCATCTGAAAAAGTCAATTGGGCGGTCAGAGGCAGCGCCTTCGCCTCCCTGGCCGCGCTTCACGCGGCGAGTTTTCGGATAAGTCCTCAATGGGCGACAACCCTGGATTACCTGATGGGTGTTCCAGAATTTGCAGCGGTATTCGAGAAAGTTCCCATGCCGCCGTGGAGATATGAGACCGGCTATGATCTGTGGGGTGAGATTGCGCTGCTGAAAGGCGTGTTGCAGGCGGCGACGAAATATGAAGGACTGCTGTTGTTTACCGGACGCGGACGGTTCAAACCCGAAGTGTTGGCGGTGTTTCTCTTGAGTTTTCTGCCGCATCGCTGGCGACCGACCATCGTTTTTTGCGGCGAGGCGTGGGAACCCAACACCGGATGGCGCGCTGTGCTCGACCGCATTATTGTGCGTTTTGCCGACCGGGTGATCAGTCGTTATGCGTTGCTCTCCAACGATGAGCGCCGCTTCTTCTCGCTGGTCTGGGGCGTCGATGAAGCAAAGGTGCGCTTTGTTCCTTTCACGTATTCGCTGACCGAAAAGGATATGCAGGGATGTGTTGAGACAGGAACGTACATTTTCGCTGGCGGCAATTCATTTCGCAACTATGCGCCACTGGTGGAAGCGGCGCGAATGATGCCGGAACATACATTCGTGTTCGCCACACGCAAACTGAGCGATTATCCGAACCTTCCGCCAAACGTGCGTGCAGGGCAGGTCCCAACCGATGAATATGCGCGATTGCTACGCGGCGCCGCGCTGGTCGTCGTACCGCTGCGCACGGGCACATACCGCGCCAGTGGTCAACAGACCTATCTGAATGCAATGGCGCTTCGGAAGCTGGTGATCGTCAATGATGCGCTGGGTGTGCGCGACTATGTGCGTCATGGGGAGAATGGGCTGGTGGTGTGTGGGACGCCTGAGAGTTACGTCGAAGCGCTGCACTGGGCGCTCGATCCTGCGCACAAGCCGGATGTTGAGCGTATGATTGAATGTGCGTATCAGGATATTCTTCAAAAGTTCAATCCCGCTCATCACGCGCATATGCTGGTTGCAATCATGAGAGAGGCATTCTTCGGTATTACAGAGGATTCCCTCTCATCTCATAACGTTTTGACAGGTAAACGATGAAAGACACAAGAACACTGCAACTTCGTGCTCAACAGGCGGCCAATACGCACTCCTGCCCGATCTGTCGATCAGACGGCGTGCATCTGTTTATGGAAGTCCGTCAGGCGCCGATCTATTGCAATGTGCTGTGGGAGACGCGCGAAGCGGCGATGGCTGCGCCACGAGGCGATATGACACTCGGCTATTGTCCGACATGCAGTCACGTGTACAACTATGCCTTTGACCCGTCTCTTATGGATTATTCGCAGGAGTATGAAAATTCACTCCACTTTTCCGGGCGTTTCCAGCAGTATGCAACCGATCTGACGCAACGCCTGATCGAGCGTTACAACCTCCGTGGCAAAGATATTGTCGAGATTGGTTGTGGCAAGGGTGATTTCCTGCGCCAGATCTGTCGTGCCGGTGACAATCGTGGCGTCGGGTTCGACAAAAGTTTTGTGCCCGATCCGGTGCGCGATGCGCTCGATCCGAATGTGCGCTTTGTTGTGGATTTCTTCGGTGCAGCGTATGCTCACGAACCCGCTGATCTGATCGTGTGTCGGCACGTGCTCGAACATATCGAAGATCCCCGCGCTTTCATCGCCGATCTTCGCCGGGTGATCGGCAATCATCGATGCCCGGTTGTGTACTTCGAGGTGCCCAATGCACTCTGGACGCTGCGTGATCTGGGCATCTGGGACATTATCTACGAGCATTGTTCGTACTTCAGCCCGGCGTCGCTGGTGCATCTGTTCGAGACTTCTGGCTTTGAGACGCTCGATGTGCGCGAGGAATTTGGCGGTCAGTTCCTGGCAATCGAAGCGCGACCGGCGTCTGGCAGCGTACCACTCTCGGCGCAAATGCGTCTCGATTTTGATTGCATGATGCGTGATGTGACTGCATTTGGTGACAACTACCGCGCGAAGGTTGCGCACTGGCGGGCACGGCTCAGCGCGCTGGCGGAGCAGCGCAGGCGCGTGGTCGTCTGGGGCGCCGGGTCGAAGGGTGTGACATTTCTGAATGTCTTCCATGACCAGGGCGCAATTGAGTATGTGGTTGATATTAACCCGCGCAAACAGGGGAAGTATGTCGCCGGCAGCGGGCAACAAGTCGTCGAGCCGGCATTTCTGCGTTCATATCAGCCTGAGGTCGTGATCGTCATGAATGCGCTCTACGTCGATGAGATCAGGCAAATGCTCAGCGCGCTCGATGTGACTGCCACCGTCGAAAGTGTGTGAAGACGCGCTCCGGCTATACCGGTGCGTCGTGATGTGTCAGGACCTTCAGCGCCGCATTTGCCGCTTCGCGCTTTGCCGCCGTCTCACTCGACCGGCGGAGACCGCGTTGCGCGAACCAGACCTGGTACTAATGCGCGGTCATTCGTGCAATACTGCCGGGGCGCTGCGGGCGAAAGCCCTTGCTGAGGACGCGGTTTGACGGTGCTCACCGCGTGCGGTTCGACTGCCCTCACTGCAAGTGAAAGCCCCGTTGGGGCTGCTGATGCCGAGGCGCAGTCATGCGTCCACGACTGCCAAAGCGCGGTGTGGATGGTTGCGCTGTGCGAACCAGGCGCTCGAACATCTTGTCTGACTGACCGCAAGTTAGTATGGGTAGGCGAAGGCAGTGCCTTCGCCTACCCAACGCACGAACGTGAACGCCCGCGCGGCGAGAACGAAGTCCCGCTGGCGCGGGACTGCACGCGGCGGAGGTGCGCCCATACTCCACTTCTCCCCGTGTGGGAGAAGGGGGCAGGGGGATGAGGGAAAAACCAGCGTCGGAACGCAGGTAAGGGCGAAGCAACGCCCCCGGTGCAATCATTCCGACGCTTTAGCGTCGGGCGGCTATTTTACAACAATTTGCCCGTTCCGGTTCACCGGATCAGCAACGACGTAGCCGTTTGTAAAATCGCGGCGCCAGGTTCCGTCATTCTGCCGATAGCGCGGTCCCTTTGGAGCGCCCAGCGAGGCGTCGAGCAGCGCGTAGTGCGGAAAGATCGCGTAGTCGCCACGTTCGGCATAGCGGAAGAAAGCGTGACGACCGTCGGCGATCAGGAAATACGACGCCAGTGTGAACGGCAGGAGCGACGAGTCCTTTGCCTGTACCACCGCCAGGTATCCCTTCTCCTGACGCAGCACCTCTTCAGCCTGCGCCAGTCCGCGCTCCCACTCGTTCGGTTGCACCTGATTTTGCCACCCTGTCGCAAATGCTTCGACCATAACGCCATCCAAGTAGGGCAAATAATCGGTCCAACCGCGACCTGAGTCGACGATCAGGTTTGCCCACACCGGCCACGTGGGTCGCAGTGCGTCGGATATTTCGGCGAGCAACCCGATCCAGGCGGTGCGATACGCCTCGTCCGAGTCGAACTCGCGCACCACACCGTCGCTGGCGCTCGTTTGTCGGCGCAGTTTCCACAGCGAAAGCGCAACGTTATCCAGGAAGATGCCATCGTACCCCAGTGCAGGTTCCCGGTCGTCACCTTCAAGCGCCTGACGGAGTCGATCGATCAGAAAAGCGCGCCATCCCGGACTGGCGGGGTTCATATGGTAAAAATATCCGGTGTGGCCGGGCCAGTTCGTGTAGAGACGTTCGCCCCTGCCGTTGTGCAGGAACCAGTCGTCATTGGGATGGATCAGGTCGCAGAACTCGCCGACGCGAAACGCCGCCTGGTTGCGCCACGGGCGATGATCGGGGTTGCAGGGGGCATCGGCGCGCACAGCGTCAACCGGACCGCTGACCTCGGCAGCCAGCATGTACTGGAGGATAATGCCGGGGTATCCGGCAGCGCGTACTGCGTCTCGAAACGGTTCATCGGTGCGCGTGAGGATGATCAGGTCGGCGCGTGCTGCCAGCGCTTCTGCGGTGGTTCCGTCGCGTGGCGGCTTGTAGAAATAGGCTTCCTGGACGCGCACCGGCGCTGCTGGCGCTGAACTGGCAGGCGCAGCGCACGACGCGACGCATACTGCAACCAGGAGTATGCTCAGAAGAATGCGCCATCGTGCATGCTGTCCGATATGGGTTCTCATCACCTCATATGGTATCACATCTTCAGAACGGGCATCCTCCGCAAACGCGCTCATCTGGCGTGAAACGTGCGATAGACATACCAGCCCGCATCGTTGTTCACTGCTGTCGCCACTGTGGGTCCTGGAAGGGAAGTGGGGAAGAGGTACTATTGAGCAAGGTCAAAGAAAGGTTTATGCTACTGAGAGATTTCGTATCGTTCCATATTCCAGTCAACGAGTGACGTACCAATGAACAACCCACGCTCATCCAACCGCTGGCATCGTCTGCTTGTGAGTATGTGTCTCATAACCGTTTGCGCCATCGTGTCGCCGCCGTCATCCGGTATTGCGTCGGCGCCTGCTGGCGCTCCTGGTGCGCCTCCCGCCGCCTGCACCCCTCCAGTTGCGCCGGTGACGCTGGTCAATCCGACCGTTATCACCAGTTGCACGCAGGCGGCGCTGCAAACGGCGCTTGCAGCCGGCGGGCACATTACGTTCGACTGTGGACCCAATCCGGTCACGATTCCGATTACCTCACCGCTGGTCACCTCGGCGACTCGCGATATTGTGCTCGATGGCAAGGGACTGATCACCCTCGATGGCGGCGGCGTCACCCGTATTCTCGAGAAGCCGTTTACTCCCGGTTCTCACATCGATAAAACCTCGGGCAACGATCTAGTCATTCAGAATATGCGCTTCATCAACGGACGCGCGCCAGCCGCCACGAAAACGCAGGACGACAAAGCGCGCGGTGGCGCGCTCTGGGTGACGAGTCCGGGGACGCGCCTGCACATTATCAACTCGGTCTTCGAGAATAACCGCACTACCAGCATTGCCGATGAGGATAACCAGGGCGGCGCGATCTTTGCTGGAAACATCTATGAAACGATCATCGTCGGATCGGTGTTCGTCAACAACGAGGCCGGCAGCGGCGGCGCGTTCGGCGGCATCGCCACCGGGTTGCAGGTGTACAACTCGCGCTTCACGAACAACCGCGCTGCCGATACGACGGCGGGCGGCATCGTGCGCGGGCACGGCGGCGCGGTTTATCTCGATGGCGTGAGCAACAATTTCAACCCGATCACCAGCAACACCGTCGATGTCTGCGGTAGCGTCTTCGATGGCAACACCGCAACGCGCGGCGGCGGCGCACTCAAGGTGACGATCTCCGATAATCTGAACACCAAAGCCACCTATGCCCGCTCGACGTTCAGCAACAACCGGGTGCTCGACGCACCGCCCGCCGAAGGTCATGGCGGCGCCATCTACCATATCGAAGACGATTGGGCAGGCGGTGTGAACGAGGATAACATCGAGATCCGCGAGTCGACCTTCAACGGCAACTATGCCGCACGGCAGGGCGGCGGCGTCTGGATGTCGGTCAACGGTCGCGGGCGAGTGGTCAACTCGACGTTCTTCGACAACCGCGCCGCAACTGCCGGAACGAACATTATCGGCCAGGGAGGCGGAATGATCATCGCCAGGGGAACAATCGACATCAACCACGCGACGTTCGCCGGCAACTTCGCAACATTTCAGGGCGGCGCCATTTTTGCCGGCAACGAAGCGGCGGTAACGCTGACCAGTTCGATCTTCGTTTCCAACCGCCTCGATCCAACCCATACCAATCCGGTCACGACCGAGTTCCAGGGGTATCACACCAACCGCTCGTTGCTCAACGGCGGCGGGAACATTCAATTTCCGCGAACCAAGGCGCCTGATTTCAACAACGACATCAACAACCTGATTACCTCGCCGGCTTCGGCAATCCTCTTCCAGGACCCGCAACTCGCGCCGCTGGCAAACAATGGCGGTCCCACGCCGACGATGGCCATCACTGCGTCAAGCCCGGCGTTCAACCGTGCTGCGGCGGCGACGTGCCCGGCAATCGACCAACGCGGCATCAGTCGGCCACAGGGCGGCGGCTGCGATGCCGGCGCGTATGAACTGGTGCTGGCGCTGGCGCTCATGCCGCCGTTCGTTGGCGTCGGCGAAGCGGGAACACTCCTGATCGTCTCCGGCGCCGGGTTCGATGCGAGCAGCAAGATTGTCATCGGCGGGGTCGAACGCTCGACGACGTTTGTGAGCGCCACTGAACTGCGCACGACATTGACCGCAGCCGATGTGTCGAGTGTCGGCGATCTCGAGGTGCGGGTCAGCAACTCGGCGCTTCCGCCGGTCACGCTGCGCGTTCTGGCGCAGGTGCACCGCGTCTATCTGCCGGCGATTCGTCGCTGAGCGCGATGGGAGGCGTGAGGGGCGAGGCGCAGATGAGATGCAACATGCGTTTTCAGCGTCCCTCTGGCCATTTTCCCCTCATCCCCCCTGCCCCCTTCTCCCACAAGGGGAGAAGGGGGTGTCTCACAAGTGCAGATTTTTGGGCAAGCATCCACCTCGTATCAGTCGTCTCATAGAGCGATCACCTGGATGTTGTCCAATACGTGCTCGTGTTGACCGTCTCGCGGCGAACGTCGGTTGAGCCTGTCGAAGCCAACGTTCGCCGCTCCACGTCTTTGA
>CALGYB010000117.1 GCA_937935075.1 uncultured Roseiflexus sp. | reverse complement strand
TTCTCATCCTCACGTGCGGTCAGTCAGCCACGATATTCGCGCGCCCGGTTCGCACAGCGCAACGATCCACAACGCGCGTTGGCAGTCGTGGACGCATCGCGCGTCCTGGCGTCCCGCTGCGCGCCCCGGCAATCATGACGTTACTGCACCAAGCACCCACGAAGGTCACCAAGGAACACACAGACAATGCGCTCCATGTTTTTCCCCTTCGTGCGCTTCGGGTCCCTGGCGGTTCAGCCGGTGTCCACGAAGGTCACCAAGGGACACGAAGGACATGCGCTTCTTGTTTCTTCCCCTTCATGCGCTTCGGGTCCCTGGCGGTGAAGCCGGTGTGCCGTGGACTCAATCATGGTTGTTGCAGACGTATTCCGCCAGCCGCTCGTCCGCCCGGCGGCGGAAGCCGCGGGCTACGGCTTGCCAGGCCCGCTGGCGCGGGCTGCACCGGGCGATGCCGGATTCTGTTCTCAAAAACCATGATTGTCCGCATGACCGCGCATTCATATTACCAGGAGAGAAAATGTGACGACAAATGTCAAACTTGCTATCGATCCAGAGCGGTTGCAACGCGCATTTGGCATTCTGCAACACTGGCTCGACGAAGGAATTGTGACGGCCGTTGCGTCGGTGGTTGTTCATCGCGGGCAATGTGTCGGCGAGTTCTATGGCGGCAGCATTGCGCCGACGCCTGGCGCTCCTCCGGTCAATGGCAGCAGCCTGTTCCATATCGCCTCGATTGGCAAACCAATGACGGCGTTTGCTGTCATGCTCCTTGTGGAAGCCGGACGCATCGCTCTCGACGATCCGGTTGCCGCCATACTTCCTGGCTTCAGCGGCGCAACACGCGCGTCGATCACTGTGCGCCAGTTGTTGACGCATACCTCTGGTCTTCCACAGGACCCTGATCGCAGCCAGTTACCGCCAGACGCCAGCACATCCGATGAACTGCGCACATATATTCATGCCAGCCCCATTGCGTCTCCCGGCAGCAAAGTCGAATACAGCAACGTCGGGTATGGAGTGCTGGGACTGATCATCGAGGAAGTCAGCCAGAAACCATTTGCGACGTTCATGCACGAGCACGTCTTTGCACCCGCCGGTCTGCACGACACCTGGCTGGCGCCGCCGGACGACCTCTTCCCGCAGATCGTCCACGTTGGCGGGACACTCGACCCCGGCAGCCCGGCTGAGCGGTTCAATTCCACGTATGCGCGACGACAGACACATCCGGCTGGCAGCGTTCTTGCCACAGCACAGGATGTTGCGCGCTTCTTTCAGATGATGCTCAACCATGGGGTCAGGAACGGGCGGCAGGTGATCTCGCCGGCTGCGGTGCGCCTGATGATCACCAATCAGACCGCAGGACTGCACGGCGGCATTGAGGGGTTTATGACATGGGACGACTGCGCCTGGGGGATGGGATTCGATCTGCGCGGCACGAAACATCCGCATTTCTCTGGTGAGTTTACTTCGTCAGACACCTTTGGGCATACCGGTGTCTCCGGCGTTTTCGCTTGGGCAGACCCGGCGCTCGATCTGATATGCGTTATGCTGGCGAATCGCACCCTCTTCGATCTGTGGAACGTCTCGCGCTGGTCACGCTTTTCAACTGCGGTCGTTGCCTCTTTGACAACGGCATAGTGAAGCACCTTCGACACTCCCACGCTGGAGATGGCGTCCTGACAGGCGCTACGCACCCAGGCATCACTCTTCATACGCGCGGTGTGGTCGCTCGATGCTTGCAATCTTAATACCGTTTTGACTATATCCCGTACCGTACATGGTCCGTAACTCCTGATACACTGACATCAATGGAGGCACATGATGACGGAGAGTGCGTTGGTTCATCCCACACCCGACGAAGTCGGCGCTTACTACGATCTGATGGGATCATTCTATGCCACCCTGTGGGGAGAAAACATTCACGTCGGCTACTGGACCGGTCCAGATGATACGAGTTCGAATATCGAAGCGCAGGATCGCCTGACCGATTTGCTGATCGAAAAAGTCGGCCTTACCACAGGTCAGACGCTCCTGGATGTCGGATGTGGCGTCGGTCGGCCAGCGATCCGTCTGTGTCAGCGCACCGGCGCATCGGTCACAGGGATCACGGTGAGCGCCGATCAGGTGGCGCGTGCAACCAGGCTTGCCGATCAGAACGGTGTGGCGGAACGGGTCCACTTCCGGCGTGCAGATGCGATGGCAATTCCCTTCGAGGATGAATCGTTCGATGCCGCATGGGCATTCGAGTCGTTGCTGCACATGCCGGATCGTCAACAAGTGCTGCGAGAGATATGGCGGGTTCTACGTCCAGGCGGAACATTCGCACTGACCGATGTTACCGAGGAGCAACCGCTTTCTGACGAGCAGCGCGCACTGCTCTACGGAAGTTTTATGCTTCGCTCGCTGGAAACGATTGACCGCTATCCGGCGCTGGTGTCAGCGGCGGGATTCGTCGTCGATGAAGTGATCGATATCAGTGCGCACACCAAACGAACGCTTCAGTTCGTCAGCGATGCGCTGACTCAGAAACGTGACGAGATTCGAGCGCTGTACGGAGACGATCTTCTGGCGACGCTCGAACAGGCATGGCCGCAACTTGCCGTCATTCAGCGCGATTATCTGGGATATGTTGTGCTGGTTGCACGGAAACCCTGACAGAGTCGCCTTCGACAATGGAGCATGCCGGTGGATCATGATTACAGCGCACAACTTGTCTACCCATTTTTCGGGTCGATAAGCCCGTATGCCGATGCGGTCGATCAGGCGACGCTTGCCTGGGCGGAGACCTTTGGCTTACTGACAGATGAAACGCGAAGAAAGAGCCGTTGCCTGCAGTACGGTTTGCTGGCTGCACGCGCCTATCCACGGGCAGATCGTGAGATGGTGCAGATCGCTGCGGATTGGATTGCGTGGTTGTTTTTTATGGACGACCAGTGTGATGAGGCTGGCATTGGACGAGATCTCCAGCAAATGACCGCGCTCCATGAGCGCTTTCTTGCAGTGCTCGAGGGCGCCTCGCCGTCGGCGCAGGATTGGGCGCTCACCCATGCGCTCGCCGATATTCGCCGTCGTCTGGCAGTGCGCGCTCCTGATGGCTGGCTGCGCCGGTTCAGCGAGCATGCGCGCCTGTACTTTACTGCCAATCGCTGGGAAACGGTTAACCGGCAGCTTGGTACGACGCCAAATGTGGCGACCTACTGCGCTGCACGCTTGTTTTCCGGCGCTGTCTATGCCTGCTTCGATTTGATAGAACTGGCGGAGCAGATCGAACTTCCGTTCTATGCCCGTTATCACTCTACTGTGCAACAACTGGAGCAGGCTGCAAACAATATCATTTGCTGGTGCAATGATGTGCTGTCGTATCCCAAAGAAATACAGCACGGCGATCACCACAATCTGGTGCTGGTCATTCAGCGCGAGTATCAATGCTCATTGTCTGAGGCAGTCGAGCGTGCGCTCGCTCTGCATGCGCTGGAAACCTCCACGTTTGTGCAAAAACGGGCGCAAATCCCGCATTTCAATCCGGCAGTCAATACTGCGCTCGAAACGTATATCGATGGATTGCAGTTCTGGATCTGCGCCAATCGCGACTGGTCGCTGACGGCGGTGCGTTACGCGCTCGCGCGCGAGACGCGAACGACGCACACGGCTGTGACGAGTTTATCCTGAGAAGGATTGCGCTCATGACCACTGATACCATGCCCGAATCGACGCTCCAGGCGCAGATGACCCGACTGCGCCAGTTTCTTTCCGCCTATATGCCGGTTGCTTTCCTGTTCGGCGTTGTGTTTGTCATCCTGGGGTTGATCTTTCGCGACATCGCAACCGGCATCAGCGGCGTTGCGATTGTAGCGAACGGCGGCATTCTGTTCTATGCGCTGCGCAGCGTTCGTCAGGGAAAGGTCCAGACCGCTATTGTGATAACGAGCGCCGGTCTGCTGGCTGGCGGGTTGATCATTCTGCTGATGCAACCGTTTCTCTTTGCAACATTGATGCTCACGCCATTGCTGGTAGTGGTTCTGGGATTGCAATATTTGACGATCCAGCCGCTCAAACGCCTGATCGCGGTGAGCGGGGTGTGCAGCCTGATCGCTATTATTGTCGGACACGTGCTGCCACAGGGCATGATTGCGTCCAACCTTCCTGAGTGGTTCAAAGGGTTGCTGGAAATTGGCGGAGCGAGCGCAGCAATCGTGTTTGTCATGATGCTGCTCTGGCACTTTAGCGTCCTTTTGAATGAGATGCTCTCCTCGCTGCGCATTGCCAACCGCGAACTCGAAACGCAGCAGACGAAACTGATCCGCACAAATGAACAGTTGCAACAACAACTCGCCTCGGAGCGCGAACTATTGAACCTGGTGAGCGCACTGGAGACACCGGTCGTCTCACTGGCGGATGGCATCATGCTTGCACCGATCGTCGGGCATATCGACTCGCGTCGCGCCGACATGTTACGGGCGCATTTGTTGGAGACAGTCCACGCCAATCGCACGAAACTGATGATCCTGGATATTACCGGTGTCACGACGATCGACACATCGGTGGCACAGGCGTTGATGCTGACGATTCAGTCGTTGCGTCTGCTCGGTTGCCGCGTCGTCGTCAGCGGCATTTCCGCCACAGTCGCCATGACCCTGACCCACCTGGGCATTGATATGCGCGCTGTCGAGACGGTGCGTAGTCCGGAAGAAGCGTTGGAGCGTCTGAGGCACAGTGACCTGCCCGCCCATCTGCCGGTGCTGACAAACGGTCATGGAACGTTGAACGCTGAACGTTGAACGGGGGAAAGTTAAAGGCAGGGACGCGTCGCTGGCGCGCCCAGGCGCACAGCTGTGCGCCTGTGGGACCATTGCAGGGCGTACATTTGCGGATGGGGCGGTAGGCGGGAATGCACGTACACTAACGTGGACGGGGGCAGACGCTGAACGTGTTCGATCATACAAAGGCGCAAAGGCACGGAGGTTGCAGGTGGGAAGGTGAAGCCAGGCGTGAGGTGCGAGGCAAGAGGCAAGAGGCGCGAGGCAAGAGGCAAGAGGCAAGAGGTGGGAAGTCTAACCCCTAGAGCCTGTTATGCACTTCAGAGATAAACGTGGTATGATTTCAGTATGACACGTAAACCCTATCCAAGCGATGTGAGCGACGAGGAGTGAGCCTTCGGCTGAAGGCCGGGGTCTTTGCGACGCTCGTCCACGATCTGCGCGCGCCCCCCCTGCCCCCCCCGCAGGGGGGGACAGGGGGGGGGCGCGCCTGCGCCGCGCGTGGTGATCGTTGACGCGCGCACGATGCAATCGCCCCCCTGCCCCCCCCGCAGGGGGGGAAAGGGGGGGGCGCAGCGCGCGCCGGCGATGACGGGCATCAACGCCCCCCTTCTCCCCCCCCCCCGCATGCGGGGGGGAAAGGGGGGGCGGCAAAGTCCACATGGCGGTTGATACGCTGGGCCAGTTGCTGACCGTGGTCGTTACGCCCGCCAACGAACAGGAACGCGCGCAGGTCGCCGCGTTGGCGGAACAGGTCCAAGCCGTCACCGGCGAGTCGGTCGAAGCGGTGCGCTGAGCCTGTCGAAGCGTGGCGTTCGTCGATCAGGGCGATACGGGGGAACAACCGGCGGCCGACGCCCACGCCCACGGCATCCGGCTGGAGGTCGTCAAACGGTCGGAAGCCAAACGCGGCTTCGTACTGCTGCCGCGCCGCCGGGTCGTTGAGCGAGGCTTCGCCTGGATAGCGGGCTTTCGCCGGCTGGCGCGCGATGATGAGCGGTTGCCGGAGACCTTGGCGGGATTGCATGTTCTGGCCTTTGCGATGCTCATGCTAAAGCGGTTCATTACCGTTATGCTCGAAAGTACATAACAGGCTCTACCCGGTCGCGCCGGCGCAGGCGGATGGCGTTGGGGAGGGCGGAAGCCCGCCCTACTCTTGCGGCGTGGCGGGCGGAAGCCCGCCCTACTCTTGCGGCGACGCATACCCGTCGGGTTGGCGAAGGCAATGCCTTCGCCAACCCAAAATGCCTTCGTCCACCCAGTCGTCGCTCACGAGACGAGTTTTCAAACATACACGAAGCTCGACCCA
>CALGYB010000116.1 GCA_937935075.1 uncultured Roseiflexus sp. | reverse complement strand
TTCAATGTGTACCGCCGGGCGCATGTGACGTTTTTCGCGGGCGTGGCGCCGCCACGCCCCTACACACCGCCACCGGTGATGATGTGCGACGTTGCGGTGCGACGTTCAACATGTTCCTACCTTCAACCTTATTCACCCTCGCGCCTCGCGCCTCACGCCTCGCGCCTCACGCCTCACGCCTCGCGCCTCACGCCTCACGCCTCGCGCCTCACGCCTCGCGCCTCACGCCTCACGCCTCGCGCCTCACGCCTCGCGCCTCACGCCTCACCGCCTCACGCCTCACCGCCTCACCGCCTCACGCCTCACGCCTCTCGCCTCTCGCCTCACTTGAACCGATGCTCCTCCGGGTCGTTCATGTCGAACCCTATGGCATCGAGGCGCTGCCAGAGATCGTCGGGGATGGGGACGCGCGCCAGGTCCAGGGTGGCGGTAATGCGCTCCGGCTTACTCACACCGACGACAGTCGAGGTAATACGCGGATCGCGGAGCGAGAACTGCAATGCCGCGGCAGCCAGCGGAACGCCATACTCCTGGCAGACCGCCGCCATGGCACGTACCCGCTCAACCAGCGCCAGCGGCGCATCCTGATACGCATAGCGCGCGTAGGCGTCCGGTCCTTTGGCAAGAATGCCGCTGCCATACGGCGCCGCATTCACCACGGCTACCCCCCGACTGACCGCCACATCGAATAGCGGTTCCGCCGAGCGGTTCAGCAGGGTATAACGGTTGTGCGTTTCGACCGCCATGAACGCCCCTGTTTCGACATAGCGGATGAGCATGTCGATTGGACCGCCGGAAATGCCGATATGCTCGATCACCCCTTCTGCCTGGAAGCGCTGTAAGACCTCCAGTGGACCGCCTTTGCCCATGACATTCTCGAATGTCGTGTGCTCCGGGTCGTGGATGTAGACAAACTGAAGGCGATCCAGCCCCAGCAGGTTCAGGCTGCGCTCGACCGAGCGCTTAATCTGGTCGCCGCTGAAATCACCAGTCGTCAGATCGCGGTCGGCTTTCGTCGCCAGCACAAAACCGGCGGGTAACCCGCCGATCATCCGCATGACCTTGCCGATCCGACGTTCGCTTTCGCCGTCGCCATAGGCGGCGGCGGTGTCGAGAAAGTTGATCGGACTGCGGAAGGCTTCGATCAGGGTTGCAATCGCCTGTTCTTCGGCGACGCCGTAGGCAAACGTTTCGGGCATGTTGCCAAGCGGCGCGCATCCGATGCAGAGCGGCGTCACCTGAAAGCCGGTGCGCCCAAATGAACGACGTGGCAGGTTTGATGATGGGTCGGACATGGCGGAAATCCTGTTGGCGGTATACGAAGAGCGCTGGCAGGGATTATCGCAAGGAACAGGATGGGTGTCAAACTGTTTGAACCTTCGGGCACTCTGCTCGCGAGCAGAAGCAGGAAAAATGCCACAGCCACCAGGATAAAGAACACGATCCAGCCAATGCCAATCGCAATACCCAGCCACGCAAGCGTTTTACCCTTCTCTGCGCCCTCTGTCCGCCTGATCCGCCCAAGTGCGAGGATGCCGGTCACCACTGCGACGAGCACGCTGAGATTTCGTACCGGTATGAGTATCCCATCGACGAGGGTCACAATCAGGGCATCGTTGGTCGGCGCCAGGCGAAGCACAGCGAACGTCCCTGCTATGCAGAGCAGAGCGAGAAGCCCGCTCACAAAACTGATGATTGCCAACCGGTTGACTCGGATAGCACGAGTTGTCATCATGCCCTCCTTTCTGCAACCTGTGGCGACGTTGGCGCGCAACACGGGCGCAGATGTCAAAGCCGCACCCCTCCCACAGTGCGGGAGAAGGGGCGGAGGTGATGGCGAACAAGGGCGCCCAGGCGCCGATCCCGTCGAGGCGCCTGAACGACGCGCCTGCAAGGCGGGACTTCCCCCTCCTGATGGTGCAACGTTCCACACGAAGAGCCTATCCGAAAAATCGCTGACTGAAGTGCGACCGGGTAGGCGAAGGCATTGCCTTCGCCTACCCAACGATCTTCTCCGGATAGGCGCTCAGCGGCGCCCTCCCATTGTGTGTCCGGCGATCACGTCGCCGACTGCCGCGCCTTTGGAACATATTGAGTCCGTTTCAGTTTCCGCGTTGCCTTTGGTCCGGCGATCACGTGACCGATTACCGCGCCTTTGGAACCATGGTCTGCGGTGCGCCATAGGTCAGGCTGCGCCATACCCACTCCAGCGGTCCAAATCGGAAGCGTTTCAGCCAGACGACGCTGATGAGCAACTGGAGCAGCCAGATGGTCAGACTGATCAGCAGCCCGACAAACGCCCCCGCCTGACCGAACAGTCCCAAGCCGTAACTGTAGAAGATGAGCGTGCAGACGACCGATTGCATGATGTAGTTACTCAACGCCATCCGGCCTGCCGCTGCCAGCGGTTCCAGCCGGCGATGCCAGGCTTCCTGGCGAGTGAGCATCACAAATGCCGCCATGTAGCCGTAACTCAGCGCCGGACCGAACACCAGCAGCAGTAATGACGGCAATCCCGCCAGCGGCGAGGTCATATCCACCGTCCACATCAGCCAGGTCAGCGCAAGGTTGGCGACCAGCCCCACTGCCAGGCAGACGCCTCCGGCTGGCAGGCGGCGCTCATTTTCCGGCAACTGCATCAGGCGTTGGAAGACCTGGCGTTTGCCGGCATACATGCCGATCAGGAAGATTGCCAGGATCTGGAGGACGTTCCCGCTCAAGAAGAAGAATGCCAGCACAATCAGCCATTCAATAGCGCGCCAGACGAAGATCTGCCCCCACGACCCGCGGGCGTAGGTCTCGATTGCCTGCCGTTCCAGATCGCGCACGAGTGTCATGACTTCGTCCATGCCGCCTGCATCGGTTGGTGCGAGACCTGCCATCAGGATGCCCAGAACGATGAACCCGGCGCTAAAGATGACCGGAAGGGCAATCAGCACACCCGCCCAGATCAGGAGCGTTCGCGGTTGCGCCTTGCGAAACAGCAGAGCAACCAGACCGATCAGGGCATAGATGAAGAGAATATCGCCATTCCAGATGAGCAGAGCATGCGCCAGACCAAATCCCATTAACACCAGCAGCCGGCGAACCATGAAGTGCGCCGGAGCGCCGCCGGCTTCCTGCACACGCTCCATCTGCAACCACATCCCCAACCCGAAAAGGAACGAGAACAATGGGTAGAACTTGCCCGTCGCCAGTGCGTATGTGAGAAACTCAACAGCATGGTCGAGCGCGCCGTCACCGCGCGGCGTCCCGGTGAATGCGGCGATGAACGGAAAACTGAAGATGCCCATGTTGACGATCAGGATGCCCAGCAGGGCGAATCCACGCAGAATGTCGAGCAGATCGATCCGCTCGCGCGTCGTGGTCGGCGCTATCGTATGGGACATATGACTGACCCCTTTCTCTCTCGTCATTGATAAGACGTCCATTCCTGCCCGTTTGTGGCGTGGCGCTGTCAGCGAATATGCGAACAGGTCAGGAGCGTCGGACATGGCTCAGTGGATCATCGGCGTGACCCGCGAGGTGACGCTCAATGTCGCATACAACGGTCAGGCGCGCTCACCGTGGGGCACGGTCAGCGTCGGTTTTCATGCCAGTACGACGATCAACCGCAAGGACTGGGGGCTGTCCTGGAATATGGCGCTGGAGACCGGCGGGGTGCTGGTCGGCGACGAGGTGGAGATCGATATTGAGGTTGATCTGATCAGACAGGAGGAGCAGCCATCGGAACCGGTCGAGACGACTGCGGCGTCATAAGGAGATTGAGGTCGGCGTCAACAACAACCTGCCAGCCCGGAGGCACGATCGTCGTCGCATCGAACTGGGCGATAATTGCCGGACCCTCGATCGTGTCGCCGGGGCGCAGGTCGTCGCGTTCGTACAGCGGCGCGGGTTCGAGCGTTGCGCTGTCGCCGGTCAACGCAGCCCCCACCATAGTGCGCGGCTGCAATGGCGTTGTGCGCGGCGGCAGTTCCTCCGGCGCGAGATCGATGGCGCTGCGTGGACTGACCGCTCGCACCCGCAAGGTCACGACTTCGATGCGGCGATCTCGCATGGCATGCCCGTAGCGCCGTTCGTGCAATGCGTGAAATCGTTCCGCCAGGTCTGCCAGCGGCGCCGCTGATGTTTCCCAGCCGCTCTCCAGCGGTGTGGGCAATTCATACGATTGTCCGGCATAACGCAGGTCGAGCATGCACTCGATATGGCAGCCATCAGGGTCCTCGCCGTCGGCTGCCAGCGCCGTCAGCGCCTCGTCTGCGAGTGCGGCGATGTGTGCGGCGAGGGTTGCAGGATCGAGTGCATCGAGGGTCGTCAGCAGCGCCCGAGTGCTTTCGCGCGTCACATCAGCGGCGATCATGCCGAGCGCCGATAACACGCCTGGATAGCGCGGGACGAGCACAGTGCGAATGCCGAGCGCTTCCGCCAGGTGCGCCGCATGCAGCGGTCCCGCGCCGCCGAACGCAACCAGCGCACAGTCGCGCGGATCATCGCCGCGTTCGACCGAAATCGCCCGGATTGCGCGCTCCATCAGTGCATTGGCGACGCGCACCACGCCAAGCGCAGCCCGCCGCTCGTCACCAGGGTTTTGTGTACCGAACAGGTCTTGCGCCAGCGCCATGAATGCCGTGTGCGCCCGCTTCACGTCGAGCGTCATGCGTCCTCCCAGGAAATGATCCGCCTGCAAGCGTCCCAGCAGCAGGTTGGCATCGGTGACGGTCGGTACCGTTCCGCGCCCGTAGCATGCCGGTCCCGGATCGGCGCCGGCGCTCTGTGGACCAACCCTCAGTGCGCCGCCAGCATCCATCCTGGCAATCGAGCCGCCTCCCGCGCCCACCGTGTGGATGTCCAGGCTCGGCAGGCGCACCGGCAGCCCGCCGACATGCGACTCCGATGTGCGCGGCAGTGCTCCGTCAACCAGCGCAACATCGGTGGACGTTCCTCCCATGTCAAAGGTGATGATGCGACTGAAACCGGCGCGCTGGGCCACCGCGTATGCGCCAACAATGCCGCCTGCCGGACCAGAGAGCGTCGTGCATGCCGCCAGTTCACGGGCGGTCACCAGCCCTATGCTCCCGCCGTCGGAGGCCATGATGCGGATAGAGCGCACTCCGCGCGCTGTCAATGCCGGACCAAGACGATCCAGGTAGCGTTCGAGGACCGGGCTGACATAGGCATTGACGACGGTTGTGCCGGTGCGTTCGTATTCGCGTGGTTCGGGCAGGACGCGATGCGATGCCGAAATGAAGAGGACGCGCTGCGACGCGCGCGCTGCCTGTTCGAGCGCTGCGGCAACGCGCGCTTCGTGACAAGGGTTGGCGTAGCTGTGGATCAGGCAGATCGCAACCGACTCGACAGGCTGCGTGTCGATCCAGGCGACCAGGCGCGCCAGTTCATCGTCATCAAGGGGAATCAGCACACTCCCGTCCGCCAGCGTCCGCTCGACGAGTTCGAAGCGCCACGCTTCAGGAACCGGCGGATCGGGACGAGTCACATTCAGATCATAAAGCGCCGGTCGGTTGCCGCGCCCGATGGCCAGCACATCACCGAAGCCGCTGGTCGTAATCAGGGCAGTGGCGGCGCCGCGACGCTCGAGCAGCGCATTGGTTGCCACCGTCGTGCCATGAACGACGGCTGCCGGTGCGCCGAGCGTATCGACACCCTCCAGCAACGCACGCGCCGGGTCATCGGGCGTTGAGAGAATCTTATAGATGCGCACACGTCCGTCGCGCAGCAGTACGAAGTCGGTAAACGTGCCGCCAATATCGATGCCGAGGATCTCCGTCATGGCGCCAGAGCAGTAATTGCGCGATCAGTTTCCACCAGGCGCGCGCGCGCATTGCCCGTCAGGTCCCAGTACCAGAGCGCAGCCGGTTCATCAGGCGCAACACGGAGCGGACCGGCCGGTCCCTCCGGTAGACGGTCGAAGGTGACATACGCCAGTGCATTCTGGTGTGCGGTGAAGGTCCCCAGACCGCCGGCAGCAATGCCGGCTGCCAGCACCCGGTCAGCGCCGTCGGCGTTTCGCGCGTGCAGCGTGTACTCATACACCGCATCGCTGGCGCAGGCGGTGGAGAGGTAGTAGAGCGTCCCGTCGGCGCTCCAGGCGACCGGGCGATTCCAGAACCCTGCGGCAATTGGGCTGAGACGTTCGATCTCAGCGCCCGACCGGTTCAGAATAAGCAGGTCAGCGCCGCTGCCGTCGATACGGAATGCTTCGACAGCAATGGCGCTGCCATCGGGCGCCGCCATCGGGCGACCAAATCCATCGTACCGGGCGCTGCGCTGCCCGCCTGCTCCCGACACCAGCAGCGCCATGCCAATATCGAGTTCGGTTCCATCGGATTCGCGCAGGAACAACGTCCTCCGACCATCCTCGGCGATCGCGGCGTAGATCAGACGCGCATCATCGAGCCATTGCGGTGCGTAACGACTCCACTCATCGCCGGATGGGGTCAGAACGACGGCAGGCGCGCCGGGAAAGACCTGTACCGAGAAAATGCGCAGTTGCGGCGGCGACACCCCCGCCTCATCAACCGCATAAGCGATCGTTGTTCCATCCGGCGACATGACCGGATCGACGCACGAGCGCCCGCGCGGCGGCGGCGTCAACTGACGGATCGAACCACTGTCCAGTTCCAGCACCCACAGGGTCGAAGCGGCAGTGGCATCCGCTGTGACCGTACCCGGCGCTGTTGCGCAGAAGGCGATCACCCGCGCATTCGGGCGGGTAGCCAGCGCCGTCACATCGCCAAACTGTCCGGCGCGGAGGCGTTCGGTCACATTCTCCGGCGCGCCATTGCTGATGCGCCAGATATCGCCGTCAGCCACGTAGAAGATCGGCGCTGCGGGCGCTGCTGCTGTGCCTGCTGGAATACGCAACAGATCGCTCGCCTGGCTGACCGGTCCGCTTGTTGCCACATCGATGACCAGGCGCAGCGGATTATTTTCCAGGCGTATGCGGAACGGAAGCGGCTGATCGACGCCGATTACCAACTGTGCGCCTGTAGTTGCGCCGGAGGGAACCCGAAACGCGGCAGCGCGCATGATCTGTGTGCCGCTCAACGGTACTGTCCGTGTCGCCAGCGATGCACGGAATGCATCATCATGCAGCCATCCGTCGAACTGCACCTCGATCTGGTATGCGCCAGCCACCTCGATCTCGCCGATAGTCTGGGGGACGGCAGACGCCGGGCGACAGCGCGCTGAAGCGTGCGGTTGCGCCGAGTCGGCAGGAACGTCGAGCGTCAGTTCGAGCCGTTCAAAAAATGCATCAACCGTCGTGGTTATCGCCGTCACCCGCATACTGAACCGTCCGCTCGTCGGATCGCCGGCTTGCTGATTGCACAGGCTGAACTGCGCCAGAATCGGGTTTGGCGTCGGAGTGGGCGGCAGCGGCGTCGGTGTTGGCGTAGCGGTTGGGGTAGGCGGCGGCAGTGTCGGCGTCGGACCGGGAGTTGATGTTGGGGTGGGCGGCAGTGGCGTCGGCGTGTTGGTTGGCGGAATGGGCGTGATTGTTGGCGTCGAAGCTTCGACCGTTTCAATTTCGCGGATGCGTTCCTGTTCGGCGATCGAGAATTGTTCACAGGCAGTGAGCGCCAGCGCCACGAAGGGGATGATCAAGAAGGAGATGCGAATTCGGGTCATGTCGTCTCACCAGGCTTCAGGGCGACGACGGTCGCGTGGGCGGGAACCATGGAATGATAGCGTGACAAGGACAGCAACGACGTTCCACCACTTCCCTCAGCATAACACGTCTGCCGAAAAGCGCAACTATGTCAGCGGGTCGCCGGGAAGCGCAACCTTGATCCATCCGCGGCGCATGGCATAGACGACCGCCTGTGTGCGATCATTCACCGCCAGTTTGCGCAGGATCGACGAGATATGGTTCTTGACGGTCTGGTTGGAGATGTCGAGCAGTTTGGCAATTTCCTTGTTGGTGCGTCCGGCGGCGACCAGTTCGAGGACCTGCAACTCACGCGGCGAAAGCGGCGAGTAGATGCTCTGGGTGTCCTCTTCCGCCGCCATCTGGCGAAAGGCGCTCAGCACCTGCGCCGCAACGTCGGGCGAGGAGAGCACCAGATCGTTGATCGGATAATTGCCGCGTCGTACCTGATGCAGCACCTGCATGAGCTTCTCAGGAACGATATTGCGCGGGACGCAGGCAGCGATGCCGGCGCGAATGGCTTTGACCACTTCCTGCCCATCCATCGTCGAACTGAGCAGGACGATGCGAATATGCGGATGTGACCGTTTGATGGCGCGTGCGACCTCGAGACCATTGACTCCCGGCAGGTCCACCTCCATCACGACCATGTCGGGGTCGAGTGAGTCGACAACTTGAATCGCCTGTTGACCATTGCCCGCTTCTCCGATTACGCAAAACTCGGTTGAACTCGCCAGATGATGGCGCAACCCTTCGCGAAAGAGAGCATGCGCGTTGACCAGCACGATCGAGGTTGAATCCACCCCGTCCTCCCGATGTGATCCGTTCTTCGCCATCGCGCCGGGTGATAATGATGATGCGCTCGCTTAAGCGCACTACGACGCCTGCTGAGGCGCCTGCAGACAACGACGAATGAGGCTGAGACGGTATGCTTATCGGGTATTATACTGTAGACAATCGCTTTACACAAGCCATAAACTGTGGCAGGCTCGTGCGGTTACGGCGCCGGCGCGGAAGGCTCCAATCGTTCGCGCAGCCGCCGGTCGGCTTCGGTAACGGCGTCAGCCGGCGTTGTGAGACCGAGTAACGCCTGACGCTGCATGCGCTTGATCTCTTGCTCAACAAAGGCGCGTGCACTCGAGTTGGGCATGGGAAGCCCCTGTTCCGCCTGGATGCGGAACACCCGCGCTGCAATCTCCTGTGGTGAGTCGCCGGTCAACGCCAGGCGGCGCGACGATGGCTGCATATCGCTTTGCAGCAGAATAGTCTGCGCTTCTTCACTGATCATGAAACGGATAAATCGCGCCGCTGCTACACGCTCGTTCACTCCGGCAAGACTGTTGATCGCCAGGACATCGGTGCGTACATACGGACGTGGCGCTTGCCCTGTCTCACTCAGGCGCGGCAGCGGCGCAAGACCGATCTGCTCGCCCCACAGACCACGATAGACGCTCATCTGATGCGCCCAATCGAACGTCATAATGGCGCGCCTATCCTTTAATTCACGATCAACCAGGATGCTGCTCTCACTGCGCGCCAGAATGCGCGCATCATTTTGAAGTTCGATCAGCCAGGAAAGCCACTGTTCTGCGCCTGCGCGGCCGGTCGTTCCAAGCGCAACCCGTCCGTCGCCGTCGAAAATCCGCCCGTCGAAGGCATACAGATACCCGATCATATTGTCGTGCGACAGATTGAGCGCCAGCCCCCAAATCGGCGGTTGAGCCTCCGGGTCGCTCAAGCCGCGTCCGATAGCGAGCATGGTTGCGGTATCGGCGGGAGGCTCGGTGAGATTAGCAGCGTTGTAGTAGAGCGCCAGCGTGTCGAAGCGCACAGGTACGCCATAAAGTCGTACTGTGCCGGCGACGTCGTCCGCCTGCGCACTCGCCAGCGTCACCGGCAGGAGCGCATCGATCTCCTGGGCTGGCATCAGATCATCGAGTGGAAGGAGCACTCCCGCTTCCGCCAGCCCGCCGATCCAGGTATTGGGAATAAGAATCAGGTGCGGACCGCTGCCCGCAGCGACAGATGCGCGCAGTTCGGCGGCGAAGCTCGCCAGCGGCACCGATTGCAGCACAATGCGCCCATCGCTCTGCTGACGGTTGTACTGCTCAACCAGGCGTCCAAGCGCCTGCCGATCACTGCCCGACCATCCATGCCAGAGGAGGAGTGGTCCGACACTGGGAGCGTTTGCGACGTTTGTTGGGGCTGAAGAGATGTCGGGCGCGCCGCGCGACTCACACCCGGCGAGCAACGCAGCAATCAGTAGAATGGCAACCAGATAGCATCGCATGATCCGGCGAGCACTCCTGTCATCCGCCGGATTATAGCATACCGACCGGTGCGTTGCTCAGTCGATGGATACGACGATGCGCGGCAGTTCGACGAAGTGATCCATGCCATCAGCCTGATAGACGTAGGTGCGCTCTTCCGCCGTGGTCATCGCGCAGTGGTTGCCATGCCGGTCGATAGCCACCAGGCTCATGACGTTCGGCGTGCCGCGCAGGATGGGTGCAAGATCGCGAAAGGCTTCACGGCACGCCTCTTCGAGCGGATAGCCCGCCTTGAGGTACAGCACCACGCTGCGCGCTGTCGCTGCGCGGATCGCCGCCTCGCCCCAGCCGGTGCACGCCGCCGCACCGTAGCGGTCGTCGGCATAGTTGCCGCCGCCGATGATCGGTGAGTCGCCAAGGCGTCCGGGGTATTTCCATGCCCACCCGCTGGTGCTGACCGCCGATGCAATCCGTCCCTGGCGATCCTGGGCAATAAAGTTGACCGTGCCGGTCACGTGTTCGGGGTCCGTCGTCAGTGTGGCGCTACGTCGGAGCAGCGCGGCGACCAGCTCGGAGACGCCCTGCCAGTCGATCATCGCGCGCCCTTCGAGACCGGCGCGCCAGACCTTTTCGGCATGTTCCGTCAGCAGGTTTTCGCGTTGCATGCCGATTTCGGCGGCGAAACGCATCGCTCCCTCGCCGACCAGAATGACATGCGGCAGGTCCTCCATCACCCGCCGCGCCACGCTGATGGCGTAACGATACCCTTTCAGCGCCCCGACCGCACCTGCCCGCAGCGTGGTTCCGTCCATGATCGAGGCATCGAGTTCGACCTCGCCAAGCAGATTCGGATACCCGCCGTAGCCGACCGAATGATCGTGGGGATTGTCCTCCACCAGCCGCGTCGCCGCTTCGACGGCGTCGAGCGCCGAGCCTCCCGCCTGCAGGATGTCCCATCCAGCGGCAATGCCCACGCTGCCATTGCTGCTGCCAATGATGATCATGTCGCTTCGCTCGCTTTCTGTTGCGCTTCTTTCTCGAATGCCAGCACCATGTAGCGCATCAGGCGCAGGCGGTGCAGCCAGCCAAAAACGGTAAAGAGTTCCGCCATGCCGTAATGATCCGGCAGCAGGTAGCGGATCAGTTTGCGCCAGATCGGAAACGTGGGCAGCAGACCGTGCGTGATGTTGTCGATCACGATTGGTTGCAGCCCGATGCGCCGCGCCGTGCGCCGGTAGACGTCGAGCGTATAACTCAGGTCGAACGGTCCAAAACTCGGCTCGATGATGCGCTCGATGGTTCCGCCAAGCATCCAGAGTGCAGTCCGCATCATCCACGTCGGCACGAAATCCGAGAGCGCCAGGCGTCCGCCGGGGCGCAACACGCGGTGCGCTTCACGGAGGAACGTTTCACGATTGGGAAAATGGAAACTGCACTCGACCGCCAGCACCGTATCGAACGACTCATCGGCGTAAGGCAGGCGCATAGCGTCGCCAATCGAGAAATCAACCATGTTACCGGGGCGAGCGCAGGCGATGTGGCGCGCCTGCTCGATCTGCAACGGGTCGATATTCAGCCCCAGCAACTCAACATGATCGAAATGTTCGTTGAGCAGCGCCAGCGTGCCGCCGATGCCGCAGCCAACGTCGAGGACGCGCTGACCGGAGCGCACATTGGCCGCCTCGATGATCCGCAGTGTCAGCGCATCGGCGGCGCGCGCGAAATCGGCAATCGAACCATCGGCGTGCGCCGGATTGTCCCAGAACCCGAAGTGAACATGCCGTCCAAAAGCGGCGAGCGCCACCGGGTCGGCGTCACGACGCCGTTCCAGCACTCGCTCGAAGTAGGTCAACCCGACCCGTGATCGGCGCTTAGTAATCGTCTTCATACCGTCGAAACAGGACAACGGCGTTTTGTCCGCCGAAACCGAATGCATTGGCAAGCGCCACTCGCACATCCTGGCGGCGCGCCTGGTTGGGCACATAGTCGAGGTCGCAGGTCGGATCGGGCGTTTCGTAGTTGATCGTGGGCGGGACCATCCCGGTCTCGATGCTTTTAATACATGCAATAGCCGCCAGCGCGCCGGCGGCGCCCGCTGTATGCCCGACCATCGCCTTGATGCCGCTGACCGTCACGCGGTACGCATGATCGCCGAGTGCGCGCTTGATCGCAGCAGTCTCGGCAGTGTCGTTGAGCGGGGTGCCGGTGCCGTGGGCGCTGATATGATCGACATCCTCCGGGCGCAACCCGGCATCCTCGATAGCGCGGCTGATGGCGAGCGCGGCAAATTCGGCATCGGGCGCGGGCGCGGTCAGATGGTAGGCGTCTTCCGTTGCGCCGAATCCGGCGACTTCGGCGTAGATGCGCGCACCACGCGCCAGGGCGTGCTCCAACCGTTCGAGAACCAGGATGCCGCACCCTTCGCCCCCAGCCGTCCCTTTGCGGTTGGCATCGAATGGGCGCACGGCGCGCGCCGGATCGTCGCCAGGCGGCGCAATCGCGCCAATGACCCCGAATGCCATGGCGTTGAGCGCGGTTACTCCCGCATCAGTTCCGCCACAGACCGCAATCAGCGCATCGCCGCGATGCACCATGCGCGCCGCTTCGCCAATCGCGTAGGCGCCGGTGGCGCACGCGAGCACCGGCGTCGTCGTGGGACCGTGCAGCCGGTATTGCATCGCCACCTGGCACGATGCCATGTTGTAAATGAACGTTGGCATGTAGAAGGCGTCCACCCGTCGGCGTCCTCTGGCTTCGAATGCGAGCGCCTGTTCTTCCACCTCAGCCGTGCCGCCGAGCGACGTGCCAACATCGACTGCGATCTGCGTCCGGTCGATGGCTTCGAGGTTCAATCCACTATCGCGGAGCGCCTCGCCGGCCGCCGCGACCGCGAACTGCGCGAAACGCGCCATGCGCCGCGCCGCCTTTGCGTCCATGAAGTCGCGCGGATCGAAATCGCGCACTTCAGCAGCGATGACATAAGGGATCGTGGTGATATCGTAGCGTGTGGCATACGCGACGCCGGAACGTCCTTCCAGCAAAGCGTTCCAGAAGGCCGTCACGCCGATGCCAACAGGCGTTATTGCGCCTATTCCGGTCACCACAACGCGGTGTGTCGGTTTCGATTTCATACAGTCGTTGCACGTCGCACGCCTGCTGCACGCAGGCGCTCATCGATCCTGGCGAGTTCCTCAGCGCTCATTGCGGGCGGTGGCGGCGGTTGCGTATAATCGATCAACAGGTCATACCCGACCAGCGCGAAACAGGCATCAACGGCGCGTTGCAGGTCCATCGCCGCACCAGCGTCCGGCGGCAGCAGCGGAATCGACACGCGCGGCAGGCGTTTGTCGAAAAAAGCGCACCAGACGTCAGTGTGCGGGCGTTGCTCGAAGCGACCGAGATAGACGTAATAGGGCACTGGCGGCATGCCGTATAATGCAATCCGCGTCCCCTGGCGCAGCAGATCGATCTCCAGCAGATGAGTTTCAGTTTTGAGCAATTCCAGCCGGCGGCGCTGGTATTCGTCGTATCCGGCGCCAGACTTGTTGGCTGGCGCCAGGATTTCGATCAGGGTCACCAGGCGTTGTTCCGCCACATCGCGGATCTCGACGCTGAGTTGGGGCGTCTCCAACGCGCCTGGAAGCGAGACCGTCGGTTCGCCGACTGCGAGCGTCGCCGCAAACGGCGCTTTGTTCTCTTTCAAGCGCCGCTCGACAACGTGCACGTCGGGATAGAAGACCCGCTGATCAGGCGCGCCAAACAGTCCGACCGCCGGACGGTCGAGAATATACCGCTTCGCCAGCAGCGCCACGTAGCAGGGTTGGATCTGCGGCATCAGTTCGACGCTGATCTGGTGCGTCAGGCGTTCGTGAAACTCCTGAAACAATTCACCTTCGAGGTACGGGTCCATCCCGGGAAATGGCGACGGCATGACGCTCCTCCTGTACGGACGGTCATTATAGCACCATGTCGGGGTAGAGGTAAGAGACAGGAGGTGAGAGGGGCGCCACTGCTCCCTTCTCCCCGTGTGGGAGCAGGGGGGAAGAGGGGCAAGCAGGCGTCTTCCGCGTCCGGGTAGAGGTAAGAGACAAGAGGTGAGAGGGGTGTAACCTCCCCCTTCTCCCCGTGTGGGAGAAGGGGGGGCGGGGGGATGAGGGGCAGAGGATGAGCGCGAGAAAGGAAATGCACCAACTCAGAGTTCGGAGAACACGATGCGCGGCGCCTTGTTGCGACCGTGCTCCACGTCCTCAAACGCCTCGTTCACCTGCTCGAGCGCGCGAGTCTCGTAGAGAACGCGCGTCTTTCCGGCAGCATGCAGCGCAAATGTCTCCGCCAGGTCTACGCGAGTGCCAACAATCGAGCCAATGACGTGGATGCCATTGAGCACCGTCTCGAAGATCGGCAACTGGATATAGTTATCGGCAGGGAGCGCAACGAACACCAGTCGTCCGCCACGGCTCAGTGATCGATACGCCTGCTCGAATGCCTTTGGCGATACCGCCACGCAGATCGCGGCGTCGGCGCCGCCCCATTTCTTGAGTTCCTCAACCGGATCATGCGTGCTGGCATTGATCGTGATGTCGGCGCCGAGTTCTCGCGCAGCCTGCAACCGCTCATCGAGCAGGTCAATTGCCGCCACCGTCGCTCCGGCAATCTTGGCGTACTGCAACGCCAGGTGCCCCAACCCGCCGACGCCGAAGACGGCGACCAACTCCGAAGGACGCGCCCCGGAGACTTTCACCGCCTTGTAGGTCGTGACGCCTGCGCAGGTCAGTGGCGCAGCGTCGAGCGGCGAAACGCCCGAAGGAACAATCCCCACATACTTTGCGAAGGCTTTGGCATACTGAGCATACGCGCCATCGATGAAGTAGCCGGTGTTGAGTTGACGTTCACAGAGCGTTTCCCAGCCGGAAGCGCAATATTTGCAATCGCCGCATGCGTACCCCAGCCAGGGGATTGCCACGCGGTCGCCTTCCTTTACGTTGGTCACGCCTGATCCGACGCTCTCGACGATTCCTACTCCCTCGTGACCGGGAATGAAGGGCAGTTTCGGCTTGACGGGCCAGTCGCCGTGCGCCGCGTGAATATCGGTGTGACACAGACCCGATGCTTCGATTTTGACCACGATTTCGCCAGGTCCTGGCTCCGGCTTGGGCAATTCCTCGATCCGCAACGGTTGCTGGAAGTCGTGGACGACGGCGGCCTTCATTGTCTTCATTGGCTTTCCTCCTGTTCTCTGAGCGCCTACACGAAATCGATGTGCGAAGAGCTATCTTCGAGCAAAAAGGCCCTTATTATCCCTTCAGAATGAAAGGGTCAAGCTTTTGGGGCAAATTGCGAAAAATAAACCGTACTATCAGGCGTACAGCTAACCTGATGCTGATAGAGGTATTTTCCATCTTTATTCCAAAAAAATAGATAGCGAAGCAAGGGAATCGATCATAGAGAGGTTTCGAGCCTGCAACCTCCCATCCAGGCGCAAAGCGCATGTAACGCCATCCAAGGAATTGATAGCTTCTATCAGTGCATCAAGACTTCTTGGACAATCTTAGACTGACAATGCTGAATTGAGAGTACGGAGTTGGATTGATTCCCGGAAGTTGTGTTAGAACTATAGCATATGGTAAAAAGAATGTCAATAGGGGTATCTGGCAATCGATAACGTCTCTTGTCTATTGCAGCGATCTACCATGACACAGTGCGTTTTATCTTTTATCTTTGCACCATCTCACCAGGAGGCGAAAGTTGCCCGTGATCCGTCTCCGTTGGGCGCGGGAAGGTTTGTTCTGTGTGACGTGTCACAAGCGAAGTATGGCGAAGCCAGGAGACCATGGTATAGTATGGGTGAGAAGGCGGTACGAGAGAACTCAAGGGAAGCGGAGAGGGATTTGGGAAGGCAAGCCGTTCGCGTGCTACGCCCTCTGCGCCTCTCTGGGATTCAGAACAGCAGGTGCGAAACCTGACCCCTAACCTCCATTTGCCGGAAAGCCTCTTCCGCAGTACCATACCGGATGTCGCTGTCGAACCCCGACATGGATGCGAATGAACGAACCTTTGCGTTTAATCGTCAACGACGTGGCAATCGAGTACGGCGCGCGGCGGGTGCTGGCGGGCGTATCGTTCGAGTTGTGCGCCGGTGAGACGCTGGTCGTGGCCGGCGCCAATGGCAGCGGGAAGAGTTCGTTGCTGCGGGTTATCTGCGGGTTGCAACGCCCGGCGCGCGGCACAGTGGTGATCAGGACGAACGGAACGGTCCTGCGCCCATCGGAGGCGTTGCACCTCCTTGGCTGGGTTGCGCCCGATCTGTACCTCTACCGTGAGTTGACCGCCCTGGAGAACCTGGCATTTTTCGCCGCCGTGCGGGGCATTCGCTGCACCCGCGCCGACCTGGAAGCACTGCTCGATCGGGTTGGGTTAGGCGGGCGCGGCGACGATCTCCTGGCGGCGTACTCGTCGGGTATGACGCAGCGGTTGCGTTATGCCTATGCGTTGCTGCACCGTCCGCGGATCCTGGCGCTCGACGAACCGACTGTGACCTTCGATGCGCGTGGTGTGGCGCTGGTCGAACAAGTGATCGCCCGGCAGCGCGATCATGGAATCACAATCATTGCCACCAATGACCCGCGTGAAGAACGGTTTGGCGATTACATCCTGCGGTTGGCGCAATAGCGCTCCCGCCTGCGACGTTCCGCGATGCCGGGGATCTGGAGCGCCATAACGAGACAACGTGATGGACCCGCATATTTCACCTCAGAGCGCGATTGAGACTTCCTCGACCGCAATGCCGTCAGAAGCGCCGCTCCTGATGGCGGCGTGGGCGGTGTTCCGCAAGGATGTGCGCAGCGAGCTGCGGACACGCTACGCGCTCAACGCCATTCTGCTGTTCGCCGTCAGCACCGTTGTGGCAATGAGCATGGGGATGGGACCGCTGACCGTCTCACGCAATGCCGACCTGCCGATCATCCAGGCGGCGCTGCTGTGGGTCGCTATTCTGTTTGCGGCGTTCACCGGTCTGGCACGCGCCTTCGTACAGGAAGAAGAAGCGCGCACTGCCGCTGCGCTGCGCCTTTCCGCCCGCCCGACCGCTGTTTTCCTCGGTAAACTGCTGTTCAATCTGGCGCTGCTGCTGCTGCTCGTTGCAGTGACGACCACGCTCTTCATCATCATGCTGCGGGTGCAGGCGGGCAACCCGGGGTTGCTGGCGGCGCTGCTGCTGGCGGGCAGCCTGGGGCTGGTGGCGGCGACGACGTTGATCGCAGCGATCATTGCGCGCGCCAGCGTGAAAGGGGCGCTCTTTGCAGTGCTGTCGTTCCCGTTGCTGGCGCCGCTGCTGGTGGTTGCCATTCAGGGAAGCGCCAATGCGATAGCGGGGCGCGGGTGGGAGAGCGGCGTCGGTTCATTGCAGGTGCTGGCGGGGTATACAATTGCTCTCTTTACAGCTTCACTTTTCCTGTTCAACAGTGTATGGGAACCGTAAAAACATTTGATTTACCCTGTCACATGTAGTATCATTTCAGCAATCAGCATCCGCGCGATGCCTAGAAAGAGCCGTTCCATGAGTGACAGGCTTCGCCTCGATCAGGCTGCCAAGTTCCTCCTTGGCGTCTGGATGTCCGGAATCGTCGTAGCGATGTTCCTGATCGTGCCGCAGTACGTTGGCCTCGGCGACGCCGGGCGTATCATTATTCTGCACGTTCCCACCGCCTGGATTACAACCGTCGCCTTTGCTGTTTCTGCAGTGTACAGCATCCGTTATCTCTGGAAACGCCGACCTGCGGACGATGCCGGCGCCGTGGCGGCGGCTGAAGCCGGATTCCTGTTCTGCGCGCTGGCAACCGTTTCCGGGATGTGGTTCGCCAATATCGTCTGGGGGACGCCATGGAACTGGGATCCGCGCGAGACGACGATTCTCATTCTGCTCCTGATCTATGCCGCCTACTTCGCGCTGCGTTCCGCGCTCGATGATGTTGAGCGCCGCCGTCGCCTCGCGGCAGTCTACAATCTGTTCGCCGCAGTGACGATGCCGTTCCTCCTGTTCGTTGCGCCGCGCATGGCCGATAGCACGCTGCATCCGAATTGCGCCTTCATTCAGGGCAGCCATTGCGACGGCATCTGGCTTGAATTGAATGGGACGCGCATCGGTCAGCTTGGTGATGTGGTGCTGGCGCTGCAAGGGGTTGAGCAACGCGGCGATCTTGCGGTTGCGCAGGTGGAAGTGCGTATGCCCGGCTTGCGCGAGGTGGCGTTGCTGGAGCCGTCGTTTGAACTGGCAAGCGGTAAACCGGCGGATCGTCCTGAGTTCCCCGGTCAACAGTTCCTTCTGGCGGTCGAAGGCGTCGATCTGGCGAATGGTCGGGTGCTGCTCAACATGGAAGCGCCAGGAAGCGGGCTGCTGAGCAATAGCCGCACTTTCTGGACCTTTATGGCGGCAAATATTGGGTTTCTGGGGTTGTTTATCTGGTTGTATCGACTTCGTGCCGACGTGCTGCTGTTGCAGGAGCGTCTGGCGCGACGGGAGGCGGCTTATGAACTTCCTGCTTGAACCGGCGATTGCGATCTACACGGCGCTGGCAGTGGCGCTGACGGTCTGGATCGGTATTTTTATCTTTCTGTGGCGGATCGATAGCGCCACCCGCGAACTGCGCCGCCGCCTCGATGAGGAAGCGCCGGTTGAGCCGGCAGCGACGCCGCGCGCCACCCTCGAAACTCGCAATGGCCACGCGCGTGAGACGGTATCGGTGACAGATGCTCAAGAGTAAGCGTTTGAGACGCCAGGAGGCGACAATGGCGACGTTTTCTTCTCCAGTTCGCCGTGCACCGGCGATTAAGCCGCTCCACATGCTCGGCGCGGCAGTGATTGTGCTGGCGATTGGTCTGGGATACTACGGGCTGACCGCGTCGTACCGACCGTACACGGTCAGCATCGACGAAGCGACGCAGAGCGGACGCAGCGTGCAACTGGCCGGCTATCTCGGCGATATGGGCAGGTACGACGCCGATGGCAACTTCGTCTTTATGTTGCAGGACAACACGGGCAAGATGATTCCGGTCGTCTACGCTAAACCAAAACCGTCGAATTTCGAGCAGGCGGTGAGCATCGTGGCGATTGGCCACTACGATACAGCGCGCGGCGTTTTCCTCGCCGATGATCTGC
Source organism: uncultured Roseiflexus sp. (assembly GCA_937935075.1). GTDB lineage: Bacteria > Chloroflexota > Chloroflexia > Chloroflexales > Roseiflexaceae > Roseiflexus. Next base: position 17,671 of record CALGYB010000116.1, on the reverse strand, counting down.
TCGTCAAATGCCCGTCGAAATATCAGGAAATGCAATCGGCTGCGCAGTAACGTGTACAGTCTTTATGTTTGACTCCGGCGCCGCGTGTCGCGTCGGCTGAGCCTGTCGAAGCCGACATAACCCGCACAACGTCCGGGCATGACTTACGCAGGGTAAGAAGCGCTCTAGATATCGAGGGTGGGATGTATCTGCTTGGAACAACTCTGATCATCGCCGGGCTGGCGTCCGCCCTGCTGGCGACTGCCGGGTATGCGCTGGCGCCGCGCGGTAATCTGGCGGCGCTGACTTTCGGGCGAGTCGGCGTGCGAATGACGCTGGTTGCAGTGCTGGCGATTGTGGCGCTGCTGAACTATCTGTTCATCGCGCAGCGGTACGATATTGAGTATGTCTATAACTACACCGAGCGCGCGCTCGATCCAGCCTTTCGTGTGGCGGCGGTCTGGGCTGGTCAGCCGGGGTCGTTCGTGATCTGGGCGCTGTGGGGGGTGATTGCGGCGCAATTCCTGGTGCGCCGCACGCGCCACTCCGAGCCGTATGTGCTCACGATTTTTATGGCGATCCAGGCGGCGCTCCTGTTTTATATGCTGATCCGCAACCCGTTTGTGCCTCTGATGCAGAATGGCGTGGCGGTGACGCCGCCGGACGGTAAAGGACTCAACCCGACGCTCCAGAACATGTGGATGCTCATCCACCCGCCGGTGTTGTTCGTCGGCTTCGCGCTCATGGCTGTGCCGTTCGCCTTCGCCATTGGCGGGTTGTGGCGCCGCGACTACGATGGCTGGGTGCACGACGCCCTGCCATGGACGCTGGCAGCCTGGGTGTTCCTCGGCCTGGCATTGCTGCTCGGCGGCTACTGGGCATATGAGACGCTGGGGTGGGGCGGTTACTGGGGATGGGACCCGGTTGAGAATTCGTCGCTGGTGCCCTGGCTGACATCAACCGCGTTGCTGCACGCCATGCTCGTGCAGCGCACCGGTCATGGATTGCGGCGCACAACATTCGCTCTGGCAATTGCTACCTATATTTTCGTCTTCTATTCGACGTTCCTGACCCGCAGCGGCGTGCTGTCGTCGTTTTCGGTGCACTCGTTCGTCGAGGAGGGACTGAAAACGGTTCTCTTCGCATCGCTGGCGCTCCTTGTCATCGGCGGCTTTGGCGTGCTGGCGTGGCGCTGGCGCGACATTCCGGGCAAGCCACTCTCCGATAAACTTCTTTCGCGTGATAGTTTCTTCGTGCTGGGGATCATTGCACTGCTGGTTATCGCTGCGGTCGTCGGGTTGGGTACGTCGATGCCGCTCATCTCCGCCATCCCCGGCGTCGGGCATCAGTTGCAGTCGATCTTCGCCGGTTCGTTCCAGGTCGATGATGGGACGACGTTTGACCCCAATGCACAGCCGTTCGCCGACGGGCGCTTCGGTCTGGTGGGCGATTTCTACAGCACTACCGTACCGCCGCTGGGCCTGATCCTGGTGATCCTTCTGATCATTGGTCCGCTGCTCGGCTGGCGTGATACGAATAAACGGTCCCTGCTCCGCGCGCTGCGCTTCCCGGCGGTCCTGGCAGTCGTTGTTGCCTGTGTAGGGCTGCTGCTCGGCGCACGTGATCCGTTGCCGCTCGCGTATGTCACCCTGTGCGCCTTTGCGTTCGGCACGAACGTCCTGATGATCGTCCGCACCTTGCGGAGCGGCTGGCTGCGTATCGGCGGCTACCTGGCGCACGTCGGTCTGATGGTCTTCCTGGTTGGCGCGGTTGCCTCGACTCTGTATGCGACGGAGGAGGTGCGCCTGCTCGTGCCGGAAGGGGAGAGCGTCAGTGCGTTCGGCTACGCGGTGACGTTCAACGGCTGGCGACAAACGCCAGAGGGTCGCGGCATTCTCGACTTGACCGTGACCCACGGGAACGAGACCTTTAGCGCGACGCCGCAGCTCTATTTCAATCAGACCATGGGCGCCACGATGGCGACCCCTTCGATCCGAAGCGAATTGTTCCGCGATGTCTACATTTCGCCGTCGGAATATCAGCCGCCATACGACCGCAATATGGCGGATATGGGCATCGGGCAGTCGGGAACGGTTGGACCCTACGAGTTTACGTTCCTGGCATTCGAGGTGCCGGATGCGCACGCCACCGGCAGCGCCGATGTGGGGGCGAAACTGCGCGTCACCTATGAAGGGGAATCGATCGAACTGACGCCCAAAGTGCGGTTGGTGACCAGCCCGTCGGACCCGGTTGGCAGCATTATGGACTTGCCTGCGGCATTGCCCGGCGGTCATCAGGCAACGCTGGCAGCGTTCGACCCGTTGCAGCGACGGGTGCTGATCCGTGTCGAAGGACTGAACCTGCCGGTTGATCCTGCGAAAGCCGTCATCACCCTGAGCCTGAAGCCGGGAGTGATGCTGGTGTGGCTGGGAGTGATCATCGGCGTCACCGGCGGCCTGATTGCAGTGGTGCGGCGCACGCTCGAAGGGCGCGGCGCGCTCGAAGGGCGGAGGGTGCGCCTGCCGCGCGGGTTTGGCGAACTGGCGCGCTTTGTAAGTTTGCGCTGATATGACGATGCCGGATTATTACGAGATCCTGCACGTTGCGCCTGATGCCGATGATGAGGCGATCAACACGTCCTATCGGCGCTTGCGCGAACAGTACGACCCGCAAAAGTTGAACGGCGCTGCTGCGGATCTGGTCCAACTGGCGCAGCAGCGCCTGGCGATCATCGATGAAGCATATGCCACGCTGTCTGATGCGCAGCGCCGCGCGCAGTACGATGCACAGCGGCAGGCGGCTTTCCAGGATGCGCCCGATTACCGTCCGCTTCCTCCGGCACAGCATACCGAGCGTCCGCGCGATTTCAATGCCCGCCCTACGTTGAGCCAGCCGGCGCCATCGGCTCAAATTGCAGGTCCGGCGGCAGCGGTGATTGCGGTGCTGGCAGTTGCACTGGTGTCGATCATTGGCGGATTGATCCTGACCGGTGGCGGGGGTGTGCCACGGGCGGTTCCCACTCCCACGCTTTCGCCGATGGACGCGCTGGAGACCATGATTGCCCGCGCCCGCCAACTCGCCGAGCAGAACGAGAACGATGCGCAGGCGTGGCTGGACTATGCGAACCTTCTGTACGACAGCGTGCAGATTGTACGAGAGCAGGCGCCCGACAGCGTGTTGTACCAGCAACGCCTGCCGCGCTGGCTCGAAGCGGCAAAAGCCTACGAGCGCGTCCTGGCGCTCGATCCGACGAATGCCGTCGCACGCGGCGACCTCGGCGCTTCTCGCTGCTTCTATGGCGCCGGCGTGGGGGATCAGACGTTCGTTGTGGAAGGGTTGAAGGACCTCGAAGCGGCAACGACAGCACGCCCCGAAGATACGCGCCTGCTGCTCAATCTCGGTTCGTGCCTGGCATCGACCCAACCACCGCGCACCGATGAAGCCATTGAGGTCTGGCAGCGGATTATTTCACTGGCGCCCGCCGGATCACCTGTCGCCAACGAAGCGCAACGCCTGATTGATCAGGTGCGCAGGTAGAGTGGTTTTCACAACGCTCGCACCGCGCTGTCGGGCGTTGGCTGAGCCTTGTCGAAGCCATCGCCTGGCGCACAAATAAAAGCCTGAGCGTCACGAAATGAGATGGACGCCGCAGCGTTCTGCTGCGCGTTGCAGCGCTATGTCGAGCGTTGCCAGCGGCAGCCCATTGCGCATCGCCAACTCCAGGTACGCGGCATCGTAGGTGGACAGCCCCTGTTCACGCGCCAGCGTGACCACACCGTTCAGCATTCGAGGTGCTGATACAGCGTCTATTTCAATCGGCAACACCCGAATCAACCATAGAAAGCGATTGCTTTCCGCCTGACTCAACCGTCCGCGTCGTTCAGCGCCGAGCAAGGCGTTTCCAATCTCCACAGACCAGATCGCAGGAACCAGTGCTGAGGTTTGCGCCAACCGGTCCAGTGCCAGATCAGCCAGATCGCTGCTCTCGTCCTCGAAACACCAGGCAAGAGTGATAGATGCATCAAGGACAAACCGCTGATCGACGCTCATGATCGCCCTTCCTCGATCAACTCGCGCGCAGTTATTCCGCTCAGGCGCCGCCCTCTGCGAAATGCCCGGAGTTCGGCGATGACCTCGGCATATGGACGTGTGGAGGTTTCTTCCACCGGCGCAAGGACAGCAACCGGCGTTCCATGGAGGGTGATGACAATTCGCTCACCCCGACGAACACGAGCCAGCAATTCAGAGAAACGCGTTTTTGCTTCATACGATCCTACAGTGATCATGGATTACTCTTTTCTCGACCAGTCTACGACCAGTCTATCTTATGTTCTGCAGGCTGTCAAGGATGGGTCATGCTGTGGTATTTTCCGCTATACAGCTCCCGCCAAATGTGTTAAAATGCAACAACGGGAACGTTTACACGTATGAATGAACAAACAACGCTTCCAAAACGCGCATCGTCTCAACGGAGAGGCATCAGCAGGCGCGAACTGATCACATCTGTAGCAGGGGCGTTTCTCGGCGTCCTGATCATTGGTCTGGTCTGGTTCACGGTTGGTCGTGAAAACGGCGCCGCGTTGCCTGCGGTTGGCGAGTTGAACCGCCCCGCGCCAGACGTGGCGCTGCCGACGCTTGACGGCGGCAGTGTGCGTCTGGCAGACCTGCGCGGCAAGGTTGTGCTGGTCAATTTCTGGGGCACCTGGTGCGAACCGTGCAAGGAAGAAACCCCGGCGTTGCAGGCAGCGCACCAGCGATTAGCATCCGAAGGGCTGGTCATTGTCGGCGTCAATCTGCGTCGGCAGGAGACCAGTGACGAGGCGGTGCGCGAGTTTGTGCAGCGGTACGGAGTCACCTACCCGATTGCGCTCGATGTTGATGGAGAGGCGGCGCGGTTGTTCCAGATTTCGCCGATACCGGTCAGTTACTTTATCGATCGAGAGGGTACGATCCGGTATGTCCGCATTGGAACGCTTACGACGGATGATGTGGCAGTGCTGTTCGCACAATTACGGTAGTACATTGCCGAAGGCTCTGTGCAGGTTTCCAAATCAATCCGCGTGTACTGGCGCCGGTGTGGCGCGAGAGGCAAGGGTGAGGACATGCAGGGGAATGAGCAGCGTCGAATCTTGATCGTGGATGATGAGCCTGGTCTGCGCGATCTGGTGCGCATCAACCTCGAGCACGAGGGGTTCAGCGTGATTGAGGCTGAGAGCGGCGCTCAGGGTTTGCAGATGGTGCGCGATCAGCATCCCGATCTGATGATCCTTGATGTGATGATGCCGGAAATGGACGGATGGGAGGTCTGCCGGCGGTTGCGCGAGTTCTCGCAGATACCGGTGCTGATGCTGACGGCGCGCACGCAGAGCAAGGATATCGTCACCGGCCTGGAAAGCGGCGCCGATGACTATCTGACCAAGCCGTTCAACATGGATGAGCTGACGGCTCGCATTCGAGCGTTGCTGCGTCGGGTGCCCTCTCCTAATCGCCCGATCGTCGCCGGTGGCGGCGAAATTATGATCGACAAGCAAAAGCGTGAGGTGTTGGTGCGCGGTGAGCCGATCGATCTGACGCCAACTGAGTACGATCTGCTTCTCCTGCTTGCCGAGCACGCCGGCGCTGTGCTCGATCACGAAACGCTCCTGCGCGGGGTGTGGGGGCACGAGTACACTAAGGATAACGACTACCTCAAGGTGTATATCTGGCACCTGCGCCGCAAAATTGAACAGGATCCGCGCGAACCGAAATTGCTGCTGACGGAATGGGGAGTCGGGTATCGTCTGGCGCCGTAGGTGAGGGGTGAGGGGTTAGGTTAAGGGTTAGGGTTAGGGGTTGGGAGGTTCAGTCTCCTGTTGCCTGCCTTTAACCCGTAATTTCTACCTGCTTTGTGTAACCTGCAACCTTTTGCCTCTGCTCTCTCGCCCTTTGCCTGACGCCTCGCGCCTGATGTCGCCCGAAGCCTGATGCCTCGCGCCTGAATGTATGACTCATCCCAGCCGGATTGTTGTCAAAGTTGGCACTAATGTTCTCACCGCCGGCAGTGATAAGGTGCATCGCCCTACGCTCGTGTCGCTGGTGCAGCAGATTGCTGCTGTGCGCAGTCAGGGTGTCGAGATTGTGCTGGTGAGTTCCGGCGCTATCGCGGTGGGGCGTGAGCGCCTGAACTTCCCGGCGCGACGACGCGATATTCCGCTCAAACAGATGCTCGCAGCGGTCGGGCAGAGCCGCCTGATGCATCTGTATGAGCAGATCTTCGAACTCTACGGCATTACCGTGGCGCAGACGCTCCTGACCCGCGGCGATCTGGCAGACCGGAATCGGTACCTGAATGCGCGCAATACGTTGCTCGCCTGCCTGATGCACAATGTGCTGCCGATCGTCAACGAAAATGACGTGGTCGCCGTTAGTGAGATCCGCGTTGGCGACAATGACAATCTATCAGCCCTGGTCGCCAACCTGGTCGATGCCGATCTGCTGCTGATCCTGACCGATATCGATGGCCTCTACACTGCCGACCCGCGTCGCGATCCGTCTGCAACGCGCATTGCTGTCGTACCCGACATTACCGACCACATCTATGCGATTGCCGGCGGGAGCAATATCCGCGGCACCGGCGGCATGCTGACCAAAATCCAGGCAGCGGACCTTGCGACGCGCAGTGGCGCCGATGTGGTGATTGCCAGCGGTGCTGAACGCGACATTATTGCGCGTGTTGTGGCGGGTGAGGCGATCGGCACGCGCTTCCCGGCGCAGGCGACGAAGGTCGAGAGCCGGAAACGCTGGATTCTGGCGGAAACCGTCCGCCATAGCCGCGTCGTCGTCGATGAAGGCGCGGTGCGCGCTTTGATCAAGGGGGGCAAGAGTCTTCTCCCTGCCGGCGTGGTTGCCGTTGACGGCGATTTTGCCAGAGGGCAGACCATTCGCATCTATGCGGCCGATGGACGGGAAATTGCGCGCGGCATGACGCAGTACGCAGCAGCCGATCTCCGACGCATTCGCGGGCTGCAATCGTCACAGATTGCTGAAACGCTCGGCTTCGATTATGGTCCCGAAGTTGTGCATCGTGATGATATGGTGTTACTGTAGCAGCAATCTCCCTGCGCAACAGGCGTCTGTGTTGGCTGCGCTTCGCGTGCGATAGGCGGCGGCGCCCTGGCGCGCTGCGCAACGACGGCGGTGCAGGGTTTATTCTGCTGCGTGTTTTGCAGGAGTGACCTATGGCAAACCTCGAAGAGATTGGCGCTCGCGCTCGCGCTGCCGGACGGCGCCTGGCGCTGATGCCAACCGAGCGCAAGAACGCGGCGCTCGAAGCCATTGCGTTCGCGCTGCTCGATGAGACGAATGTGGCTGAGGTGCTGGCTGCCAACGCCGCTGATGTTGCTGCCGGACGCGATGCCGGTTTGTCGCCGGCGCTGATCGACCGGATGACGCTGACGCCGCAGCGCCTGGCGGCGATTGCCTCCGATACCCGCGCCGTCGCGCATCTGCCCGATCCGGTGGGTGAACGCTTCGATGCGACTGTGCTGGAGAATGGACTGCGGGTGCACAAACGTCGCGTGCCGCTCGGTGTCGTTGGGGTTATTTACGAAGCGCGCCCGAACGTGACAGTCGATGTCGCCGCGCTCTGCCTGAAATCCGGCAATGCGGCAATCCTGCGCGGCGGCAAGGAAATTACCCGTTCGTGCGCGGCGTTGACACGCCTGATCCAGAACGCCATTACGCAAACCGGGCTTCCCGCCGATGCTATTCAGGTGATCGACAACCCGGACCGCGCGCTGGTCGAGCAGTTGTTGCGCCTTGATCGTTACGTCGATGTGATCATTCCACGCGGCGGCGCCGGGCTGCACCGCTTCTGCCGTGAAAAGGCGACCATCCCGGTCATCACCGGCGGCATTGGTGTGTGCCATATCTATGTCGATCAGGCGGCTGACCTGGACATGGTGGTTCCGATTGTTCATAACGCAAAAGTGCAGCGCCCAAGCGTCTGCAATGCGCTCGACACGCTGCTCGTGCATCGCGCAGTCGCGGCTGAGGTGTTGCCTGCGGTGGCTCGCGATCTGCTCGCCAGCAACGTGGAACTGCGCGTCGATGAAGCAGCGCTGACCATCCTGCGCGCAGCGGGTTTCGACACCCCGCAGATCGTTCCCGCGCAGGAGAGCGATTTTGGCGTGGAGTTCATGGCGCTGATCCTCGCGGTTCGCGTCGTCACCGGGCTGGATGAGGCGCTGGAGCATATTACGCGCTTCGGTGACCATTCCGACGCGATTATTACCCGCGATCCGGCGACGGCAGAAGCGTTCGTGCAGGCGGTCGACTCGTCGGCGGTATTCGTCAATGCTTCAACGCGCTTCAACGACGGCGGGCAATTGGGGTTGGGCGCCGAGATTGCAATCAGCACGCAGAAACTCCATGCACGCGGTCCCATGGCGTTGCGTGAACTGACGTCCTACAAATGGGTGGTGGAAGGTGATGGGCACGTGCGCACCTGACCGCACCCGCTGACAGGGTCCGCTCAGGGTATGTTCTCCAGCGCCTCCCCAATGCGCACTGCCGCCCACGGATCGGCGAGCAGCGCCGATCCTACCTGCACCGCAGTCGCGCCTGCCCTCAGAAAGGAGTGTGCATCAGCAGCCGTTGCGATCCCGCCACACGCCACAACTGGCGCCGGCAGCATGGCGCACACCCTGGTGACGGCTTCCAGCACCAGTGGACGGATGGCAGGACCTGAGAGCCGGCCATGCAGTAATGCGCCGGTGTGCGGATCGGGGGCGCAGCCGGTTGGCGGCGCGGCAATCGTCACTGCGTCGGCGCCGGCATCGATCACAGCGCGCGCTGTGGCTATCAGGCGTTCGTGTAAGGGCAGTTTGACCAGCAGCGGCAGCAGAGTCACAGCGCGCACCGCTGCAACGACTCTTGCAGCAGAACTCCACTCGTCGTCGAAGATGAGTTCCATGCCGGCAATGCCTTCGACGCCTTCGAGCGCAGTCGCCACATCGCGATGATCCGCCGCCACGCTCAAAATGACCGGTGTCTTCCAGGCTGCCCATATCGGAACGTACTCGCGCAGCACCCGATCCACCCCGGAATCGCGCCACGCGCCCACACTCAGCAATCCAGCCGGCGTTTCAATGAGGCGCAGCAGCGGCAGAGCGCGCCTGCCGCGTAACGACACGCTTCCGGTGACAATCGCGCCCAGACGTTCGATAGGCGCCATCCGCTCGTATTCGACGCCAAACCCCAGACAACCGGCAGCGGTCATCACCGGCGTGCGCAGCGACAGTCCATACGGGTTGTGTGGCGCCAGATCGACCGGCTGCATGCAATCCTCCTCGAATGACCGAATGAACGGAACAATGGTCATCTCGCGTATCGTATCATACATATACAGGATGAAGGGAATAACAAGAGGAAGCCTATGCACGCTCCAACCGAACCGCTGCCCGAACTCTGGAGTCCGGCAGCCATCGACAATCCTTACCCGATCTATGACTACTGGCGCGCCGTACAACCGATCCGTTGGACGGGGGGCGACTGGCAGATGTTTCGTTACGCAGACGTACAGACCCTCCTCCGTGATCTGCGCCTGGGCGCCGAGCAGTTTCAGGCCGACCCGCAATGGCTGGCAACGACTGGGCTTGCACCGCTCTTTGAAGCCCGCGCGAAGATGATGCTCTTTACCGATCCGCCGGATCATACCCGACTGCGCACGCTCGTCCACCGCGCTTTTACGCCGCGCGTTGTCGAGTCGTACCGTCCGCTGGTGCAGCGCATTGTTGATCAGTTGCTCGACGCTGCCGCAGTACGCGGCGAGATCGAACTGATCGGCGAGTTCGCGTACCCGTTGCCGGTGACAGTCATTGCCCACATGCTCGGCGTGCCTGTCGATATGCACGATCAGTTTCGTCGCTGGTCGGATAGCCTGGCAGCCTTCATCGGCGGCACAACCCGCCCTGAAGCCGAGGTGCTTCCGGCGGCGCTGCAAGCGGTGCTGGACATGAGCGACTTCATTCTGGCTCTGGTGGCTGAGCGGCGCCGCGCGCCACGCGACGACCTGCTCTCGGCGCTGGCGCAGGCGGAAGATGGCGGTGATCGCCTGAGCGAACAGGAACTGGTTGCCAACAGCATCCTGCTGCTCCTCGCCGGTCATGAAACAACCACGAACCTGATCGGCAACGGCACGCTGGCGCTGCTGCGCCATCCCGATCAGTTCGCCCTGCTGCGTGATCATCCGGAACTGACCGCAGCAGCCGTCGAAGAACTGTTGCGCTACGACAGTCCGGTGCAGATGACCAGCCGCCGCGCGCTGACCGACATTGAGTTCCAGGGGCATCACATCGCGGCAGGGCAGACGGTGACCCTCTTCATCGGTTCGGCAAACCGCGATCCGGCGCAGTACGAAGACCCGGGTCGGCTCGACCTGACACGCAACGATGTGCGGCATCTGTCGTTCGGGCATGGTTCGCACTACTGCCTTGGCGCGCCTCTGGCTCGGCTGGAAGGACAGGTGGCGATCAGTACGCTGATACGCCGATTTCCTCATATGCGCATACAAAATGAGCGCGTCGTATGGCGCGACAATTTTGCGCTGCGCGGTTTACAGTCGTTGCACCTTGCCTTGTAGCCGGGCAGTCACAGGCATTGCCTTCGCCTACCCGACGATCTTTTCCGGATAGGCTCTAAGCAGGGACGGCATACCGCGTCTGGTAATCGCGGAACAGCCGCCCCCAGCCGGTATGGTGCAGCCAGCTCAGCAGGGTTGTCGCATCCGCCGGCGTCCAGCGTTGGAAGCAGCGGATTGCCCGGCGGGATGACGGCGCCGCCAGCCCCCACGGTTCGTTCAGCGTATCGCTATCGCCACAGATCGTGATCGCGTTCGGGTTTGCCATACCCAATCCCTGCTGGTGCGCCTCGCGCAGCCAGGGGACCTCGTGGAGCGGATCGAGACCGAACCGCGCGGCAATGGTTGCGTCGAGCGCCACAGGATCGCGGGACGCCAGGAGCACATTGCGCACCTCGGCGTACTCCGCTTCGGTGTCACGTCCATCACTGATCGTCGTTGCGTCCGCTAGTGCCAGAAGCGGCGCGCCGACGCATCGCACCTGCGCCAGGGCTGGAATGCCACGGAGCGTATTGCGCGTCGCTGCGGCGGGATGAAAGATTGCCGCCGGACCATGCGTGGCGCCAAACAGCCCATTGCACCGGTCGATCCGACACGGCGCCAGCACAACGACCAGCGTCTCGCCGTCGAGCGGCAGCGGGCGGCGTAGCGCCTCAATGCCGAGTGCAGCGGCAATCGACGCATACCCGTACCGGTCGTTGCGGGGAAGGGGCAGCAACGCAGTGATCGAGGCAACTCCCGCGCCACGCAACAGGTGCGCAACCTTCTCCAGTTGCCAGGGCGGTGCGCCGGCGCCGGGAAATGGCATCCGTCGCGCGTATCGTGGGATCAGAATGGCGCGGCGTGGCAGAGCATGGACTTCGATCAGCGCCAGTAACCGCTGATAATCGGCGGCAACGGTGGCTGGAGCGGTATGCACTGCTGCAACGGCAGCGTCTGGCGCGGTGAGCATCATGCAAGATGGTCGTCTTTGTGCGCCAGGATCATACCAGAGGAGAGACAAGCACGCAAGATCGGCGCAGCGATTTGACGTGAAAGCGTCCAATCTTCATGCAACCCCTTCTCAACCAGTGCAGTTTGCTATAATATGCGTGTAGCGTCACAAAAATCTCGTCATCTGGCAGGTCTGTATGCACAGCGCCCACACTTCCTTCCTCCCTATGCTCGTGGAGGAACTGCGAGCATCGCTGCCGAATATCTCAGAAGTCATCGATCAACTGGCAGTCAGCCAGTCGAACGAGCAGCGCCGTGTGCTGCTGCGCCAGTTGGGAGCGATCTGGTATCGTCAGGACGGTGAACCGGAGGTGTTGGCGGAACTCGGACTGGCGCTGTCGGAGTTGCACGGCGTCGAGCCGGGGATTGCGCTCTCCGAATTGCTGCTGGCATACGGTGCAGCGCGCGAGGAACAGCGCACCCGTGAATGGGAAAGCCATCTGGTGCGCCGTATGGCGGAACTCAAAGGTCTCCATCGGATTATCTCCGCCGCCAACTCCACCCTCGATCTGGACACATCGATGCAACTGGTGGTCGAGACGGTCGCGGAAGTGATCGGCGTGGAGGTCTGTTCGGTCTATCTGTACGACAAGAACACCGACGATCTCACGCTGCGAGCGACGCACGGCTTGAATAACGCTGCCGTCGGGCAGGTGCGCATTCGCGTGGGCGAAGGCATCACCGGCTGGGCGGCGCGGGAAGGGCGCCCGATTGCCGTCCGTGATGTGCGCCGTGAGCCGCGTTTCCACATCGAGCCAGGGTTGGGCGAGGAACCGTACCGCTCGATGCTCGCCGTGCCAATTGTGCTCTTCAGCGTCGAACGGTTTCACCTCGGCGCCGCCAAATTGCAGGGCGTGATCACCGTGCAAACGTATGGCCCGCGCGACTTCACCGCCGAAGAGATCAATTTCGTCGAGACCGTCGCGGGCGAACTGGCGTTCTTTATCGTCAATGCACAACTCTACCAGCAGACCGACGAGCAGTTGCACCAGAAGGTGCGTGAACTGACGACGCTGCAACAGGTCTCGAAGAGCATTGCCGAGCAGCTCAATCTCGAAGAGGTATTGAAACTGATTGTTGTTAAGGCGGTGGAACTGTCGCGCGCCGAGCGCGCCGATATTTTCCGCGTCGGAAACGATGGGCGGCTGGAACTTGCTGCAACCTATGGCGGTACGCCGCGTGGCGAGATTCCAGGGTTCATTGCGCAGGCAGTGCGCGAGGCGCGCCCGCTGGCGGTTCACAACGCCTTCAATGACTCCCGTTTTCCTGAACTGGCGGAGGTCGCCGCGCGCGAAAATTTCTACTCGCTCTTCTGTATGCCGTTGCGCGTCCAGCAAAGTCGAACGATCGGCGCGATCTGCCTCTACACACGTGAAGCGCGCCATTTTGATTATGAGCATATGCGCCTTCTTTCGACATTTGCCGATGAGGCGGCGATTGCCATCGAAAATGCGCGCCTGTACGACGAAAGCCTGCGCGCGCTGGCGGTCAAGTCGGCGATGCTCCAGGAAATGCACCACCGCGTGCGTAACAACTTGCAAACCATTTCGGCGCTGCTCACGATGCAGCAACGTCGCCTGAAGCCTGATGACCGCGGCGCAATTGCGTTGCGCGACAGCGTGGCGCGCATCCAGGCGATTGCCGGCGTCCACAACCTTCTCTGCCGCGAAGATGTCGGGGTCACAACGGTTGATGCCGTAGCGCGTCAGATTGCCGAAAGCGCCCGGCTCAGCCTGTCGTCGCCGGAGCGCCCCATCCGCTTCGAAATCCACGGCGATCAGGCGCGGGTTGGCTCGCGCGACGCAACCGTGCTGGCAATTGTGCTGAATGAACTGATCGTCAACGCTATAACCCACGGATTGGCGGCAGAGGGTGGGTGCGTGATCATTGAAACGACAGAGAACGACGGCATGATCACGGTTGAAGTGCGCGACGATGGTCCAACCCGTGTCGCCACTGCCAAGCCTTCGAGCAGCGGCAGCGGTTTGGGGCTGCATATTATTCGCACACTGGTGCAGGACGATCTGCAGGGCGAGTTTTCACTCGTCGTTGGCGACGAATGGACGGTTGCACGGGTGCGCTTCCCGCAGCACGAGAGTGATGGTCAGTGAAGGTGACCGTCACCAATTGGAGGATAGCATTATGGCCACACGTCTCTCGCGTATCCAGGAAGCCTTGCGCCGTCACGGTTTCGACGCGCTGGCAGTTGTGCCGGGAAGCAACCTGCGCTATCTTGCCGGATTGACGCTGCATGCCGGTCTGCGGCTGACTGTCGCGCTGACGCCGGTCGAGGGTCAACCGACGCTGGTGGTTCCCGGATTAGAACACCCACGCGTGGCTGAGACGGCAGGCGCCACGTTTCGCTACTACCCCTGGAACGACGATGAGGGTCCGGGACATGCTCTGGCGCGTGCAGTGCGTGATACCGCTCTGAGACAGGGAAGCGTCGTCGGCATTGAACATACCGTTATGCGCGTGTTCGAACTGCGCGCGCTGGAACAGGCGCTCCCCGGCGCACAGTTCGTCGATGCCACCCCCCTGCTGGCAGAACTGCGGATGGTCAAGGACGCAGCAGAACTGGAAGCAATGCGCGTCGCCGTGCAGGTCATCGAAGAGACGTTGCGCCAGATTGTGGCACAGGTGCGGGCAGGCATGCGGGAACGCGACATCGCCGATCTGTGGGAACGCGCCATTCGCGCGGCGGGATGCCAGCCCGCCTTCGAGACGACTGTCGCCAGCGGACCGAACAGCGCGAACCCGCACCATACCAGCGGTGAGCGTGCGTTGCAGGACGGCGACATGGTTGTTTTCGACGGCGGCGCCGTGTATCAGGGATATGCGTCGGATATTACCCGCACATTTGCAGTCGGTCATCCGTCTAACGAAATGCGTCGCGTGTACGAGCTGGTGCTGGCGGCGAACGCAGCCGGACGGGAAGCGGCGGCGCAATCAGGCGCCACCGGCGAGTCGATCGACACAGCGGCGCGCCAGGTCATCGAGCGCGGCGGGTACGGACCGTTCTTCATCCACCGCACCGGGCACGGCATTGGTCTCGATGTGCATGAGCCGCCGTTTATCGTCGCGGGCAGCCGGGCGCCGCTGCCGATCGGCGCGACATTTACCATCGAACCGGGTATCTACCTTCGCGGTGTTGGGGGCGTGCGCATCGAAGATGACGTCGTCATCACTGCTGACGGCGCCGAGTCGTTGACAACCTTTCCGCGGGAACTCCAGCACCTCTCATAAGACAAGAATAGTGCGCGAGGGGCAGCAGAATAGGAGCGCAAACAGGCGAGGGCGAACGTGCTCGAGCAACGCTTCGTGGCGCTTCATGTCCTTCGTGGATTCATCAGATGGAACAATCGCCGCTTCTCGACATCCCCGCGCCGCCGGCGCCCACAACGGTGCAACTGATCGAGGCGCTGCTGTTCGTCGCCGGTGAACCGGTGACCGTAACCGAACTGGCCCGCGTACTCGACCTGCCACCCGATGCGGTCGAACAGGCGCTCGACGATCTGGCGACAGCCTGCGCCGGGCGTGGCGTGCGCCTGCAACGCCACGCTGATTGCGTTCAGATGGTTTCGGCGCCCGAAGCGGCAGCGGTCATCGAGCGGTTTCTGGGAACGCCGGCATCGTCGCGCCTGTCGGCAGCCGCGCTCGAGGTGCTGACCATCATCGCCTATCGCCAACCGATCACACGTGCGCAGATCGAAGCCATTCGCGGCGTCGACAGCAGCGGTGTGCTCCGCGCGCTCCTGTCGCGCGACCTTATCGCGGAAGGCGGGCGGCTCGAAACCGTGGGACGACCGATTCTGTATGTCACCACTGCTGAGTTTCTCCGGCAGTTCGGTCTGAGCAGCCTGGCCGATCTTCCCCCCCTCGATCTGCCAGATGCGCCTGCGTCGTGATTGTTATGATTGTGTGATAGAATTCAGACGCTTTTCCACATTCTTGCGACAGTTATCCACAATTTTGTGGATAACTGTCGCTTCATCAGGTCTCACTTCATTCCTCATAAACACGCGATAACAATCGCGCAGGATTGGTTCGGCACGCAAAGTTATCCACGACTCTGCAAACCGTTAGTCGACATAGCAAACGGGCATGTGCCCGATCTCACAATCACGACCGATGATCGGAGGGTGCAGACTATAAGGAAGTGCAATAGACGGAAGCCTTCTTTTGGCTTGAAAAGTCGCGGGGCATGGAGTATGATTCGGTGGCACGAGCAAAACATACGAGAAGCTCCTCACCCAAAAGAAGCACCGGTTGCGCTGATTGCACAAACGCTGCACTGGAGTCTAATGGCTGTGCTCCAGATAGTTTTCGTCTGCCAAAATCAGGGAGGTTACTGTGAACCTCACCAAAGTCTGGAACACAACTCTGGGATCGCTTCAGGTCCAACTGTCGCGTAACGAGTACAACACATGGATGCGCGGCGTCACCCTTCTCGACATCGATAACGGTGTGGCCATCGTTCGCGCTCCCAATGTTTTTATCAAGGAAGGGCTTGAGAACCGATGCCTGCCTGCTCTCCGTGAGCAGTTGGGATCGATCATCGGGTTTCCTGTCGATGTGCGCGTTGTTCTGGGAACGCCGGAGTCCGAGCGGGCTGAAGGGACGCGGTCATTCCTGCAGCAACTCGATTTGCACCAGGCTGTGCGATCCAGCATGCTCAACCCGCGGTACACTTTCGACCGCTTCATTGTCGGTCCGAGTAATCGCCTGGCAAATGCGGCATGCATGGCGGTGGCGGAGCATCCCGCGCAGGCGTACAACCCGCTGTTTCTCTATGGCGGCGTGGGTTTGGGGAAAACGCACCTCCTGCATGCCATTGGCAATTTTGTGCTGGATCGCGATCCAGAAGTTAATGTGTTGTATGTCTCTTCAGAAACCTTTACTAATGACCTGATTAACTCCATCCGTCGCCAGCAGACCGAGGAGTTCCGTATTCGCTATCGGAATATCGATATTCTGCTGATTGATGATATTCAGTTCATTGCAGGCAAAGAGCAAACCCAGGAAGAATTCTTTCACACGTTCAACACGCTGCATTCAGCCGGAAAACAGATCATCATTTCATCGGATCGGTCGCCCAAAGCGATCCTGACGCTCGAAGAACGCCTGCGCTCACGCTTCGAGTGGGGGTTGATCGTCGATGTGCAAATGCCCGACCTCGAGACCCGCACGGCTATTCTACGCGCAAAAGCCGAGCAATCGCCGGTTCCGGTGCCGCAGTCGGTGATCGATTTCCTTGCCCAACGCATTCAAAGTCACATTCGTGAGCTTGAAGGGTGTCTCAATCGGGTGACTGCATATGCGCAGATGCACAATGTCCCGGTTACAGTCGAGATGGCAACGACGGCGTTGAGTGAACTGATCGATACCAACCGCCGCAAACGAGTCACCCCTGATGCCATCCTGCGCGAGGTCGCTGCGTTCTATAGCGTTGACCTGCGCTCTCTCCAGGGACGCGGGCGCAGCCGCAATATCGTCACGCCGCGTCACGTGGCGATGTACCTGCTTCGCGAGGAAACCGACTCCAGCCTCATGGAGATCGGGCAGTTGCTCGGCGGGCGTGATCATACGACGGTTATGTATGGGTGCGACAAGATCGCCGAGGAACTCGCTACCGATGCACGGCTGCGGCAGGAGGTTATGACTATTCGCGAGCGATTGATGCACAGCACCGGGTAGATCGACAGTCTGCCATCCGCATCGCGAGATCGGTCGTACTTTGCTGTAGCGGTCTAAATCTGGTTCGATCATTGTTAGCCACCGTCTGGCGCTGGCATTTGTAAATATGAGTCCACTGCAAAAAGGCTTAACCACTAGAGCCTGTTATGTACTTTCGAGCATAAAGGTAATGAACCGCTTCAGCCACGTGGACCTTGCCCCCCCCTGCCCCCCCCGCAGGGGGGGAAAGGGGGGGCGCAGCGCGTGGTTGCGCTGCGGGGCGTCTTCGGTCATGAAGGTCAGGGAGGGAGCGCGGCGCCTGAGCCGGTCGAAGCGACGAAGGCCTGCTCCTCGTCGCTCACATCGCTGGGATAGGGTTGACGTGTCATACTGAAATCATACCAC
>CALGYB010000115.1 GCA_937935075.1 uncultured Roseiflexus sp. | reverse complement strand
GCCTCGACCTCGATCCGTGCTATCTCCAGGCGCAGCGCCCACTCGCGCGGATTGGCGTCGATGCGCGCTTTCCAGGCGTCGATGCCGCCGGCAGCGGCGACTTCTTCGGGAAAACGATCAGCCGTCTCGTACTCGAGTCCTTCGGTCTCGACGGCGCTGATGGCATACCGACCGATGCGCTGAAGGAAGAGGGGCCAGGAGACATCGGTGCCGATGGTTTCGTCGGGGCACCCGTCGAGGATGGCGGTTGCAGCGCGGTAGGATACGCCGCGCGCGGCGGCGGTCACGTCCCATCCCTGACCGCTGACCTGCGCGAAGACCCGGTTGACGATGGCTTCGGTGTCGCACTGCGCGCGTGGATGGCTGTCGAAAGCGCGCTGTGTGCGTCCCAGGATCAAGAAATCGTAGGCGGGAATCAGTCCGGCGACGGACATGAGTTCAGCGGGGTGGTATTCCGCCCAGTGGAGCGCGCGATCAAGATCGCAGAAGAGCACATGATGCGCACCCGCCTCGATTCCCAGACGCAACGCTTCGCGGCGCGCTTTCCCAAGGCGGAGATGACCGCACGATGGCGCGCGATGAATAGTTGCGCCCACCTGCACCAGCGGCGTCAGCGCATCATCGGGGGTGGCGTCGGTTGCACGCACGACGATCCCGGGAAAGATGCGCTGAAGCGCAGGTGCAACCCGTTCCATCTGGTTGCGCAACCGACCTTCCGGGTCGTGATGGGTGCAGGCAAGCGTGATAGGTATGGTCATATCACCCTGAGCAACGATGTTGAATCGCCTGACGCAGCACCTGCATGGTTTCTGCTATCGGAAGCGAGTTGAACACCCCTGAGCCGGCGACGATATTGGTGGCGCCGGCGCCGATGACATCGGCGACATTGGCGGCGCTGACGCCGCCATCGACTTGCAGGTCGATATGGTGCAACCCGCGTTCATCAAGCAGGCGTCGTAATCGAACAATCCTGGCTGTACTGCCTGGAATGTAGGTCTGCCCGCTGAAACCCGGATTGACGCTCATGATCAGTACCAGGTCGAGGTCGGGCAAAATCTCTTCAATGGCGGTCAGCGGGGTGGCCGGGTTGAGCGCAACGCCTGCCGTAACCCCCAGATCGTGGATCTGTTGAATGGTGCGGTGGAGGTGACGACAGGCTTCGACGTGGACGGTGATATGGGTTGCGCCGGCGGCGACGAATGCTTCGAGGTAGCGTTCAGGTTCGACGATCATGAGATGACAGTCGAGCGGTAAATCGACGCTGCGGCGCAGTGCCGCGACGACCGGCATGCCGATGCTGATGTTGGGCACGAATACGCCATCCATCACGTCGATGTGCAGACCATCGGCGCCGGCTTCGGCAACCTCGCGCACCTGCTCCCCCAGCCGCATAAAGTCGGCGGCGAGAATGGACGGCGTCAGGCGGATTGCACATTGATTGGCGGTGATAACAGGCACAAACGCTCCTCGAAAACCAGTGTCTTGCGGATCACGCAAAGGCGCAAAGACCGGACCCCAGGAATCTCCTGGCTATGGCGCTTTCTTCCCCTTCGGTGAACGATATGCTCCATTGGATACGGTCATTATATCATACCGCCCTTCATAACCGATGCACACTTCTGAACGGTATCTTGACACAATGCGTTGCGTACAGTACAATCCTTACCGACCGGTAAGGAAACTTCTGAGGTGACATATGGAAGAAGGTAAACGCAACCAGACTCTGATGGTCCTGTTCTTTGGCGTCCTGATGGCAGCGCTCGATATTGCCATTGTGGGACCCGCGCTGCCGGCGCTGCGCGAGCATTTTCAGATCGACGCACGCGCGGCGTCGTGGATGTTCGTGATCTATGTGCTCTTCAATCTCGTTGGAACGCCGTTTATTGCCAAGTTATCGGATCGATTCGGCCGGCGCATGCTGTATACTGCGAGCATCGCGCTCTTCGGTCTGGGATCACTGATCGTCGTGGCGGCGCCGGTCTATGCAGTGGTGCTCGCCGGTCGCGCCATTCAGGGGCTTGGCGCCGGCGGCATTTTCCCGGTCGCCAGTGCAGTGATCGGCGATACTTTTCCGCCAGAGAAGCGGGGGAGTGCGCTTGGTCTGATCGGCGCTGTGTTCGGCATTGCATTCTTGATTGGTCCCATTATCGGCGGATTGCTGCTGCTGCTTGGCTGGCAGTGGCTCTTCCTGATCAATCTGCCGATCGCGGCAGCGCTGATCGGGTTCGGCGTGAAGCTGCTGCCCGCCATACGCGCAGCCACGCCGCGTCCCTTTGACTGGGGCGGGATGGTTGTGCTGGGGGTGTTGCTGGCGGCGCTGGCAGTGGCGCTCAGCGATCTTGCCTATCTGCTGGACGACGCGAGCGTGACCGGTCTGGTCAATGCGTTGCGCACGTCGCCGGCGGCGCCGCTGCTGCTGTTGGCGCTGGCGCTCATACCGGTCTTCTGGTGGATTGAACGTCGCGCTGAGGACCCGGTGCTGGACCTGAACCTGTTCTGCAACCGGCAAATTGTGCTGGTCGGCGCGCTTTCGTTTGGCGCGGGGTTGAGCGAAGCGGTGACGCTGTTCGTGCCGTCGTTGCTGGTGGCGGCGTTTGGCGTCACGCCATCGACGGCAAGTTTTATGCTGGTTCCGATGGTGCTGGCGATGGCGATCGGTTCGCCGCTGTCGGGGCGCGCGCTTGATCGGGTTGGGTCGAAGATTGTGGTGTTGACCGGAACGGCTTTAATAGCCGTTGGTTTGGTGCTGGAAGGCATGCTGGCGAATGCCATGCCGGCATTTTACGGCTTCTCTGCGCTCTTCGGCATTGGCATCGGCGTCTTGCTCGGCGCGTCGCTCCGGTATATCCTGTTGAACGAAGCGCCTGCCGAAGAGCGCGGCGCGACGCAGGGGGTGCTGACAGTATTCATCAGCATTGGGCAGTTGATCGGCGCTGTGCTGCTGGGTGCAGTGGCAGCCGCGCGCGGCGGCGACGTTGGCGGGTATGCGGCGGCGTTCCTGATTGTCGGTATCCTGATGCTCCTGTTGTTCATCGCATCGTTTGGTTTGAAGAGCCGCGCCGAAGAACTTGCGACGCAGCAGCGCCTGCAACGCAGCGCCTCGGCAGCGTAACTGAGAGCCTATCCAGAAAAGATCGCTGGGTGGGCGAAGGCATTGCCTTCGCCCACCCACGGTGCGCTTCTCTGGTTCTGCCAAAACTTGCGGCAATGCGCTCCTCCCGATGAAGACGGTGCAGGGCTAAGCCGCCGCACTGCAAAAGAAGACAAGCACCGCTCTGCCAAAGGCAAAAAGGTCCGTCATATGGCTCGTTCGTGAGGCGACTGTGTAAACGAGATATGGGGAGACATCATGAATCCGTACAGCATCACACTCTATGCACACTCTTACGTGCGGTGGGCAGTCGTTATTCTCGGGGCGCTGCTTATTGTGCGCGCTCTCGCAGGTTGGCTGGGCAGGCGTCCGTGGGATGCGTCGGTTGGACAACTTGGATCGTTCTTCACAATTGCCATGGACATTCAGTTGCTGCTCGGTCTGCTGCTCTATGGGGTATTCAGTCCCACGATGCAACGGGCATTCGATAATTTCGGCAGCGCGATGGGTGATGCCCGCTTACGCTTCTGGGCTGTCGAGCACATTCTGGTGATGATGGTCGCGGTCGTACTGGCGCATGTCGGGCATGTCACGGCAAAGCGCATGGCGGAAGAGAAGCGCTACCGGCGCTACGCGATCTTTGCCGTTCTGGCGATGCTGGCGGTGCTCCTGGCGATCCCGTGGCCCTTCAGCGGCGCCGATCCGCGTCCGCTCTTCCGGGTGTGAGCAATCGCCCTAACCGTTCACCAGGCGCAACTCGATGCGCCCGACGCGGATGATGTCGCCTTCTTCGACGACGGTGGCGCCACGGACTTCGATATCGTTGACGAAGGTGCCATTGGTGCTGTTGAGGTCTTCGAGCACCCACTGGTTGCCGCGCAATTCGAGGCGAGCGTGCTGCTGCGACAGGAACGAGTCGTTCAGGGCGATCTCGCAGTGCTCCATGCTGCGCCCGATGATCGTGCTCGGGCTGAGCGGGAACATTTTGCCGACAGCCACTCCGCTCTGGCCGCTGCGCAGCACGACCAGATGACCATACGGGCTATGCGCTGCTGGAACCTGACCGGTCTGCCCGATCACTGCGAGTTCGCGGATCATGATGCGCAGCGCCTGCCAGAGAAAGAAGTAGAGGAGCAGCACGACGGCCACGCGCAGCACGAGCAGCACAGCGTCAATCGAGGCGTTGGCAAAATCGAACATAGGTATGCCAGCAGTTCGCAGCGGTTGACCGGCGCTTAACGCTCCGCGTGGCGAAACGTCAGTTCCAGCCCGCCAAGCGAGATGATGTCGCCGTCCCGCAAGGCGCGTTCCGTTACCGACTCGCCGTTGACGAAGGTGCCGTTCGTAGAGCCAAGGTCGGTCAGCCAGAAACGGCGCGATTTATAGCGCAATTGGGCGTGGTTGCGTGATACACGCGCATCTTCCAGAATAATATCGTTGTTCAGCCCGCGTCCAATCGTCATGGATGTGCTATCGAGCGGAATGACATGCGTGCCGGTGGGCGTCGCCAGCAGCAGGCGAGCGCGCGCCGCCGGCGCCGCCGCGACCTGCGCCGGAATGACCTGGGTGTCGCCGCTCTGATCTGGCGTGGCCGGCGCTGCCTGTGTTTCCGCCACCACCTGGATCGTCCGTCGCGGCACGCCAGCATCGGCGACCAGTTCGACGCGCGGGTGTTCGACCATGCTGAACCCGCGTTCCTGCGCCAGTTCCGCCAGATAGGTCGCCATCTCGCGCTCGACCTCGATGCGGATCGGCTTGAATGCCTCGAAGTCCTGCGGGTGCAGGAAGGCGCGATAGTAGTTTGGTACCAGAATGCGCCGGATGCTCACTGTCTGATTGGCTTCCATTGCTCGTTCGAGGCGTTTGGCGATCTCGGCAGGCTGCACCGGGCTACGGAACAGCCGCGCGACCGATCCCTCGACGATATTCTCCATGAACGCTTCAAAGCGACTGAGGGCTGACATAGAGAGCCACATTGCACAAGAACGCCGATACCACGCGCATATTGTACAGGAGTTGCGCGTTCGCGGCAACCGCCCCGGAGTGCTACGATCCGGTTCTCAATTCTCAGTTCTCAGTTCTCAGTTCTCAATTCTCAGTTCTCAGTTCTCGACGCCCCTCAAATGCCGCCTGAAGAAAGACGCAACCCGATCAACATACTGTTGTGGATCAGTCTCGTAGGATCGGGCATGTCCGGCGCCGGGCACTTCCCAGTATTCGGCGTCGGGTGCTGCGGCAGCCAGGGCGCGACCATGCTCCACCGGAGTAAATGCGTCGGCGCTGCCGTGGATGATCAGCACCGGTCGCGGCGCAATATCGTCAATCTCGGTGACCGGCTGCGCGGTCGTCAGGTCCATCCCCAGAACGAATCGTCCCATGAAAAGGGTCGAGGGAAGGAAAATATCCGGCAAGCCACTGGCAGTGCTCCAGTGGCGCTGCATAAGCGGTGCGATCTCGGCGTAGCTGCAATCCGCCACAAGCGCACCGATCGCCGGGTCTTCGGCCGCAGCGCCGATCGCAGAGGCGGCCCCCATTGATACGCCAAGTACGCCGATGCTTCCGGCGCGGAACCCCTGCGCCATCAACCAATCGACGGCGCCAAGAATGTCGCGCCGTTCAGCCAGCCCAAAACTGAAGCGCGCGTCGCCGCTTGCGCCGTGCCCGCGCAGGTCGATCATCAGGACGACAAACCCGCGTTCGTGGAGGCGAGCAGCAAATTCACTGAAGCGCCCCTGAAACTCTGTCGAGCGGCTGCTGTCTTTGCCGTGGACGAGGATTACGGCGCGCGAGGCGTCTGGCTGCGGCAGGTACCACGCAGCAATGTCCACATCTCCGCCGCGCGCCGGGAAACGCACCTCCTCGAAGCGTGCGCCAAAGGTTGCGGGCGTGTTGACCGTTGCATCGCGCTGTGGCATGGTCAGAATGCTGGCGGCATAGGTCGAGATGCCGAGGTAGAGCGTGAGTACGAGCGCAACCAGGATCGCAGTTGCAGAGACTGCTATTCGCCGCAGGCGTCCGGCGCGGCGGGCGACAGGTGCAGGCGCCATCGTTTCCATATGAGGTTGCCTCCTTCATCATCGAACAAACTGCGGCAGCCATGCCGCTTGCGCTGCCAGCATCTCATCGACCATAGCGCGAATCTGGGGCAACGTGCAGACGGCGCCGGTCAACGGATCGAGCGAGACTGCATGGTACACTGCTTCGATGCTTCCGCTCAGCGCCGCTTCGACGGTCAACTCCTGAACGTTGATATTGGTGCGATTCAGCGCCGCCAGTTGGGGAGGATAATCAGCGATCCGGGTGGGCTGAATGCCATTGCCATCAACCATACACGGCACTTCGACGCAGCAACCGTGGGGAAGGTTGGGAATCAAACCGTCGTTGGGCACATTGCCATTGATTCGGATAGGATGGTTCGTCTCGATTGCTTCGAGAATCAACGCGCCGTACTCCTGGCTCCGTTGAGTGGGCAGCGGCGTTTGACCGGTGATGAACGACCCGATGTCTTCTTCTGCCCGATCCAGGCGTTCGCGGCAGTGCCGCAGGTACCCGCCCGTGCGCCCGAAGTCGAACCAGCGGTCGTGCGGATTGGTGAAGCGCGGGACGAGTTCTTCGTTGACCATCTGCGCGTGTTTGCGGAAGAACGGCGTATATTCGCTTGTGTGGCCGCTCGACTCGGTCACGAAGTAGCCGAAATGCCGCATCAGATCGATGCGTACCGGTTCTGCGCCATAAATGTCGGGGCGTTCAGCGGCGGCAAAAATGCGTGGGTAGAGGTCTTCGTCACCGTGGCGAAATTCGAGAAAGAATGCCTGATGGTTGATCCCCGCACAGCGGAAGACCACCTCTTCATACGGCACGCCGATCCAGTCTGCCAGCATTGCACTCGTGCCCTGAACACTGTGGCACAACCCGACGCAGGGGCGACCTGTGCCCTGTTCGATAGCCCAACAATTGATCGCCATCGGGTTGACATAGTTCAGAATTAGCGCATCCGGAGCGACATCATCGAGGTCGTTGCACAATTCGAGCAGTACCGGAATAGTGCGCAGACCGCGGAAGACGCCCCCCGGACCGAGCGTATCGCCGACACACTGCTCGATGCCGTACTTCTGCGGGATTTCGATATCGAGCGCATACGCCTCCAATCCTCCCTGCTGGAACGTTGTGATGACGTAATCGACATTCCGCAACGCATCGCGCCGATCGGTCGTGGCGAGTAGCGTCGCCTTGAGACCGCGCCGGTCGATCATGGTCTGAACCAGGTCGCGCGCCTGACGCAGACGTCGTTCGTCGATGTCCATCAGGCGAATGTCGCTCTCCTGCAACGCTGGCGTCAGCAGCGCGTCGTTCATCAGATTGCGGGTGAAGACGATGCTTCCCGCTCCAATGACCGCAATCGAAGGCACTGGTGGAGTCCTTTCTGGGATAGATATCAGACACCGCATATGATACCGGAAGATGTCAATCACGCAAAAAAGGACTGCGGAAGCCTTGCCTCCGCAGTCCAGGATGAGCGGAACCACATCCTGATCGTATGGGGTGTGAGAAGCCTCAAGGTCCTACCCGAAGGAACTCAGCGCTCTGATGTAATTCGCCCGCTCGAAGGCTGATGGGTTCTCGACGGCTTGCTGGCTCATGCTTCCCTGCATCTGCTCAATCGACTCATATTCGTGCTCTTCCATCCACGCGCGCATATCGTTCAGAATGGCGGGAATACGATCAATGCCGTGCGCCAGCAACTCGGATGTCATCATCGCCACGCGAGCGCCGGCCATCATGGCTTTCAACACGTCTTCCGCCGTATGGACGCCGCTGGTCAACGCCAGATCCGCCTTGACGCGCCCATAGAGGATGGCGATCCAGCGCAGCGGCAGGCGTAGTTCGTCAGAGGTGCTCAACTTCAGATTTGGCACGACTTCCAACGCCTCCAGGTCGAAGTCCGGCTGATAGAAGCGGTTGAAGAGCACGAGTCCTCGGGCGCCTGCTTCACTGAACTGCTTCGCAATATTCGCAATGCTGCTGAAGAACGGACTCATCTTGACCGCTACCGGTATCGTCACCCGGCTGCACACGTCGCGGACGAGGCGCAGGTACTGCTCTTCGATGGCGGCGCCGGTAATATCCGGGTCGGTCGCCAGGAAATACAGGTTCAGTTCCAGGGCATCGGCGCCCGCCTGTTCCACCTTGTTCGCATATTCCACCCAATCGCCGTCCGATGGCCCGTTGAGGCTGGCGATGATCGGAATGCTGACCCGCTGCTTCAGCGTGTGGATGTGCTCGAGGTACGGCTCAACCCCCAGGTTGTACTGTTCCAGATCGGGGAAATACGTCAGCGATTCGGCGAAACTGTAGGCGCCCCGGTCGAGGTAGTAGTCGAGTTCGCGCGCCTCGTGCGTGATCTGCTCTTCAAACAGCGAGAAAAGAACAATGGCTGCGGCGCCGGCTTCTTCCAGGCGACGAACATTGTCGATGCGCTTTGAGAGCGGCGATGACGAAGCGACAATCGGGTTCTTCAATGACAAACCAAGATAGGTTGTCTGAAAATCAATCATGGTCAACACCTCGATCTAAGCCATGCGCGGATCGGCCTCTTCAGTATGCCGCATCGCAGGGTTATCTTCAAGTCGCAATCGCTTCCCTCTTCGTTGCTGAACCACAACATGCCCCTTTTTCCGGCGATTATGTTATTGTTTTGTAAGCCGATGCCCTGTACCCGGCGTCTGCAATTTCCTACAATCAGTGATAGAGAGGAGGGTCGGCGCTTTGCCGGATCGAGAGAGAACGGGACGACCCTATGGCGCTGTATACCATCGACGACCAAACGATCTATCTCGAAGAAACCGGTCCTGAGAACGCTCCGTATGCATTTCTCATCCACGGCTGGGCGAGTTCGTCGTATACGTGGAAACCCATCCTGCCCGCGCTGAGCCGCCGGTATCGCTGTGTTGCCATCGACTTGCCCGGCTTCGGACGTTCGCCGGCGCCATTGCACCCGCCGACGATCAGGTGGTATGCCGATCTCGTCGCGCACCTGATCGAGTATTTCAGCCCAAACCAACCGGTGTTGCTCCTGGGTCATTCGATGGGCGGGCAGATCAGCGCAACGCTGGCGCTGTGTTACCCGCTGTTCGTCGAGCGCATGGTGCTGCTCAATCCGGCGTTGAGCGGACGACTCTCGACACGGGTGAACATGCTGATCGGTCCGCATGTCCTGGCAGAGCGGTTCCCGCCGCTCGAATGGCTGTTGCACCTGCTCGCCAAAACGCCGCTTGATTACACCGATTTCCTGCTCAAGCCATCGAACTTTGCCGAGCGCGCGCAGGTGTCGGAAGAGGACTATCAGCGCATCCGCGCCGATGCGCGCCGTCCCGGACAGGGGCGTATGCGCGGCGTCTGTTTTCAGGCGATGCGTCAGGGCGATCTGCGCGGGAGGCTTTCGGCGGTCGAACCGCCGACGCTCGTCATCTGGGGCGCGGAGGACAACATTGTTCCACTGCGCGATGCCGGAGTAGTCGCTGCCGAGTGGCCCGCCGCCGACCTGCGGATCATTCCGAATGCCGGTCACTGGCCCCAATTCGAGCAGCCGGATGCGACGTTGCGTCACATTGCCCTCTTTCTCGGTCTGCCGCCGGCGGGGGTTGCGTTGCCTGCCGATTCGCGCGATATTGGTGAACTGCGTGCCATCGCACAGTTTCTCAACAATTCTGAGATCGGCGGGCATCTGAACGAGGCGCAACGCCTGCGCCTGGCGACGCTGTTGCAGCGGCGTGTGCTGGCGCCGCGCGAACGTCTGGCTGCCGCTGGTGCGCGCAGTGATGAGATGTACATTGTTCAGGACGGGTTGCTCGAAGTCTGGCTCGATCCTGTCCCGATCGGCGGGGTGCGGCAGCCGCCGGTGCGGATCGCCTTCATGCAGAATGGGCAGGTCGCCGGGGAACTGGGATTGCTCGAAGATGTGGAGCGCAGCGCCGATCTGCGCGCTGGTGATCAACCGACGACGGTGCTGGCGCTGACGCGCGAGGCGTTGAACACGCTCGCCGAAGATGACCCGGCGCTGGGGATGCGCCTGATGCAGAACCTTGCGGTATCATTAGGGCGTCGCCTGCGCCACCAGAACTGGCTGGCGCAGCGTCTCGAACAGCGCACGTTGCAGGGAGGCAGCGTGACGCGGCTGTTGGAATGATTGCGGGGCAAGAGGGGAGAGGGGAGAGGGGAGAGGCAGGAGGCGAGAGGTGAGAGGCGAGAGGTGAGAGGTGAGAGGCGAGAGGCGAGAGGCGAGAGGCGAGAGGCGAGAGGTGAGAGGCGAGAGGTGAGAGGCGAGAGGCGAGAGGGGCGCGCGGTAGAGACGTTGCACCGCCACGTCTCCGTTGCACCGCCACGTCTCTACAGGTTGAGGGTATGAAGGTGTGAAGGTGTGAAGGTTGAAGGTGTGAAGGTTGAAGGTTGGCACGATGACAAATATCATGTGACAGAATGACGTTTGTCGCTTGAACAAGGAGAGTATCGATGGAAACAATGACTCCGCGACTGTCTGCCTTGTTGTTGAGTATCACTGTCATGCTGCTTATTCTTATCCTTGGGCAATTCGTGCGGCAAGCCGCTTTTGTGGTATGGTTGCTGGCAGTGGTGGTTGTTGCAGTGGCGCTCATGATATCGTTTCGGCAGCAATCGCTTCCCAACGTGCTGTTTGCGACAGGAGTCTTTGTGGCGGCGTTGCTGGCGGGGTATTCCTGGCGAGTGGACCTGCCATTCCATAGGGAACGGAGACATCGGGCTAGCAGCGCGTGACTTCAATGCGTGCATCGCATTGGCTCCTTCCACCCGTGTGCGATAGAAATGATGACTATGCTTTACCATCAGAAAGCCGCTCAAGCGGAGGCGTTGCTTGCCGAAACCGGTCTCGATGCCTGGCTTATCTTTGTTCGCGAGAGCGTGATTCGCCCTGATCCCGGCATCGAACTCGTGGTTGGCGTTGATGTGACGTGGGACTCGGCGTTTATCTTTGGGTGCGATGGGCAGCGCGTTGCGATCGTCGGGCGTTACGACGTTGCTGGTGTGCGTGCGTCGGGTCTGTTTCAGACGATCATCGGCTATGACGAAAGCATCCGTGATCATCTGGTCGATGCCCTGCGCCGCCTCGATCCGCTGACGATCGGGTTGAACTATAGTCTCGACGATCCGACGGCTGATGGTCTGACCCACGGCATGTTCCTGCATCTCTGCGACCTCCTGGCAGATACGCCATTTCCGGCGCGTTTCGTGAGCGCCGCGCCGTTGCTGGCGAAGTTGCGTTCACGCAAGACGCCTGCCGAGGTCGAGCGTATTCGCGCTGCTGTCGCCGTCACTGAAGAGATCGTCAATCTGGTCGGGCAACAGATCCGTCCTGGCGTTAGCGAGGCGCAGATCGCCGCCTTCGTTCACGAGGAGTTCCGCCGCCGCGGCCTGGCGAGCGCCTGGGCATGGGACGCCTGCCCGATCGTGAACAGCGGTCCTGAATCGGAAGCCGGTCACGGCGCTCCACGCGACGACATTGTGGTTCAGCCGGGGCATCTGGTGCATATCGATCTTGGTGTGCAGCTTGAAGGGTATTGTTCGGACATTCAGCGCATGTGGCATGTGCGACGTCCTGGCGAAGCAGCGCCGCCGCCTGACGTTCAGCGCGCTTTCGACACCGTGGTGCGGGCGATCGAGGCAGGCGCGGCGGCGCTGCGCCCTGGCGTGCGCGGCTACGAAGTGGACGCAGCGGCGCGCCGGGTCATTGTCGATGCCGGGTATGAAGAGTACCGGCATGCACTGGGGCACGGGCTGGGGCGCGCCTGTCACGACGGCGGTCCGTTGCTCGGTCCGCGCTGGCCACGCTATGGTCGCACGCCGGAGATGCAGGTCGAGGCAGGGAATGTCTACACCCTCGAACTCGGCGTCGTCACTTCTGCCGGATATATCGGCATCGAAGAAGATGTGCTCGTGACCGACGAGGGTGTGGAGTTTCTCTCGACGTTTCAGCGTCGGTTGTGGGAGGTGTGAGCAGCCAGGAGCGGACGCATGCCTCCCTGACTGAGGATCAGGGCGCCGATGCCGGGCATCGCCAGTAGGTAGAGCGTCAGAAACGCTGCGGATGCGGAGAAGAGCATTGCGAGGGCGGCTGGCAAGGCCAACGCTGCGGCGGCTGCGATCAGGTTGCGGTCGAAATCGTGAGTCGGATAATGACCGGAAAGGCGCAGCCCCAAAGCGCGTGCGCCGACTGCAATGCCGAGTGCGATGGGGATGTGCGCCAGCAATACCACCAAAGCAGCGACCGGCAGCCCAATAACGGTGGCGGTGAGCAGAAACAGCAACAATGCAGCGACCACACCCAACGCAGCGGTTGCCAGAAAACCGATTCCCAGCGCTTGCAATGGCGCCGTCAACAACGTCATTCCGGCAGCAGCGCTACGGCGCGGCCAGAACCCGATGGTCAGCACGACTGCCGCCATCTGCACGAGCCAGGACAACGCGACAACCAGCCCGCGGATCACCGAAACGTCAAAACGCTGACTGGTTGCTGCAAGGAGTGCGGCGCGCACGTTCACCTGACTGGTGGCACTGGCAATCGTTCCCATTGGACTCTCAATACCACGCATCACATTGAACGCACCGATTGTTGTCGGAGTAAGCAGCAGCACTACTGCCAGGAGGGTGATTGCCCGGCGGAGGATCTGGCGAGCTGCGGCGCGTCGAGCGACGACACGGGGCGGCGCCTTGGGCAGGCGCCGCATCGTAGACGCCACTAGGTCAACAGTTGGTTCGTGATGCTCGAGTGCTCCGCTACGTGCCAGCACATCACGGAATGTATCGTCGTGATCAATCGAAGCCATACAGTCCTCGCCAGGTTCTACAATGGCAGTTCTTCCTGAACCACGCTCTCGGCGCGGAGCGCATCGGCAAGCATACGGCGCGCGCGGTGCAATCGTGTCTTGATCGTGCTCTCCGGCAAGCCGGTCACGTCACAGATCTCTTCATACGACAGGTCGTTCCAGTAGCGCAACACAGCGATTTCGCGGTAGGCGGGCGGCAGGCGCAGGAGCGCTTTTTGGACGGCATCGCGTTCCTCACGCTCGATGGCGCTGTGTTCTGGTCCTTTCCCTGGATTGGGAATGGTCAGTACTGTGTCGTCCAACGTCAACCACGCGAAGCGTCGCCGCCGCAGCCGATCAATACAATAGTTTGAACCGATCGACAACAACCATGTCGAGAACCTTCGCTCTTGATCGAAGCGCGCCAGATTCGTATAGACTCTCAGAAATATCTCCTGACTGGCGTCTTCCGCCTCGTGCGCATTCCCCAGCATACGGTACGCCAGATTGAACACTGCGCCTGCATAGCGTTCCATCAGTTGCGCGAAGGCGGCGTGATCCCCGTCGATAGAGCGTTTGATCAGTGTATCTTCGTCAGCATGCTCCGCCATGCGCTTTTACCATCCCGCAAGAAGTACGCACATGCACCGTGCAAGGTTTCGTCTCACACATCATGCCTGCACCCAACTCGAAATCCGGGCGGTCCCGCTGTGTCGCCCGGCGCTGAAGCGCCCTCGCTCCGGTGGGTTGGATGCCGAGCGCCCGCCCGCTTGGATGCCAGGCGCCCGCCCGCTGCGCCGCCCGGCGCTGAAGCGTCCTCGCCCCGGCGGGTTGGATGCCGGGCGCCCGTCCGCTGTGTCGCCCGACGCTGAAGCGCCGGGCTGAGCGAACGAAGGGCGCTGAAGCGCCCTCGCTCCGGCGGGTTGGATGCCGGGCGCCCGTCCGCTGTGTCGCCCGGCGCTGAAGCGCCGGGCTGAGCGAACGAAGGGCGCTGAAGCGTCCTCGCTCCGGCGGGTTGGATGCCAGGCGCGCCCGCCCGCTGCGCCGCCCGGCGCTGAAGCGCCCTCGCTCCGGCGGGTTGGATGCCGGGCGCCCGCCCGCTGTGTCGCCCGGCGCTGAAGCGCCGGGCTGAGCGAACGAAGGGCGCTGAAGCGCCCTCGCCCCGGCGGGTTGGATGCCAGGCGCCAGCCCCGCTTCGGGAGGGGCGCGATAGCGCCGGTCACATCATGCCTGCACCTCGTGAGTGGTGTCTGCGTTTGCATTACGAACCTCTATCGTATACCATGAGCAGCATCGTTCGTCGGTCATTGCACACTGCGTGCTGACGGATAATACGAGAAATGCCGCAGACGAGGCGGCGCTGCAAGGGAGGATAGAGCGTGGCAGCGACATATAATCGAGAGCAAATTCGTATCGCTTTGGCGCTTACAGACCCGGCAATCAGTTCATTTCTCGATCTGCAGACCGGGAATGTTGTATCCATCACCGAAGGCGATCAAAGCCAGGCGAACCAGGAACTCAGCGCGCTTATCATGGAAAGCTACGGCGACCGATTTCGCTATATTCCAGGCGGGAATCCTGCCGCCGATGATGCGGCTGTGAACGCCTGGCTCGAAAATGAAGGGCTGGCGTGAAACGGTTGCAGCGGAGAGGGGCTGCGCCCTTTCTCCGCTGTGCTCTCTGAACGTTATGCGTCGTTCAGTGCTGCGACGCCAGGAAGTACGCGCCCTTCCAGCAGTTCGAGCGAGGCGCCGCCGCCGGTCGAGATATGGCGGATCTTGTCGGCAAGCCCCATCTGCTCCACTGCCGCAACCGAATCGCCGCCGCCGATGATCGTCATTCCCGAACAGTTCGCCATCGCCTGCGCAATGGCGCGGGTTCCTTCGGCAAATGGCGCCAGTTCGAATACCCCCATCGGTCCATTCCAGATCACAGTTTGCGCACCGCTGATCACCTCACTGTATGCGCGGATCGTTTCGGGTCCGATGTCCAGCGCGCGCCAGCCGGGTGGGATTTCGCCAACCGGTACAACTCGACGGTTGGCATCGGCGCTGAAGGCATCGGCGATCACGACGTCGGTCGGCAGCATGAAGCGCACACCACGGCTCGCCGCTTTCTCCAGCAAATCTTTTGCCGTCGGAACGGAATCCGGTTCGACCAGTGAGTCGCCCATGTCGTATCCCTGGGCAAGCAGGAAGGTATTGGCCATGCCGCCGCCGATGAGCAGCGCATCGACTTTGCCGAGCAGGTTTTCGATCACGCCGATCTTGTCGCTGATCTTGGCGCCGCCGATGATCGTGACGAACGGACGCGCCGGATTTTCCAGCGCACCCTGAAGGGCGGCCAGTTCGGCTTCCATCAGAAAGCCGGCAACAGCAGGGAGGAAGCGCGCCACGCCTTCCGTCGAAGCATGCGCGCGGTGCGCCGACCCGAATGCATCATTGACGTAGACATCGCCGAGTTTTGCCAGTTCGCGCGCCATGCTCTCGTCGTTGGCTTCTTCACGTGCATCGAAGCGGGTGTTTTCGAGCACCAGCACTTCGCCCGGCTTGAGGTCCTGCGCCGCTGCCTCAGCCGCCGGACCGGTGGTAACCTGGGCGCCTTTGACCGCCTTCGCTTCAGGGAGCAGCTCTGCCAGACGCGCCACGACCGGCGCCAGACGCATGCTTTCAACGACCTTGTTCTTTGGTCGCCCCAGGTGCGACATCAGAATGACTGCCGCGCCATGTTCCAGCAGATAGCGGATTGTTGGAAGAGCTGCGCGAATGCGGGTATCATCGGTGATCTGTCCATTCTCTAGCGGCACGTTGAAATCAACTCGAACAAGGGCGCGTTTGCCGCTCCAGTCGATGTCGCGGATCGTCTTTTTCGCCATGGCTGTTCTCCTTCTCGTCCACCAGACGCTTCAGGGTGCAGCGCTATTGTAGCACAGTTGGACTGTTCTCAAACGGATTTGCCGCTTTTCGCGGCGACAGGTATAATCCTTTCAGTGAAATTGTGCACCAATGCGGGAGAGATGTATGCGGCTTCAAGGGCGAGTAGCCATTGTGATCGGGGCGTCGAGCGGCGTGGGCTATGAAACATCCCGGCGATTGGCGCGTGAGGGGGCGACGGTCGTTGCTGCAGCGCGGCGTCGGGAGCGGCTTGAAACGCTCGTGTCGGAAATTGCCGGAGAAGGAGGCAGAGCGGTCGCCATTCCGACCGATGTGACCGACTCAGAACACGTTGATCGGTTGGTCGAGAGTACATTGAACCTGTTTGGACGGATCGATGTTCTGGTGAACTCGGCGGGGGTCACGCACAAGATTGCGCCGCTCGAGCAGTTCAGCAACGATGATTTTCGCCTGGTCATCGAAACCAACCTGCATGGCGCCTTCTATGCAGCGCGCGCGGTTATTCCCCATATGAAGCGGCAACGTTCCGGCACAATCATCAACATTGCGTCGCGTGTGGGCAAAATCGGTATCGCTAATATTGCGCCGTTCTGTGCCGCCAAGTTTGCGCTCGACGGTCTCAGCCAGGCGCTTGGCGCAGAATTGCGCCCGTACAATGTGTTTGTGACGACCATTTTCCCCGGTCTGATCAACACTGAACTCGAGCCGCTCAACCCGCCTGAAGAACTCCGCCGCCGACTGATGACGGCGACGGACGTGGCGGAGGTTATTCTGTGGACCTGCACGCTTCCGCCGACGGTGCGCGTCGATGAACTGCCGATTATGCCGCGGCAGGTGGATATGTAGCCGCTTACGCACTGTAGGCGTTGCGAATGGCGGTTGAGGAGAGATCGACACGGAACAGGCGCTCTGGCAGTTCACGGAAGAGCGGACGCAGCAGAGAGGGGAGATCGATGTCCGCCAGGGTGCGGAAGACGCCGTTTTTCACGCGCCCGGCAACCAGGAATGAGCATCCCTGTGCGGCGATTAAGGCGAAGGCGGCGTCGCGTCCGGCTTCACCATCGTAGTAGCGTGGGTCGATAATCCGAATGGCGGTATCGTAGCCGATTACAAAGGTGCAACCTGGAAACAGGCGCGCTTTTTGCACGAAGAGCGGCGCGCGGCTCAGCACTACAGGGTAGCGCCGACGAAACTGATCGAGACGACGTTCCAGTTCAGCATATCCCAGAGGCGGCTTATCGGCGTTCAGGACAGGAAGCTCAAATGCAACCGGCGCGCCAAGCAGGGTTGCCGCCGCCTGCGCCAGTTGTTCGTGTCCGGCGTGGAGCGGGTTGAATGAGCCGGATAACAGTGCAACCGGTGGCGCGCTTTCGAGATGAACGCGCCCGTCCATGCTGACAAAAACGCGCTCAATATCTCCCCGCAAGAGGAGCGTCAGCGGATCGGGGTGTGGCTCCTCATGCGCGTTCAGCGTTTCGGAGGGTTCCAGCGCAAGATCGGGCGCTGTGACGCTACAAGCGTCGGCGATTGCGCGTATAATCAGCAGGCTGATGAGGCGTTCCTCGCCGGCGCGGTCGCGTGCGCCTTTGGTGAGCGTAAGGTCGAAGGAGCGCAGTGTCGCGCCATCGTATACAGCAATGGAACAAGCGTGCGATCCACGTTTGGCGCGGTCGGTGGCGATCGTAGCGGTACAGGCGACGCCGAGGCAAGGTGTGCTGCCATCGGTCAGGCGCATGGCGCGTCGGTAGGCAAACTCGGCCATCATGCGCGCTGTATCGGCAGATACGAACTTTTCCGGCATTCTGCCGATCAGGTCGGCGAGTGATGCGCCTGCATACCGGTCGGTCGCTTCGAGCACGGTGCGCGATGATCCGGGAACGGAGTGCAACCAGTAAAGTGCCAGGCTGCCGGCGCCGGCGAACTCGAATACCAGCCGATGCGGTGTATCGTGGATTGCCGCAATCGTTTCTGATGGCATTGTAATCATAATTTCAGTGTACCACGACTCGCAAGGGTTGCGCAGGAGCAGTGTGTCTGGTATGCACCAGTGCGTTTGTAGAGCGATCAACCAGGTGTTGCCCATTGCCCGTGTTGACCGTCTTGCGGCGGACGTTGGCTGAGCCTGTCGAAGCCAACGCCAGCCGCTCCACATAAGAGCCTATCCGAAAAATCGCTGACCGAAGTGCGGCCGGGTAGGCGAAGGCATTGCCTTCGCCTACCCAAGAATCTTTTCTGGACAGGCTCTAAGGCGAGTTTTCCGACACGCTTTGTGTCTTGCGCCCGCGCAGGGCAGGTGGTGTTTCTGGCAATGGAAGGCGGACGCAATGAATGGACGTTCTTCACTGACTCGTTTCGCCTGGCTCTCGATTGCGGCAGCAATTATCACGATTGCGCTGAAAGCGGGCGCCTATCTGGTGACTGGCTCGGTCGGTTTGTTATCGGATGCGCTGGAGTCGCTGGTCAACCTGGTAGCAGCGGTCATTGCACTGGTTGCGTTGACGATTGCGGTACAACCGCCCGATGAGGATCATACCTACGGTCATGAGAAAGCGGAATACTTTTCCAGCGGCGTCGAAGGGGCGCTGATTCTCATTGCCGCCGTGAGTATTGCGTTTGCGGCGGTGCAGCGCATTCTGCACCCGCAACCGATTGAGCAAGCGGGTCTGGGTCTGACGATTGCGATCATCGCGTCGCTGGTGAACCTGGTGGTGGCTCAGATTCTGTTGCGCGCCGGTCGACGCTACGAGTCGATCACGCTCGAAGCCGATGCGCATCACCTGATGACCGACGTCTACACGTCTGCTGGCGTGATCGCGGGTGTGGCGCTGGTCAGTCTGACGGGGTGGTATGTCCTTGACCCGCTGATCGCGCTGATAGTCGCCGGGCATATTGTCTGGTCGGGAGTGCAGTTGTTGCGCCGTTCTGTGGCGGGGTTGATGGATACGGCGCTGCCGACGGCGGAACGCAACGTGCTCGATGCGACGCTGGCGCCATTCCGTGATGAGGGAATCGTGTTTCACGCCCTGCGCACGCGGCAGTCGGGGGCGCGGCGTTTTGTGTCATTCCATGTGCTGGTGCCAGGAACGTGGAGCGTCCGCCGTGGGCATACGCTGCTCGAGCGTGTCGAGCGCGATGTGCGCAGGGCGCTGCCGAATACAACGGTGTTTACCCACCTCGAACCGCTCGAGGACCCTGCGTCGTTTCAGGATACGACGCTGGATCGGGCGGAAGAAGGCAGGGAGGAGCCGCACAGGTGAAACGAGCCGCCTGACGTCGCGGTTTGGGGGAAACGAAGGGCGTCTGCGTGAGCGCGACGCATGCGGTCGCGGGGGGTGGCAGGGGTGCGGGCGTTGGCGGCGTGCAGGTCGCCTGGCGCAGGTGACGGTCACGCCTGCGGACGGTATCGCGGGGGGTGGCAGGGGGGCGGGCGTTGGCGGCGCGTGCGGGCCCTTGCATCTCACGTGACCGTCACCTTATCAGGGCAGCAGCAGCAACTTTCCGCTCGTGGCGCGGCTCGCCAGGGCGCGATGCGCCTCCGCTGCCCGCTCCAGCGGGTAGGTCGCGTCGATACGCACCTTCAGTTCGCCTGCTGCCATCCAGGTGAAGAGATCGCTGGCGCGCCAGAGCAATTCGTCGCGCGTCAACAGATAATGCCCAAGCGATGGGCGTGTCAGGAAGAGCGACCCTTTCGCATTCAGCACCTGCGGATCGAACGGCGGCACGGCGCCGCTCGATTGACCGAACAGCACCATATAGCCGCGTGGCCGCAGACAGTTCAGACTGCCCTCGAAGGTTGTTTTGCCAACCGAGTCGTACACGACGTGAACGCCGGCGCCGTCGGTCAGGCGACGCACTGCCGTGCTGAAGTCTTCCTGAGTATAGAGAATGATCTCATCGGCGCCGGCGGCACGCGCCAGCGCCGCCTTCTCTTCTGTTGACACAGTGCCGATCACTCGCGCGCCGCAGCGCTTTGCGATCTGCACCAGCAGCAGGCCAACGCCGCCGGCTGCGGCGTGGATCAGCGCCACATCGCCCTGACGCAGCGGGTAGGTGCTGTATGCCAGGTAATGCGCCGTCATCCCCTGGAGCATCACCGCAGCCGCGTATTGCAGGTCGATCCCTTCGGGAACCGGCGCCAGCATCGCCGCCGGAACGATAGCATGCTCAGCATACGCGCCCTGTCTCATTGCATACACGACACGGTCGCCAACGCGCACATCGCTGACATCGGGACCGACGGCATCCACGATCCCGGCGGCTTCCATGCCGAGGGTCATCGGCAAGGCGCCTTTGTATTGCCCGCTGCGCTGATAGATGTCGATAAAGTTCACTCCTGCCGCTGCGATCTTCACCCTCGCCTCACCCGGTCCGGGTTCCGGCACAGGGATGTCGTCCAGGCGCATCACCTCTGGTCCGCCGTATTCGTGAACACGGATTGCATACATTACACTGCTCCTGTATCTGTCAGGGTCTCTTCACTCTGCGGCGCTGCCAGCAACTGTTCGACGCGATAGCCGCTCTGTTCGGCGGCTTCGGTCAGCGATTCGACCAGGCGGGCGCAGGAGGCGCGGATCGCGTCGGCATCGGGGAGCGTTTCCGCCTTAAGGGTAACGGCGGCGATCAGTTCCAGCCAGCGCAGCAGGCGCTCGAAACGCTCTTTGTTGAACCACAAGACCCCCTGGAAGCGATTGACTCGCGTGAACGACTGCACGTCGCCGTCCGCCATCAACACTGCTGCCAGCGCGCGTCCGTCTTCGGCAGCTTCCTTATACCAGTCTTGATAGGCGGTCAACGCTTTGACCAACAGCACTGCATCGGCGGCTACGTCGTCGCTGTAACCGAACTCTGCCAGCGCCGTTTGCAGCGCGCGTCCGAGCAGGTATTCGTCGATCAGGCTGCGGCTTTGACCGGCCACATCGTCATCGGCGAACAGCAGCCCCAGGCGATGGAGGATTGCCCAGGCGACGGCGGTTCCCCAGCGGGAGGCATCTTCCGCCAGTGGCGCGCCGATCTGTTGCGCGTAGCGGGCATCGGCGCACACCAGCAGGTCGATGACGGCTTCGAGACGACGGCGAACATCGGCGACGATGCGGTCGGTATTGGCGGTTCCGCCGCTGAACGTGGCAAACTCGGTCAGAAAGATGCGCAGCCGTTGCTCGAACTGTTCAATTGCCGGGAGTTCATCCGCTGCGGCAACAGGGTGCGCAGCGGTAGATGGAGTCACATGCTCGACATTCGCGTGTCGTCGAGCAAGCGCCTCCAGTTCCTCCGGCGTCGGCTCGTCTGCTGCATCGGGTCCT
Source organism: uncultured Roseiflexus sp. (assembly GCA_937935075.1). Classification (GTDB taxonomy): domain Bacteria; phylum Chloroflexota; class Chloroflexia; order Chloroflexales; family Roseiflexaceae; genus Roseiflexus. Next base: position 32,702 of record CALGYB010000115.1, on the reverse strand, counting down.
TCGAGCATCGTGTCGATCGTTTCCTCTTTGCCATCGGGTCCTGGCAGAGCGCCGCTCTGTGCAGCGCGTTGATCCGCCCATGCCGCCAGTTCACGCAGCATAGCGGCGCTGACCAGATCGCGGAAGGGGGTCAGCACCGGCTGGAGGAACATCTCGCGCAGCGCAATGTCGATGCTCGGCACCCCGCGCCCGCCAAGGTAGGCGGTGATCTGTCCGTAGCGTCCATCGGGACGCTCGGTGACCTCGCGGAAGTCGATGAACACGTGGCAATCGTAGGGACCGAGTTCCACGTACAATCCGCGTTCCGCCAGATCGCGACTGTGGCGGATGTACTCCAGGCCGCTGCGATGGTCGCGGAAGATCGTGTAGTTGTTATCGCCGGCGCGGAGCGCCAGACCTTCGGCGAGGGTGCGCTGCACGAGGGCGCGCTCATCGCCTTTGCCGGTGCGCGCCATGAATGCCGCCGAGAGGCGCACCCAGCCACTCGTGCGACTGTAGCGGTTGTGGTAGATCACCAGCGACCGCTCATCGCCGTGGCGGTTCGAGTAGGCGAACACGTCTTCATTCACGTGACCATCGGGCATATAGAAATCGTAGAGCAGGAAGCTATCGGTGCCCGCAAACAAGTATCGCCGGTGGAGCAACGGAAAGATCTCGCGCTCATGTCGGGCAATCAGCCACTCGTCGGGTGTTTCGTCCCAGTAGGCGCGGTAATACTCCATGCCATACTTCTCGGCGAACCCCTCGATCTGCCCATGGCCGAACATCGGCAACCCTGGCATCGTGACCAGCATCGTGCAGACACCGAAGTACTTATCGTCTTTGCCGAACTGATCGACCGCTGTGCGCTCGTCGGGGTTGTTCATAAAGTTGACGAAGCGCCGCAGCACCTCCGGGTCGAACTCGAGCACATTTTTCATAATCTGACGATACTTGGCGTTTTCCTCATCGCGCAGGCAGACCATGAAGGCGCTGTTGTAGACGCGGTGCATGCCCAGGGTGCGCACGAAGTACCCTTCCATCAGCCAGAACGCTTCCGCCAGGAGGAGCGTATCGGGCGCTTCGACGGCGCAGCGATCGACAACCTCGCGCCAGAACTCTTCCGGCATAGCGGCATCGAACTGCGCGCGCGTCATGCCGAAGCCAGCGCGTGACGGAATATCGCCGCCTGTCCCTGGTTCGGGGAACCAGAGGCGATGGTAGTGGCGTTTTGCCAGGGTCATGGCTGCATCGAAACGAATAATCGGGAAGTGCCGCGCCACGTGCAGGATCGTCTGGATCACCGCCTCACGCACCTCGGGCTTGAGATAGTTAAGTTGGGCAGTGTCGTTCCACGGCATGCTGGTGCCATCATTGCCGTGGTAAATGTAACGCGCCTCGCCGGTCCAGCGGTCAAGACGCTTGAAGACGACCGCTGCATCGGTGCGGTCGTAGTAATGGTCTTCGATGAAAATGCCCACCCGTTCATCGTTTGAGAGGTCGGGACCGTTGAAGGTATAGGTTGGAAAGGGCGGATACGGGAGTTGAATAAACCAGTCGGGATGTTCAATCACCCAGCGTCCATCGATACCGACGTGATTTGGCACCATATCGGCGGAGAGGCGGATGCCGCGCTGCCATGCGCGGGCGCGCAGGTTGTCGAGCGCCGGTTGACCGCCGAGCGCTGCGGCGATCTGATAGTCGTAGAGCGAGTACGCCGATGCAACCGCATCGGGGTTGCCCATGATCTGCTTGATGCGTTTCGAGGCCTGGCTGCGTTCCCACAGACCGATCAGCCACAGTCCGGTGAACCCGCGGCGCGCCATGGTGTCGAGTTCCTCGTCCGGCACCTGATCGAGCGTCTTGATCGGGCGACCGTACCATTTGCTGAGTTGATCGAGCCAGACAAAGGTGTTCTTGGCGAGGAGCACCAGACGCGGCATCCATTCGCGGTCTGGCGTGTAGCGTTCCGGTTCCGCCTCCAGGTAGCGATAATCGGCGACCGGCACATGGGCGCCGGTCAGATCGCCGCCGCCGACGCCGAAGCGTGCCCGCTCCTCCTCCTTGATCACGTCCAGGCTGCTGAGCAGACGATAGAGGAAGGAGCGGTCGAGGAACCCGGCCCAGTGTTCAAGGATGTAGTTGAGTTGCCCTTCGAGGGAGTGCGGCGACGCCAGCGCCGGCGCACGCAGCAGTTCAATCAGGGTGCGATTAGTGACGCCTGGCAGAACGGCGGCCGGCGGCGGTTGGGTGGCGAAGAAGCGGTCGAGTTCCTCGATCATCTTGAGATAGGCGGTGTCGTGCTCGAGGTGCGCATCGTCAAACAATTCGAGAAACGGATTGAAGGCCGGATTGGCATTCTCGAGCCAGAGCATCAGCATCTCTTCGAGCGCCGTTTCGCGATGGGGCATGCCGCCTGTTTCGCCCGCCAGATAGGCGTCGATGGTCTGTTCATGGCGATAGACGGCAAGCGGCGGGAAAGCGTCGCAGAAGGCGCGCAGCGCCGTCTCGACCTGTTCCGCTCCCAGGCGCTCGTTAAGCCAGGCGAGGGCATCGGCGAGCATGCGTTCGCGGGTGCGCTGGCGGTATGTAGCGGCGACATAGTGCAGGATTTCGTCGAGCAGCCCCATGGCGCTGATCTGCCCGGCGCGCACGGCCTGCTCCGGGAAACGCGCCAGATCGCGCTTCTGGTTCATCTTCTGGGCGAAGACGCGCGCGGCGTGAAAATTGGCAAAGATCACGTTGCCGCTGAACTGGAACAACGACTCATCGAAGTGGTAGCGGTCGCGCGCACTGCGGGCGATGTGAAACTCCATCACCGGCGCGCCGGTTATGCGGCTCATATCCACGTTCTGCTCCAGTCAGATTGCATAGGGCGCATACCTGCACTTTAGAATTGTGCTCACCCTGCCGAAACCATCCATCAACCGTTGTGCTTTTGGCTTTGGCTTCGACAGGATCAGCCGCGTCTCCACTGCCATGGTCGAGCGTTATGAGCAATGCGGCAGGCTGCGCCATCGGTTCTGGTTGTCACACGCTTCAGAGAAATGCGCTCTGTAGTATACCACGCGGATGACAGTTCGCTGACAGGCGGGGAGCGACATGCAGACGCGCCGGGCTGTGAACGTTATTGGGGTTAGGGGTTAGATTTGAGGACTCGTGGTCTATTGGGGAAAGTATGAATGATGCTATGGAGTCGCTCATTGCGATGATGACTATGATTATGGCGCTGTTGGTGGTTGCCGGGTTCATTATAGCGCTGGCGGTAATGCGTCCGCGCAGGCGCACGGCGGTTGCAGGCGGATCGCTGTTCCCTCGCGCACCATCCGCGACACGCAATGCGCCGCGCGAACCGGAGTTTCTGTCGCGCCTGCCGTATGCCCGCACTGCGCATCTTCTGGAGGGCGACCATCGAGTGCTCTTTGCAGCGCTCAATGCTGCCGCGCCTGATGATCTTGCCGTGCTGCCTCACGTGCGTCTGACCGACATTCTGTGCGTCGAACCGCACACTGCACAGCCGGAGCGCTATCAGGAGCGCATCCGCGACAGTGTGCTCGATTTCGTTCTCTGTGATACACAGACAGCCGCGCCACGCCTGGCGGTGCTCCTGGCGCAACCCGGCGCAGTTCGGCGCACCGCATTCATCGATGCCGCGCTGATCGGCGCCGGCGTACCGGTGCTGCGCCTGACCCGCGATGAGTTGCCATCGATCGATGCGCTTGCCCTTCAGATCACAGCGGCTTTAGGCTTGCCGGTGCGATCCTCGCCGTCTCTGCCGGATCGACCGGTGTGGGACGAACGATCAAAAAGCGCACCGGTCGTCTCGATGCCGGGGGTTGTCGTGGCGCCGCGTGAGCCGGTGCGCTATGTCTGCGGACGCTGTCAGCGCGACATTTCACCGCGCGCGCGCCACTGCCCGCACTGCGGTGCGACGCTGGCGGGGTAATGGCTCTCATACCGTTGAGAAACAGGCGTGATACAGCGCCACATGCTGGCAGGCGCGCCTGCGCCACTCCGTTCCCCGCTCACCCGATTGCAATGAACTGAGCCGTTCGTGGCAGAGAATCTGGAGGGGCAGCGGCCACAAGTTGCTGGTTTCCAGGATCCACTCGACATCCTCTTCAGGGAATGGTATTGGGGATGATGCAATCAACTGGCGCGCCTCATCGACCTCGAACGGACCCAGGTATGTCAGATGACCGTTGATGCCAAAGAACCGGATGTCGAATACTGGTGACTCATCAGATGCCTCGGCGGTCAAGACGTATCCCAGGCGTTGATGCGTTCCCGTTTGCGCCAGCGAGATCAGGCCATCCCAGAACGAACGCCCCAGTTCGTGATACCGCTCTCTTGCAATACCAGCCTCATCGAACAGAATAACCACGCGTGAGCGCAATTGATTGCTAACCAGCCCAATGAATGCGTCGAGAGTAACATTTTGGGGTCCGGGTATTCCCATGCGCTGTAACAGGTAGCGCAGCAGATATGCAGTGTTCCCCATGTTTGGATTGCGGAAATCGACGTATACCCATCGAATCAGGCGCGCTCGACTGTTCCAGCCGGTGATCTGGTCGGAACGCAACCTGTCGGGTGCAGCGGTTGGCAGGCGTTGCAGGTAGTAGAGCAGCGATGTTTTCCCGGAGTAGCGTGGCCCAAGCACGATCGCATGCTGAATCCCATCACGCCAGAGATCGAACAGTCGCTCGAGGATACGCGACCGCCCGTAGAAGCGGTTCGGCGCCGTGATCGGATGACTGATGAGGCGTGCACCTTTCTACGGCTGCACACGAGCGTCGAAGCAATGGCGGCCTATTACGCCGCTGCTATGCTCAGCGTCCATTCCGACGGTCCGTTCCTGATCGGCGGCTGGTCGTTGCGGGTCATTCTGGCGTATGCGACCGCCACAGAACTGGAGCGACGCGGCGCGCGAGTGGCGCTGCTGGCGCTCCTCGATCAGGAACCAGAGGTTCCCGGCGATGAGCCGGTCGATACGGCAGCGTATCTCGAGCCGGTCTTCGGTGGGCATATTCCGGTCACCGCGATTTGTTCCAAGTGACCGTCGCCTTCTTACCGGACTGCGAATCTTGCCCTTTGACATCGTTCTTGCTGATGGAAGGTTTCACCGGCGATGTGTTGCCGTCGGCGTGCATTCCTGTTCAATTCGGTGCAAGATGTCAATAATTGCGTGTGGGAAGTTCTGGTATGCAGGGTTGTTCACGACATATGAGCTCTTTCATCCTCGTCCTGGTCGGGATCGTTTTCCTCATCGGCGGCGTCAGCATTGGCATCTTCAGTGCGCGCGCCGCACAAGCAGCGGTGGAACGCGCTACGCGCCTTCCGGTTGCAACAGCGCACGATGTCGAACGCAGCGCCGGTGGCGCGGAAGTGCTCATCGAAGGTGTGATCGATTCGCGCAATCCGGTGAATGTGCGCAATTTCGTTGCGTATATCCGCGAAGAGTATCGCGGCATCGACACCACCGATAATCGGGAGGTGTGGAAAGAAGATGAGCGCTGGACGCCGCCTTTGCTCATTCGGGTCGCCGATGGCGTTGTGCAGATAGCGAATGATGCGTACCGGCTTGAGGAACCGCCGGTGCAATGGCAGGAGTCGAGTCGTCTGGAGTGGAATGGGTTCAGCCGCGAAGGAACGAAGCGGTATCGTGGTTTCGAGGCAGGCAATTCGGTCACGGCAGTCGGTCGGGTCGTCGATAGCGGCGAAGGGCGCGCGATCGAAGCGGAATTCATCTTTGGCGGCACGCGCAACCAGTATATCGCTTACCAGCGAGCGACAATGTCGATCGCGCCGGTTGTGGGGCTTATCGCTGGCGGAATAGGGATTGTGATCATTTTGGGCGGCATCTGGACGATCTTCCGAAACAGGTAAGAGCCTGTCCGAAACATCGCCACGCGATGTGCGGATGGGTGGGCGAAGGCATTGCCTTCGCCCACCCATCCGATGATTTTTTCTGAACAGGCTCTCATCCAGACGGCAGGGAGCGGACGGTGGCTGATCCTGTCGAAGCCACCGTCTGCCACGCCACATCCTTGATTGTCCAGGTTTTGGTTGATCGCCCCATAAAAAACCCGCAGAACGACAGTCGCTTGTTTCAGCGCCTGCCATACCAGCGATGCGCCATAAACCCGCCCCCCAGCGCCAGTACGGTAAGCCAGCCGAACCAGTCGCCAAAGCGGGTGGAGAGCGTTCGTTCGGAAACCACGAACGTCTCACCCGTTACCACGCCGCGCCGGTTGATGCCGCTCTCGGCGGTGATCCGTCCATACGGATCGATCACCATCGCAACGCCGCTGGTGGCGCCCAGACCAAAGGCGACGCGGTTCTCCACCGCCCGGAAGACCGTATCGGAAGCGTGCAACGGCGGAAACCAGCGGTTACCGGAGAAGTCGTCGTCCACCGGCATGAGCACGATCTGCGCTCCGGCGCGCGCCAGTTCGCGTGTAATCCAGGGGAGATGGCGGTCCCAGCAGACGCCCAATCCGACTCTGCCGTAGGGCGTCTCGAATACCGGAAAGTCGCGTGGCCCCGGCACAAATCCGAACTCCTGCTCCTCACCCGTCACATTGATCTTGGCGCGCCGTCCTGCCTCCGCGCCGTCCGGTCCGAACATCACCGCGGCGTCGTACATGCCGTCTGCGGTGCGCCAGACCATATCGACGACCAGGTAGGCGTTCATTTCGCGTGCCAGATTGCCGACCTGCGCGGCGAAGGCGGGATCGTCGGCATCGGCGAACTCATTTTCGGGCCAGACGACGAAGGCGGGGCGCAACCCGGCGACGCTGCGCGTCAGTGCGGCATTCACATCGAAGATCGCCTGCGACATCTCCGGCGTATCGGCGTAGTACCCTTCCTGCTCGACGGGCAGACGGCTGAGCGCCTGAATCGCACGGTCCTGGTTCGCCAGATCGACCGTCGCTGCGATCCGAAAGTGGTGCGCTGAGCTTGCCGAAGTGCGGTTATCCGGCGCAGGCGGGATAATCAGCGCTCCCCAGATGATGATCGCCGCCACTGCTGCAAGCGCCGCAACTGCGGGCATATGCGCCTGGCGCCGTTTCCAGGCGGCGACAATCAGCAACGCGATGGCGCTGTTCACCAGCATGACCAGGAAACTGAGACCGGGAAAGCCGGTGACGGTGAGAACTTGCAGGGCTGGCAGAAAGCGCCACTGGCTCTTCGCCAGCAGTTCAATCCACCAGTCACCGGTTACGGGCGCAATGAATCGCAGGAACTCCAGCGCCGTCCAGACCACCGGCGCCCCCAGCGCCTTGAGCGACTCCGGCAATTGTTCCTGGAGCGCCGTTCCTGCCTGAATCAGTCCGGCATAGAAGCATCCGACCGCGATGATCAGGACGATGCCCAACACCGGACCGAATATCGCCGGGTACCAGAGGTGCGCTATGGCGGACCAGATGATGCCAAAGGGAAGCGCTATCACAAAGTGGCGCGGGAGCGGTTGGGTATGGAGCGCGACCAGGAGCGGCGCTACGCCTATCCAGCCGAGCAGTCCCCAATCCAGGATCGTCGGCATCGAGGCGCCGATCAGTGCGCCAGACAGGAGCGACAGCGCAAGCGGGAACAGGGGGTTGACATTGGCAACCGGAGCAACTGCCGTGGGAGCAGAGACCCTGTGTGTCATTAGAGCACCTCTTCGAGGAATAGTGCCGGCATCACACAGCCTGCTGCTCTTTCGACGCCGCCTTGCGCGACGAGGTTGCAGGAAGGTCTGCCCGGATCAGGCTTCGTTCGACGATCCGCTCGAAGGCGCGGCGGTCGGCGGCGCGAATGACCGCCTGCTCGTGAGCGCGCGCCAGCGCCACCGGGTATCCCTGCCCCTTGAGGCACTGATCGTACACCAGCGCATGCACCCGGTCGAGGAGTTCAGCATCTTCGGCGACCCAGCACGGCATTTCGACCCGCGCGATTTCTCGCCCGACGCGCATGTAGAAGAAGTGAATCAGGTGCGTGCCGTAGGATTCGACATTGACCCGCGACATCGAGGCGAACAGTGGTCCACGTTGCCCTTCGTCCAGCATATCCGCCAGAATGTTGGCATCGCTCAACCCGTGGCAGACAAAGCACGATGGCGTGCGCCCGGCAGCGGCATCGCTACAGGCGTTGCACTTTGCGCCGCGCTGCTGTTCCAGGTTCACATCAGGGCAGAGCATCAGGCGGATCATCCCGGCCACTTCAGGCGACCGCGGACGGCTGATGTAGGAGGCGACCGGAATCTTGCGTGCGCGCATCTCGTCGAGGCAGGTCAGGTAGGGGCGCAGAAAATGCTCCAGCACCGCTTTCTCTGCGCCTGCAAGCGTCCAGCGCACGAGCGTGCCGTCCTGGAGCGCCAGCGCCGGGATGTCATTGGCGGTGAGAAACTCCTCTGCCAGGGAGACCAGTTCAGTTCCTTCGGCGACGTCGCGCCGCGCGCTGAGATAGTTGCCCTCGATGGGAATACGCCGCATGCCGTCGGTCAGATAGAGGTCCTCTTCACGGAAGCAGAGCGTCGGGCGCGCCGCCAGTTTCGCCGCCGGACTCGCGCCATACCGCAGGTAGACGCGCCCAATGTTGAGCACATAACAGAGCGCCGCGCCGTGTCGGTCGATGTCGATGTGCGACCCATCCGTCGCAATCACCGCATAATCCGGCGGTCGCGGCGGAGCGTCGCGCACCGTATTGAGCGGCTCGACCGGGCGTGCCAGCAGCCAGAAGCACCCGTCGCGGCTCAGGTCTACCGCCTGCGCCCACATCGCGTGGGCGGACGACTCGCGCGGTTCGGCAGGCTCACCGCTTCGCAGATAATGTTCGAGCGCCTGCGCACAGCGCTGCACATAATCCGGCGCTTCGCGGTTCAGGGCGCTGCTCATTTCGCGTGCCTGGCGGCTCAGTTCGGTCAGATCGAGCGGCATTGACGCTCCCCTTTTCCAGAGATATACCGCAAGTATAGGACAGATGAGCGAAAATGTCGAATATCCAGGCAAGAGGGAAGAGGCAAGAGGCGAGAGGATTGCAGGAAGGCAGGTGGGCAGGCGGGGAGGGGGGAGTGGCAGGTGGGAAGTGGGCAGCAGGCAGGCGGGGAGGGGGGAGTGGGCAGGTGTTTCTAACCTCTAACCTCTAACCCCTAACCCCTAACCTCTAACCTCTAACCTCTAACCCCTAACCTCTAACCCCTAACCCATACGTTGAACATGATATCATAATAAGAGAGGAATACGTGAGGATACCAATGAACCTCCCGCTCTCCCCATCCCATCCTGGTCGTTTGCGCGCGTGGCTGCTCGCCGCGCGCCCGCAGACGCTCCCTGCCGCTGTCGCGCCGGTGGTCGTCGGTTCGGCAGCGGCGTTTGCCGCCGGGGGTTTTCGCTGGCTGCCATTTCTTGCCGCGCTCGTCGGGGCGCTATTGATCCAGATCGGAACAAACCTGGCGAACGATTACTTCGACTTTCGGAAAGGCGCCGACACCGCCGAACGCCTGGGTCCGGTGCGTGTCACCCAGGCGGGATTACTGACGCCAGAGACTGTGCGCACCGGCATGATCGTCACGTTTGGCGCAGCGGCGCTTATCGGCGTCTATCTGATCGCCGTCGGCGGCTGGCCCATCCTGGTGATTGGCGTCCTGTCGATTGCCGCCGGCGTGCTTTACACCGGCGGACCGTGGCCCCTCGGCTACCACGGGCTGGGCGATCTCTTCACTTTTATCTTCTTCGGGATCGTAGCCGTAACGGCGACGGCGTATCTGCACGTCGGCGCAGTGCCGCTGCTGGCATGGGCGGCGTCGATACCGGTGGCGATGCTGGTCACCGCGATTATCGTGGTCAACAACCTGCGCGATATCGCCACCGACCGTGCAGCCGGCAAACGTACCCTGGCGGTGATCATCGGTGCGCGGGCGGCGCGCGCCGAGTATGCACTGCTCGTCATCGGCGCATTTCTGGCGCCGCTGCTCCTCTGGCTCAGCGGGCTGACCGGGCCTTGGGTGATGCTGGCGTGGCTCTCTGCGCCGCTGGCGATTGCACCGATGCGCACCATGCTCACCGGTGAGGGGCGGACGCTCAACCCGGCGCTCAAAGGTACTGCCCGGCTGCACCTGGCATTTGGTCTCCTGCTGGCGCTTGGGATGGTCGTCTAGCAGGGTTGCCGTTGTGCTTGCTTATGGCGCACGCCAGAGGAGCAGATACCCCTCCGATCCGGTTGATCCGCCGGGAGCGGGTTGCAGTGCGTTGAACGTGATCAGGCTGCGCGGCCTCGCCGGATCCAGGCTCAGGGTCGCCACAGCCAGCGCCTTCCCGTTGCGCACGGCAAGTGCGCGCGCGGCGCTGTTCCCGCCCGACAGCATCGGACCGGCGTAGGGCGTCCAGATCAGGCGCTGCTGGAAATTGGCGCTGATCAGCGCCACATACCCCTCGCCGCCCTCGTATGGACCCACGGCGATCCCGGCAATTCGCTGCTGGTCGCGGTTCTTGATGCAGCAGGCTGCATCACCCGCCAGGAACACCTGTCCGCCCTCGTTGGCAGCGATTGCGCGAATGCTGATCGAATTTCCCTTGTTGTCGCTTGTGCGTCGCGTCAGCAATGCCTGCGCCAGGCTCAGTGAACCATCCGCCGGGTTGAAACGTCCAAACCAGGCGATCTTCACGCTACCGGTATTGGTTGAGTCGCTGTAGAGATCATATTTGACCAGGCGCGTCCCCAAAGGGATCGACAGGTCTTTCGGGTCGCGCGAGAAGACCGATGCGCCAACGCCGCCATTGATCGACCCGGCGACGTACAGGTTGCCATCCGCGCCGAGCGCCAGGCGCTCCACGCGACTGTCAGCGCCAAAACCAGGCGCTGCCGTGAAATCGTAGCTGCGCCAGCGCAGCATCCCATTGTAGCCGTATGCCCGCACCCATGGCAGTTGCAGGGTGCTGCTGACCTGTGTGTAGCCGCCGACGATCACCTGTTCGCGCGCCGAATCGACGACCAGATCGGCGACTGCGCCTTCCACCGACCACGAGGCGACCGGTGCGCCATGTACGTCGTATACGGAAACCGTCGCGCCGGTCAACGCAGCTGCGGTTCCATCCGCACCGACAGCGCAGCGTGCGACATTACCGGGAGACGCGCTCCAGAGCACGGTTGCGGCATCGGCGCTCAGGCGCACCATGCCTGCATCGCCACAGACGATCAGATGACCGGAATCATTGATGTCCATGTCGCGCACGACGCTGCCAAATCGCAGGACCGACAGCACGCCGCTGCCGGTGGCGCTCAGGCGAACCACGGCGCCGTCGGTGGCGCCCGGCAGCGTGATTACCGGTGCGGCTGGCGGCGCATAGCCCGGCAACGCGCCGGCGACGATCAGGCTTCCATCAGGAGCAATGCCGGCGCCGTTCAGCTCATCGGCGCCGGCGTCGCCGAGGTATGTTGCAGTAAGCGCGGGAAGATTCGTCTGTGGCGTTGCTGGAATCGTCACCAGCGGCAGATAGACAGAGAACGATGCGCTCTGCGACGCAACCGGCCGCCCTGCAATCGTTGCGCCGCCGGTCAGACCGAGAAACGCGCAGACAAGCGCCACGCATATCATATGCCGCCTGCCATGTCGGAGACCGAACAGCGTGTTCATCTGGTTTACAGTTCTCATACCAATGCGCGGTCATTCGTACAATACCGCCGATGCGCGCGGCGGGATGCCGGGGCGCTGCGGGCTGAAGCCCTCGCTGAGCAAGTGCAAGCCCCGCTGGGGCTGCTGATGCCGAGGCGCAATCAAGCGTCCAGGACACGCCTGCCGGTGTGCGTGGCGAGACGCCGGGGCGCTGCGGGCTGAAGCCCTCGCTGAGCAAGTGCAAGCCCCGTCGGGGCTGCTGATGCTGATGCACAGTCAAGCGTCCGAGACATGCGATGCGCTTGGTTCTCAGTTCTCAGTTCTCGATTCTCGGTTCTTGGTTCTCAGTTCTCAGTTCTCGGTTCTTGGTTCTCAGTTCTCCGAACCCGATGCAACGCCAGCAAGTCGGACAGAATCGCAAAGCCGGTGGCGACCCCGCCGGCGCCAGGACCGATGATCGTCACATCGCCGAGCAGGTCGGTGGTGATTGCCAGCGCATTGGTTGCGCCATCGACACTGGACAGCGGATGCGCGATCATTAACCGCAGCGGACGCACCGCTGCCCGCACTGTCGGACCATCGCGCCAGACGCGCGCAATCAGTTTCCAGCGTTCACCCGCCGCCGCCGCCGCCGCGACCATCTCGCGGGTGATGCCGGTGATCCCTTCGCACTCGACATCCGCCGGGGTCAGGCGCGCATCCATCAGGACATTCGCCAGGATGGCGGCTTTGCCAGCGGCATCGTGTCCCTCCACATCGCCGGTTGGGTCGGTTTCGGCATACCCCAGGCGTTGCGCCTCCGCCAGTGCGCTGGCGTAATCCATCCCGCGTTCCATTCTGGTCAGAATGAAATTGGTGGTGCCATTCACGATCCCGCGCACTTCCTGGATGTCGCACCCGGCAAGATCGCTCCATCCCAGGCGCAACGCCGGCGTGCCCGACATCACGGTGGCCTCGAAGCCGAGCGTGACGCCGCGTTCTTCCGCGAGGCGACGAAGTTCAGCGAAGTAAAGCGCGATCGGTCCTTTGTTGGCAGTAATGACGTGCATTCCGCGCGCGATGGCTGCCCGGATGTACGTCGTCGCCGGTTCGCCTGTCATCATATCGGTCGGCGACGCTTCCACCAGCACATCGGCGTCTACCTGAGCGATCATCTGATCGGTATTCCAGGCGCGCGCACCCGGCAATTCACCGATTGCGTCCGATGCCGCAGCGCGTAGCAGCGTTGCAGCGTCGATCCCGTTCGGGTCGTACACACACCAGCGCCGGGTGCAGGCGGCGACGATCTGTACATCGACGCCGTAACGATCAACAAAACGCTGACGATGCAACGACAGTATCTCGGCGAATCCGCGACCGACGCTCCCAAATCCTACCAGAGCCAGGCGGTACATCGAAATTCCAGATGTCATCGGTTTGTTCCTGACCATCGATGCCTTCCTTCAGCGCTGCACACTTGGCAAGACCCCGGTTTTCGGATAGGAGCGAACATCCTTTGTGTAACGCATTGCGTTATACAGTCAAGGAAATTCAACCCCATTCGCCCCTGATTGGGTGTATCATAACACAGAGGAAATAAAGTCAGGAGCAACGATGAAGACACAAACCGAATCCGACCGCTTTGTACGAGGTCATGGCTCTGTGCATGTCACGACCCGCAAAGGGCGCAAAGTGCGGATCAGGCATATTCGCCCGACCGATGCCTCCTTGCTGGTCGATCTGTTTCATCACCTCTCGCCGGAGACGCGGCGTTTCCGCTTTTTCACCGCCCTGCCCGATCTGCCGGACGACATCCTGTGGCGCGAAGCGCGGCGTTACGCGGATTTCAACGAACGGAAACAGGCTGCGTTCATCGCCCTGGCGCGTGAGAACGGGCAGGAGCATGCGATTGGCGTCGTGCGCCTCGTGCTTGACAAGAACGACCCCGATACCGCCGAGTTCGCCATCGTGTTGCGCGACGACTATCAGCGCGAGGGGTTGGGGACGATCATGCTCGACCTGCTCATCCAACTGGCGCTGGTGCGCGGCATCAAGCGCCTGCGCGGGATTTCCCTGGCGGATAACGAAGGCGTGCATCGCCTGATCCAGAAATGCGGCTTCCCGGTTGAGAGCCATACGTCCCATGGTGAAACGACCCAGATCATGTATCTGGAGTAACGGCGTCGCTTCAGGATGTGCAGCCTCACACAACGGCCCAAAGGCGGGGAGATACGGACCATCCCCTGCCCGTCGCACCGCCTGCGCTCTTCATCGCCTCATCTGTAACCCCTGGTTGTAATCTTTTTACCAGTTTGTTTGCGATTTCACGAAGGGTTGTGATATACTCAGCAATGTCATTGCGCCTGAGAGAGATAGTCCCCGCAAGGAGCGCAGTCCGATGTTGGCGAACTATGCGTTTATTGGCGTGTTTTTTATCGGTGCGGTCATCTTCCCGCTCGTCCCGCTGGTGGCCGCGTATTTCCTTGGTCCCAAACGCCCCACGCCGATCAAGCTCGACACGTATGAGTGCGGTCTGGAAGCGATTGGCGATATTCGGGTGCAGTTCAAGATTCAGTATTATCTGTACGCACTGGCGTTTGTGATTTTCGATATCGAGGTGGTCTTCCTTTATCCCTGGGCCGTCGCATATGGGCAGCTTGGGCTGTTTGCGCTGATTGCCATGGCGGTCTTTTTGGTTATCCTGGTTGGCGGTCTGGTGTACGAATGGAAGAAGGGCGCACTCGAGTGGGTGTAGATGAGGCGAGGCAGGGAATGAAGGCGAACTCTGCGCCTTTGTGGGAGTGAGGCGAGAGGTGAGAGGTGAGAGGTGAGAGGCGAGAGGTGAGAGGTGAGAGGTGAGAGGTGAGAGGTGAGAGGGAGATGAGCAATGTCTGATGATCGTGATATCCAGCTCGAAGCGGAAAAGCAGGGCGTCTTTTTGACGACCATGCAGCGATTTTATAACTGGGGGCGGCGTTCGTCAGTCTGGCCCCTGTCGTTTGGCCTTGCGTGCTGTGCCATCGAGATGATGGCAACCGGTCTGGCGCGCTTCGACCTGGCGCGCTTCGGCGCCGAGATGTTTCGCGCATCGCCGCGCCAGGCGGACCTGATGATCGTCGCGGGGACGGTGACGAAGAAAATGGCGCCGCAGGTGGTGCGCCTCTACAATCAGATGCCCGAACCACGCTATGTTATTTCGATGGGCGCCTGCGCCACCTCTGGCGGGCCGTTCCGCGATGGGTACAATGTGTTGCGCGGGATCGATCTCCTGATCCCGGTTGATGTCTATATTCCGGGTTGCCCGCCGCGCCCCGAAGCCTTGCTCCACGCCTTGATGACGTTGCAGAAGCAGATCGATGCGCAACGCCTGAACCGGGTGCGCTGGTATGGGAAACGTGAAGCGAAGGAATATCCGGTGCCGACCTTCGGGAAGCATGGGCTGGAGATCGATGGCAAACTGGTCGATCCGGTCGGCGGGTTGCCGCTCATTAGTCCGTATACGTCGCCAACCCATGGAGAGATGCGCTCGGGGCTGATCGAACATCCTGAACTGGTGCGCCATTTCCCGATCATGGACGAAACCGTCGAACTGGAATCGCCCCAGAAGGCGAAAGGCGTTGCACCGGAGATTGCGCATAATGACCTGAAACGCCCTGCTGTTGAGGTGGACCATGCCAAAGATCAGCAGCGCTGAACTCAAAGAGCGATTGGCTCACGATCTGCCCGGCGCCCTGATGCCGACACGCCCCCGCACGCAGACGAGCAATGGGAGCGAAGCATCGGCTGGCGATGGTAAAGCGGCGCGCCATAAGCGAGGGGAGCACGCGCCGGTCGATCTGCTGGCGACCGACGATGCCGTGGTGTATCCTGAGCGCCTTCCCGACGTGGCGCGCTACGTGCGCGACGTCCTTGGCTATGAGTTGCTCTCGAATATCACTGCGGTCGATTACCTTGCTGATGGTGTGATCGAGATCGTCTACCATTTCTATCATCTCGACGGCGGTCCCGAACTGGTGGTCAAAACCCGTGTACCGCGCGATCAGCCAGTCGTGCCATCGCTTACCAATGAGTGGCCCGGAGCAAACCTTCAGGAGCGCGAGGCGTTTGACCTGTTCGGCGTGGTCTTCCCCGGTCATCCGAATCTGACCCGCATTTATATGTGGGATGAGTTCGAGGGGTGGCCGATGCGGAAAGATTTTCCCAAACAGGGTGATAAGTATTTTGGCGATAGTGAAGAGTGATGTGAGCGATGCTTCAAACGCAGGAACTCCAGATCAATATCGGTCCGCAACATCCGTCAACCCACGGCGTCTTTCGCATGATCGTCACCGTCGATGGTGAGACGATCATCGATCTGAAGCCGGTCTTCGGCTATCTGCACCGCAATCACGAGCAACTGGCGGAGGTTTCGACCTACATTCAGTCGATGCCGTACACCGACCGTCTCGATTATTTCAATTCGATGGCGAACAACCACGCGCTGGCGCTGGCGGTCGAGAAATTGGCCGGCATCAGTGTGCCGCAGCGCGCTGAGTACATTCGGGTGCTGATGGTCGAACTGACCCGTATTCTGAACCATGCCTCGGCAGTGGGCTTCTTGCTCAACGATATGGGCGCCTGGCAGACGCCGCTGATGTTCGGCATGCGGGAGCGGGAGAAGATCCTCGATCTGTTCGAGATGGCGAGCGGCGCCCGGATGATGTGCAACTATTTCCGCTTCGGCGGCGTGTGGCGCGACCTCCCGCCCGAATTCATTCCGCAACTCAAGGAGTTGATGCAGGGGTTGCCGGCGTTCTTCGATGAGTTCGAGCGTTTGTTGAAAGAAAATGAGATCTTGTTGTCGCGCACCGTGAATGTCGGCATTCTGCCGAAAGAAGTCGCCGTCTCGTATAGCGTCACCGGTCCGGTGCTGCGCGCGTCGGGCATTCCGTATGATGTGCGCCGGGCTGAACCGTACAGCGTGTACGACGAACTCGACTTTGATATTCCAATCGGGTCGGTGGGGGATGTGTATGACCGCTTCCTGATCCGTATCGAGGAGATGCGGCAGAGTTATCGGATTCTGCAGCAGGTGATCGAGCGCCTGCCTGATACGACTGGCGGGCATATCAATCCGTCGATGGCGAACATCGGCAAGCAGAAGGCGCTGCGCCCGCCGCCGGGTGATGCGTATGCGCGCATCGAGTCGCCGAAAGGGGAGCTGGGCTTCTACCTGGTGAGCGATGGCAGCGAGCGACCATATCGCTACAAGGTGCGCGCTCCGTCGTTCATCAACCTGACGCCGCTCGGCGATATGTGTCGGGGCCATAAGGTCGCCGATGTGGTGGTTATCCTTGGGAGCATCGATATCGTGATGGGTGAGGTGGATCGTTAACGTGTTGTGCGGTTGAATGTCGTCGGCCATGTTCCCATCGGCAACGTGACTGGCGCTCAGGTGGCAGAGTGAGGGTTGACTGTGCGAAGGTCGAAGGTAAGCATGTCGTATTGTGGAAACAGTCCATTACACCGTCTTTGCCCTACGAGAGCGATCACCCAAACCTGGACGCTCAAGGACGTGGAGCAGCGGACGTTGGCTGAGCCTGTCGAAGCCAACCTCCGCCGCAAGATGGTCACCATGGGCAAGTAGTGTGCAACATCTGGTTGTTCGCTCTATAAGTACGATAATCTATTAGGAAGATCGGTCTAAACCCGGACAAACACGCTTGCACCTGTGAAGCGGTTGGCGTTGGCTGAGCCTGTCGAAGCCAACATCAATCACGAGATTGTCTCATACCCGGTTGATCTTCCTCTTAGATTTGAAACTCAATCTGGGATAATAGAAAACAATCCTCATGGATAAGCACAAGAATCGATCGAGATGCACCACGTATGTGCAAAATGCGACCTTTCGAGCGCATGATTGAATGCAGAGTAAAGGTGCAGCCTTGATGACGACTGAAATACAGACTGAACCAACCGAAGTCCAAACGACGCGAGGCGGGGTCTATGTTATTGACCGCAGCCGCCCCAGACTGCGCGCCGGTCAGGGGTTGCTGACGGGCCTCGATGTCGTCTTTCGCCATTTTCGCGATGCGCTGACGCGCAAACTGGAAAAACCAAGTCAGCAGACGGGCGTGTTTACCGTTCAGTATCCGGAAGAACGCCTGAAACTGCCCGAGGCGTTCCGCAATTTCCCGATCCTTCTCTACGATGATGAGACCGGGCACGAATTGTGCACCTCGTGTTTCCAGTGCCAGCGTATCTGCCCGCCACAGGTCATCCATATGACGCAGGCCCGCGATCCGTCTACCGGCAAGCCGGTTCCGGCAGTCGCTGAGTTTCTGATCGAGTACGACGCCTGCATGAGTTGCGGTCTGTGTGCGGAAGTCTGCCCGTTCGACGCGATTAAAATGGATCACGAGTTCGAGTATTCGACCGATGTGCACGGCGGGTTGACGATTAACAAGGAAGCGTTGAACCGCCCGATCTCCTACTACGAGAAGATCGCGCCGTCGTTCTGGGCGGAGGTGAAGGACAGCGCAATGAAGAAGTTGCAGGGCAACATGAAGCGCCGTCCTGACCTGATCGGCGTTGCGCCGCAGATGGTCGAGAAGATCAGGGCGAAACGCGCCGAGTCCGCTGCTGCGCAGGCGCCTGCCCCTGCTTCTGCAACTCCTGATGCTGCACCCGCCGACAAAGCCGCGCGCCTGGCGGCTGCACGTGCCCGGGCTGCTGAAAAGACGGCTGCCGAAGCATCGGCTGAACCTGTAAGCGAGAGCACGCCTGCCGACAAAGCCGCGCGCCTGGCGGCGATCCGCGCCGCGAATGCGGCGAAAAAGACAGACGAAGGCGCTACCGAAGCCCCTGCGCCGACCGGGGGCGCGCCGACCGACAAAGCCGCGCGCCTGGCGGCGATTCGCGCCGCAAATGCGGCAAAGAAATCTGCTGAGGGCGCCGATGCCGCCTCCGCGCCACCCGCAGCGGAAGCCCCTGCGCCGACGACGGGGGACGCGCCGACCGACAAAGCCGCGCGCCTGGCGGCGATTCGCGCCGCGAATGCTGCGAAAAAAGCCGCTGCCCAAAATGACGGAAGCGAAGAATAACAGGTGAGCACGCTATGACCGACATCCTGCGATCATGGATTGGCGGCGCCCTCCCGGACTGGGTGATCGTTCTGATCGCCTATCTGCTGGTGACCACCATTGTGCTGTTCTATGCCGTCGGAAACTTCATTATGATGGTGTGGGCGGAACGACGTGTGGTTGCGCGCATGCAGGACCGCCTCGGTCCAAATCGGGTGGGACCGGCTGGTTTGCTCCAACCGATCGCTGATGCGGTCAAGATGTTTACCAAGGAAGACATCGTTCCACGCAGCGCCGATCAATGGGTGCACTTGCTGGCGCCAATCGTCTCGCTCGCGCCGGTGGCGATGATGCTTGCCGTCATTCCGTGGGGGCGCGGCTGGGAGCCGATCGATCTGAATGTCGCACTGCTCTACATCGTCGCCGTGTCAGCCGTGTCGGGCGTCGGATTGATGATGGCGGGTTGGGGATCGAATAACAAATTCGCGCTCCTCGGTGCGATGCGCGCAGTGGCGCAACTGGTCTCCTACGAAATCCCGGCGGTCACAGCCCTGCTCACGGTCGTCATTCTGGCCGGCGGCATGTCGTTGCTGGAGTTGCCCTACATGCAGGCGGGCGTGCCGCTCATGGGCGCAACCATTCTCTGCGGCGATGCGGCAGGATGCTCGCCGTCGCTGTACACCACGGTGACGTCGTTCCCTGGCTCGCCGGGTGAACCGGTGCAGGCGCTCGACCTTGGTCTGGGGTGGTGGGTGTTTACGCCGGTGGGATTGCTTGGCTTTATCGTCTTTTTCATTGCGGCGCTTGCTGAAGGTGAGCGCACCCCGTTCGACATACCCGAGGCGGACTCGGAGATTGTTGCGGGCTACATGACCGAATACAGCGGCATGAAGTTTGCGACGTTCTATATCGCGCAGTACATCCTCAACTTTGCGTTGTCGGCGCTTGCTGCCACCGCGTTCCTCGGCGGATGGCAGGGACCAGGAGTCGCGGCGCTGGCGAATATGGGCGGTCCGTGGGTGCATGTCGCGGCGGCGCTGTCGGCATTCTACCTGCTTGCCAAAATCTGGGTTCTGTTCTTTGTGATGATCTGGCTGCGCGGCGCGTTTCCACGGCTGCGCGTCGATCAGTTGATGGATTTTGCCTGGAAACTGTTGCTGCCGCTGGCTTTGGTCAATATTGTGTCCGCATCGCTGATGGTCGGGCTGACGCAGTGGACGAGCGCACAGTGGGGCGGGTTGTTGAGCCTGGATGGGTTTGCGCCCTGGCAGCGCCAATTGATCGCCATTCTGGTGACGGCGATTATCAATATCGCCGCCGCCTACTGGATTCTCTCGATCAATCAGCGCCCGACGCAGGAAGAATGGATCGAGGAAGAATTGGTCGTCGCTTCCTGAGATGCAAGCGCATTATTTATCGTATTGGCGCGCCTTATGAATACGTTGATCACTATTCTGTTCGTGGTCTTTGCCGCATTTATCCTGGCATCTGCGATCATGACCGTCACGGTCAAGAATATCGTGCATGCCGCGCTCTGGCTGATCTCGTCGTTCTTCGGCGTCGGCGCGCTCTATCTGTTGATGGAGGCGGAGTTTCTCGGCGTTGCGCAGGTGCTGATCTACGTCGGCGCAGTGTCGATCCTGATCCTGTTCGCCATTATGCTGACACGCGATCTGGAAGGTAGTCAGAACCGTCAACTGACGCCGCGCTGGTGGATTGCGTTGATCGTGCCGGCGGCGCTGTTCGGTCTCCTGATTGTGCCGACGGTCATGACCTACGCCTGGCAGCTGCCGCCGCCGCCGGCAGGACAATCGCCGGCCATCTCCGGCGCCCAGCAGATCGGTACGGCATTCATGCGCGAGTATCTTCTGCCGTTCGAAGTGGCGGCGATCCTGCTGCTGGTCGCCATGATCGGCGCAATTGTCATCGCTTTCGAGGAGCGCGAACGCCGCCGCCGGGTGCTGACCCTGGCGGAACAGGTGCGCCTGCGCCGGCAACAACGGCAACCGGCGCCGCTCCCCGAACCGGCAGCAACTGCCATCCAGGCGTCGGAGGCGACCGGCGGCGAGTCATGATTGCAGCAGTATCTGAGTTGTTCTTCTTCTCTATGGTTCTGCATCGAGGCGTGTTATGCCGTCAATGACCGAGGCTGTTCCGCTTCCGTGGGTGCTCACCCTGGCTGGCGCGCTGTTCTGCGTTGGGTTGTTCGGCGCCCTCTCGCGGCGCAATACCGTCGGCATTCTGCTTGGCATCGAGTTGATGCTCAACGCCGTCAATATCAATCTGGTGGCGTTCTGGCGCTACCTGGAGCCAAACGTTGTCGCCGGGCAGACGTTCGCGCTGTTCATTATTACTGTGGCAGCGGCAGAAGCCGCGATCGGTCTGGCGATGATCATTGCGATCTACCGCGCACGTCAGACGGTCAACGCCGATGAGGTCGATAGTTTGCGCGGCTGACGATTGCCGCCGAACGTTGCGTGGCGGTTGAACGTTGCGCTGGGGCGTTCGTTTCTTTGTTGATGCATTCGCTTATTCGCTGACGCAAGGTCGCTGTATGGGATGGTTTCTCGAAAATGCCTGGCTGATCCCGCTGCTGCCGTTGATCGGGTTTGCAGTCATTACGCTGACGCCAATTCAGCGCAACAAGAACGCGAGCGCCTGGCTGGCGACGCTGTTGATGGTCGGCGCCACGATCATCGCCGTCGGTACAGCCGTCGAAGTCGCCGGCGGCGTGAAGATTGCAATGGACGGCACGGTTGCTGCGCACGCGGAAGAGTCGCACGCCGCTGAACCCGCCGCCGAAAAAGGCGCCGGGCATGGGTTCGAGTGGCGCGATCCGAATATCGTCCGCACAATCCGCTGGGCGCCGGCTGGTGGTGATGTTCCCTTTACGATGGGGTATATCATCGACCCGGCGGTGGCGGCGATGCTGATGATGGTGACAGTCACCGCCACCTGCATTCACCTGTTTTCGGTCGGTTACATGGCGCACGACCCGCGTCAGGCGCGTTTCTTCTCGTTCATTTCGCTCTTCACCGCCGCGATGCTGGCGATGGTGATGGCGAGCAACCTGCTCCTGTTCTTCATGGCGTGGGAGATTATGGGTCTCTGCTCGTACCTGTTGATTGGCTTCTGGTACGATAAGAACTATGCCGACCCGAATCAGATCACTCCGCGTCAGGCGGCAATCAAGGCGTTCATTACCACCCGCATCGGCGATGTGCTCTTCATGATCGGTCTGGCATGGCTATGGACCGAAGCCGGAACCCTTGAACTCGGCGCAGGACCGGGGCAGGTGTTCAATCCCGAACTGCTCGAGCGCCTGGCGACGACGACGACCGGCATCGGGATCAGCGCCGCTACCGGTATTGCGCTGCTGATCTTCAGCGGCACGATCGGCAAATCGGCGCAGTTTCCGCTTCACGTCTGGCTCCCCGACGCGATGGAAGGTCCGACGCCGGTTTCCGCGCTCATCCACGCCGCCACCATGGTGTCGGCGGGGGTATTCCTGACGGCGCGCACCTTCCCGATCTTCCAGGTCAGTGATGCCCTGCCGGTGGTGGCGACAATTGGCGCGTTTACGGCGCTCTTCGCCGCGCTGATCGCCGTCGGGCAGTTCGATATCAAGCGCATTCTAGCGTATTCGACCCTTTCGCAACTGGGATTCATGGTTGCGGCGCTCGGCATTGGCGGGTGGGTGGCGGCGATGTTCCATCTGCTCACTCACGCCTTCTTCAAGGCGCTGCTGTTCCTCGGCTCCGGCTCGGTCATCCACGGCATGGAGGCGACGGTCGGGCATGACTCGAATACCGCTCAGGACATTCGTAACATGGGCGGGTTGCGCCGCTTTATGCCGGTGACGTTTCTGGCGTACATGGCGGGTTTCCTGGCGCTCGCCGGGTTCCCCGGCTTCGCCGGCTTCTGGAGCAAGGACGAGATCCTGGCGGATGCGTTCCGCGCCAACACGCTCGTGTGGGTGGTGCTGAGTCTGGCGTCGCTGCTGACGGCGTTTTATATGACGCGCCAGATTATGGTGGTGTTCTTCGGCTCGTTCCGCGGGCATCATCCGCGACAGCAGCCGTATGCCTTCGTGTCGCACGATGACCATCACTACGAGGCGCACGACCCGCACGAAAGCCCCTGGACGATGACGACGCCGCTGGTAATACTGGCGCTGTTCGCGGTGTTTGCCGGCGTCGTCAACCTGCCGTTCGACGGTTTCCACCATCTGGCGGATTTCTTCGGGCAGGAAGCCGGAAAACTGAACCTGCTGGTCATGGGGATTTCCGGCGCCATTGCGATTGGCGGCATTCTGCTGGGATGGCTGGTGTACCGCAATGCCTTCGCGTCATCCGCCGAGGAAGCCGATCCGCTCGAGCGCATGATGCCCGGCGTCTTCACGGTGCTCAACCGCAAGTTCTACTTCGATGAACTGTATGCTGCGACGGTTGGCGTCGCCGCTGCGGTGCTGGCACGTGTCTGGACCTGGCTCGACGAGCAGGTGATCGACCGGGTGGTGGTTGAAACGGGGCGCTTGACCCGGTTTCTGGGGCAGGTCAATTTTATCGTGGACGATGCGCTGTTGAACGATGGCGCCGATCTGATGGCGACCGGTACGCAGGTCGCCGGTGATCGCACCCGTCGCACGTCAACCGGCAAGGTGCAGGATTATGTGGCGCTGGCGTTCGCGGGGGCAGTGGTGCTCGGCGTCCTGTACCTGTACCTGGTGCGTTGAGCGTGGAATGCGGGGAAGATTCACAAAGGCACAGAGGCGCAGAGAACCTGCCAAACCCTGCCTGCCCGGCAACTGAAGAAGCCGCGGGTTCCGGTTGCAAAGCCCGCCTGCGCGGCTGGATCGGGCGATACCGGGCGACTACAGGGGGGTCGGGGGTTGCCCCCGAAATAAAAAATCGGCGGCGGAATGGTTGTGACAGGCGCCGGTGCATGGCGTCCCGCCGACCCAAGAGAATCGTTCGTGCGGGCAGGCAGGATGCCTGCGCTTCCGGGAAAAGCATAAGCGGTTACGCGCAGAAGAATCACCCGTGGTGAACTTATGACCTACCTGGCATACGCATCGACACCCTGGCTCACGCTGCTCATCCTGTCGCCGCTGGTCGGGCTGGCGCTGGCAGGGCTGGCAGGCGCGCTGCGACTTGATGACCGGACGGTCAAGATTGGCGCCACTGCGTGGTCGACCATTCCCCTGGCGCTGGCGATCATTGTCTGGGTCGGGTTCAACCCGAATGCGACCGCCGACGGTCAGGGGGTGGTGCAGTTTGTCGAGAAGATTCCGTGGGTGCAGGCGATCCGGGTCGATTATTTCGTTGGTGTGGACGGCATCAGTATGCCGCTGGTCATTCTGACGGCGGTGATGGCGCCGGTGGCGATGCTGGCATCGTTCGGCATCACTGAGCGCGTGAAGCTGTACATCGCGCTCATGTTCCTGCTGGAAGCGGCGATGCTGGGGTACTTCCTGGCGCTCAATTTCTTTTTCTTCTTCATCTTCTGGGAATTCAGCCTGGTGCCGGCGTATTTCCTCATTCAGGGATGGGGACGCCGCCATGCTGACGCCGCCGACCCGGAGCAACGCCGCCGTAATGCCGCGCTCAAGTTCTTCGTCTATACCATGGCCGGGTCAATCGGCATGCTGCTGCTCTTCCAGTTCTTCTACGTCGCCACGGCTGCGGCCGGCATCCCGACATTCGATCTGATCACGCTGGCGCGTCTGGGTCAGGGGCTGACCGTCGAACGCGCGGCGCTCGATCCGGTGAACCTGACATTGGGTGAGATCATCTTCAACTATGTCGAGCAACTGGGGATTGCCGCTGTGCTTGGGCGCTACCCGCTGCTCTACACATCAATCGCGTTCTGGGCGATCTTTGTCGCGTTCGCAATCAAACTCGGCATCTGGCCCTTCCATACCTGGCTGCCCGATGCCTATAGCGAAGCGCCGCCGGCGGCGTCTATTCTGCTGGCAGCCGTGATGTCGAAGATGGGCGCCTATGGGATGCTGCGCCTGCTGTTGCCATTTGTTCCCGATGCAGCGCAGTATTTTGGTCCGGCGATTGGCGCGCTGGCGCTGATCGGCGTGGTGGCGGGCGCCTTTGGCGCGCTCGGTCAGGTCGGCGGCGACCTCAAGCGCCTGATCGCCTATACCTCGGTCAATCACATGGGGTACGTCGGGCTGGCGATTGCTGCCGCAGCGACCGTTGGCGCAGCGGATGCCGCCACCCGCGCAACAGCGATCAACGGTGCACTGTTCCAGATGGTGGCGCATGGTCTTTCGACCGGTGCGCTCTTCCTGATGGCGGGTATGCTTGCCGAGCGCACCGGTTCCGATGAAATGGGATCGCTCGCCGGGTTGCGCACGACTATGCCGGTTTTTGCCGGGGCGATGGGCGTGGCGACCTTCGGCAATCTGGGGTTGCCTGGGCTTGCCGGGTTCGTCGGCGAATTCTTCATCTTCCGCGGTGTGTGGGCGTCGCTGCCGCTCTTCGCGCTGCTGGCGACAATTGGGCTGGTGGTGACGGCGCTGGCGTTGCTGCGGATGTATGGGCAGATCTTCCACGGTAAAGCCAACGAGCGCAGCGCGATGCCCGACATGCGCCTCGCCGGACGTGAGTTTCTGGCGGTTGCGCCGCTGCTGATTGCGCTCCTGATCCTGGGAGTGTATCCCGCGCCGATTATGGACCTGTCGAACCGGACGGCGACCGCGCTGGTGGAAGTGTTCATCCGGGTGGCGGGAGGAGCATAAGTCGTTCTATGAACCTGATCGATCTGCCGGCAAATGTGCCGTGGCTCAGTCTGATATGGCTCAGCCTGGCGATACCGACATTCATTATTGCGCTGCTGAAACCGGAGCAGAAGCAGGAAATCCGGATGGTTGGCGCGATCTTCTCGTTCATTTCGCTGGTGTTGACGCTGCTGGTGTATCTGGCGTATGACTACCGCAGCCCGGAGACGTTTCAGTTTCTCGAAGAAATTCCCTGGTTGCCGGAACTCGGCATCAACTACATCCTTGGCGTCGATGGCATCAGCCTGCCGATGCTGCTGCTCAACGGCCTGGTCATTTTCACCGGCGCGCTGATCAGCTGGAACATTGAGGATCGGACCCGCGAGTACTGGGCATTGCTGCTGTTGCTGGCGGCGGGGGTGTACGGCGTCTTCGTGTCGCTCGACCTCTTCCTGCTCTTTATTTTCTATGAACTGGCAGTGTTGCCGATGTACCTGCTGATCGGCATCTGGGGGAGCACGCGCAAAGAGTACGGCGCGATGAAACTGACGCTCTACCTGATGGGCGGATCGGCATTCATCATTCTGGGCATGGTCGCTGTGTATTTCAGCGGCACGCTGCGCACCTTCGATATGCGCCTGCTGGCGCAATCGGCGCTGTTCTCGCGTGATGTGCAGATCGTCTTCTTCGTGCCGCTCTTCCTGGGGTTTGCGGTACTGGCGGGCATGTTCCCGTTCCACACCTGGTCGCCGACCGGTCACGTCGCTGCGCCGACTGCGGTGTCGATGCTGCACGCGGGCGTGCTGATGAAACTGGGGGCGTATGGTTGCCTGCGCGTGGCGATGTGGATTTTTCCCGAAGGCGCTAATTACTGGCTGCTGCCGATTGCCATCGCCACGTTGATCAACGCGGTGTACGGCGCCAGCATCGCTATGACGCAACGCGACTTCAAGTTCATGATCGGGTATTCGTCGGTCAGCCACATGGGATTGACTCTCATGGGTCTGGCGGCGGCGAACACGATCGGCATGACCGGCGCGGTGCTTCAGATGTTCGCACACGGCGTGATGACGGCGCTCTTCTTTGCGGTTGTCGGGCGGATGGTGTACGACCGGACGCATACTCGGCAGTTTCCTGAGCTTGGGGGCCTGTTCACGGTGATGCCGTTTGCGGCGATTGTCTTTATCATCGCCGGCTTGTCGTCGATGGGTATGCCGGGGCTGGCAGGGTTCTGGGCGGAGTTCAACATTTTCATGGGCATGTGGCAACGTTTCCCGCTCATCGCAGTGCTGGCGGGCATTTCGATCCCGATCACGGCGGGCTACATCCTGATCGCGGTGTACCGGGTGTTCTTCGGCGAAATCAAAAATCCCGAGTTCCGCCATCTGCCCAAGCTGACGGTGCAGGAGTACGCTGCCGGTATTATTCTGGTGGTTGTGCTGATCGTCAGCGGTCTCTACCCGGCGTACCTGACCGAGCCGATCGAAGCCAGCATGCAGCCGATCGCTGAGGCGCTGGCGCGCGCCGGAACGCTGGGGATGCGGTGACGGTTGAGGTAGGGGCGCGGCGCTGCCGCGCCCGCACGGACGGCGCGCGGTGCATAGGGAAGGTAGGGGCGCGGCGCTGCCGTGCCCTCCCCGGCTCGCCTGACAGGGTGCAGGGTTGATCGTTGCAGGTGGGAAGGCGAAGATCATATGTCGTTCCAAATCACCGATATTCCACGCATTCTGCCGGAGTTGATGCTTCTGCTCCTGGGGTTGCTGGTGCTCGGCTCCGATGTGCTGACACGCTGGGGACGCGGACCGCAGGCGCAATTCGAACGTGCCAGAGAAGCCGGTCAACTGACTGCCACTGGACTGGGGCTGGTCTTTATTGTTGGGCTGGTGCAGAGCCGCTTTCTCTTTACCGTGCCCGACCCAACTGGCGGGCCGCTGGATGTGCTGTTGACGCTGGGACGCAATTTGCAGGCGGGTGGACCGGGCGGGTCGCCGATCCTGGGTGCGTTTGCAACCGATGAATTCACGATGGTGGCGCGCCTGACCTTTATCGGCGCTGCGTTCCTGACGACTCTGCTGGCGATGGGGTATCGGTTGACCGCCAACCCCGGTGAATTCTATTCGCTGCTGATCTTCTCGGCGCTGGGGATGTCGATCATGGCGGCGGCGACGGAATTCATTCTGGCGTACCTGGCGCTCGAGTTGTCGTCGATTTCGCTCTACGTGCTCGCCGGGTACTTCCGCGAGAGCGAACGTTCACCAGAAGCCGGGCTGAAATATTTCCTGTTCGGGTCGCTGTCATCGGCAATCTTGCTCTACGGCATCAGCCTGGTCTATGGATTTGTCGCCAGTGAGAACCAGAAAGCGGGCGGTACGCCAATCGTCGCCACGCTCTTTGCGGAGGTCGGGCGCTTTGCAACTGGCGATGCCGCCAGCAGCCCGCTGCTGATCCTCGGTATGCTCTTCATCATTGCCGGTCTGGGGTACAAGATTTCGGTCGTGCCATTCCATACCTGGGCGCCGGATGTCTATCAGGGCGCGCCGCCGCCGGTGACCGCCTTCCTCTCGACGGCGTCGAAGGCAGCCGGTTTCCTGCTCCTCTACCGGTTGCTAACGACGGCGTTCCCGGGAGCGGTTGGCGCGCCGCGCCTGGAAGAGTTCAACGGTTGGAGCAGCATCCTGGCGATTCTGGCGCTGGTGACCGTGATTGTCGGGAACCTGGCGGCGCTGCCGCAGACGAATGCGCGCCGCCTGCTGGCGTACTCGTCGATCGGGCACGCCGGGTTTTTGCTGCTGGCTGTGCTGCTCTGGTCATCAACGTCGCCTGTGGACCGCACCTTTGGCACGGCTGCCCTGATCTACTACCTGATCGTCTACTCGCTCACGAACCTGGGCAGCTTCGGCGTGCTGGCGGTGCTGACCAATGCGCTGGGCAGCGACGATCTGAGTGCGATGCAGGGATTGTGGCGACGCAACATGCCGCTGACGCTGATGATGACGGTCCTCATCCTCTCACTGGCAGGCATTCCGCCGCTTGCCGGGTTCTGGGCAAAGTTCTTTGTTTTCATGGCCGGCTATCAGGCGGGCGCTGTGCCGCTGGTGACTATCGCTGTCATTATGACGGTCGTCAGTCTGTACTACTATCTGCGGTTCCTCAAGGCAATGTGGATTCTGCCGGCGCCCGAAACTACGCCGTTCAGGACGCCGCCGGTCGCCAACGCGGCAATCATTGTTTCGACCGTGCTGGTGGTATTGCTCGGTTTACTGCCTAATCTGATCTGGGGAACGCTCAGCAGCGCCGCAAGCGTCGCGGCGCGGTAGGGTGATATGACCGTCACCGATGAACAATCAACTGTCAGAAGATTCCGGTTCCTCTCTCCAACCTCGTGAAGCGGCGAGCCACACACCCGGCGGAACGCTGTTTGAGCGCCTGGTCGAACAGGCGCGCGCCATCGATCAGATGCAGCGCGGCGCGCCCCAGAACGATTTCGAGACGCTGGTAGATCGTCTGATCGAGCAGGCGCGCGCAGACGGCGCATTCGACAATCTTTCCGGCGCCGGCAGGCCGCTCTGCTACGATGATGATGCGCTTACCCCCGAAGATATGCGCGCCGGATTCCGCTTGCTGAAGAATGCCGGTTTCGCGCCGCTCTGGATCGAAGCGCGCCGCGATATTGACGCCGAGCGCGCACGCATTTCTGCATGGCTTCACGACGCCAATCGCCGCTGGTCGCGCCTCCCCTCCGCTCTTCGCTCGCGTTTACGCGCCGAGTACCGCGAGATGCTCACGAATCTGCAACGCCAGATCACTTCATACAATCTTACTGCTCCTCCTGCCGCAGGGCAGATCGAAGGTCTGCGCATCGATGAGGAGATGCGTAAGTTAGGGGAGTAGAAATCACACAGCAGCGTGGGGTACGGGCGGGTGTGATAGAGCGATCAACCACAGCCTGGACGCTCAAGGACGTGGAGCGGCTGACGTTGGCTGAGCCTGTCGAAGCCAACGTCAGCCGCAAGACGGTCACCACGGGCAATGATTGGGCAACATCCGGTTGATCACTCTATGAGACAGCGGACGCAGCGCGCCGGTCCCGCCCAGGCGCGGGGTCACACAGCAGCGTGGGGTACGGGCGGGTGTGAGACCCGCCCGTACCCCGTCTGGCTCTGGGATGACGCGCTACTCTTGCGGAGGCCCGTAACTTTGATGGTGTACAATACTACGTTATAGGACACTATTCGAGTCGTGCAAACGTATGACGGACCTGCCATTCCTGACGAATCTGCTGCTTGCCATCAACGATCTCCTGGCATCGGCTGTTCTGATCGTTTCATTCTCGCTCCTGGTCTACCTGGTTCTGCAAAATCGCTACACCCCCATCGCGCGCGCGCTGGCGGTGTTGCTCGGCGGTATCGTGGTCGTGTTTGGCGGCGATGTGCTGACTCAGCAGGCGCAACGTGAGGAGACGCTGCAATTTCTGCTGCGCGCGCAGTGGCTCGGCATCGTTAGCGTACCGGCCGGGTATATTCACCTGGCAGATGCGTTGCTCGACCTCACCGGGCAAAACCAACTGCGGCGGCGCTGGAGTGTTCCTGGGGCATATGCGCTCAGCGCCGCATTTCTGGCGCTGGCGTGGGGCACCGACCTGATCGTGCACAATGGTGTACAGACCCAACCGGTCGCGCAGTTCAACGCCGGTCCGCTCTTCTGGCTGTTTACCGTCTACTTCGTGCTGGCCTGTCTCATCGGGCTGTCCGCCTCGCTGGCGGTGCGCCAGGCGGCGCTGACGCCGACCCTGCGCCGGCGGATGACTTACCTGAGCCTGACGTTCGTCGGTCCGGCGATTGCCGTCTACCCGTTCCTCAGTATTCCAGGACCGGAGTATTTTGTTCCATTTGCGCTGGTTCTGTTTCTGGTGGCCGTTGGCAATATCGCGGTCATGCTGATGACAACTGTGATGGTCTACAGCATTGCATTCCAGGGTCTGCCGCTGCCCGACCGCCTGATCAAGCAGGACTTCATCCGCTGGGTGCTGTACGGTCCCTTCGTTGGCATCAGCATCGCGCTCTTCCTGCGCGCAACGCCGGTGCTGGCGCGCTGGTTCGGGTTGCCGGAGCAGGCGTTGCTGACCGCAGGCGTGGTGATTATGACCGTGATCATGCCGCTGTTTGTCAACCGCCTGAAACCGTACCTCGACGCGCTGGTGTATGCGCAGGATCACGCTGAGATCGATTACCTGCGCGCCCTGCCGCGTAACACCTTCACCCAGGCCGACCTGCGCAGCCTGCTGGAGAACACGCTTGTCGTCGTGTGCGGGGCGCTGCGATCAGAGACCGGGTTTGTCGCCGCGCCAGACGATGCTGGCGGTTACACCGTCAAAACGCTGGTCGGATCGCGCCAGGCGGTGCGGCGTTTTGTGAATGAGCATCCATTGATCGATCTGATGGGGCGGTTGTCGCAATTACCGCCGCGACCGGCAGGCGACACGCCGCCAGCCGAGGCGTTCCTGCGCGTCGAAGGGTTCTGGCTGCTGCCGCTCCGCGCTCCTGACGGGGCGTTGCTTGGGTGCCTGGGGGTCGTCTATCCGCACGATGCGCTGAACGCTGATGCGCGACGACTCATCGGAGCGCTGGCGCACCGAATGGAACTGGCGCTCGAGACAGTTCAGATGCAGCAGCGGCTGTTCGACACGTTGCGCGGGTTGGGACCGGATATGCAATCGCTTCAGCATTTGAGCACGCAACTTGAGCAGGCGACGCCGGCATCACTGCAGACGCTCGAATCGGATGTTGCGTCGTTACCCGAGTTCCCACAACTGGTCAAAGAAGCGCTGGCGCACTACTGGGGAGGACCGAAACTGTCGGAAAGTCCGCTCCTGGGGTTGCGGACGGTGCGGCGGGTGCTGGAGGAGCAGGGTGGCAGCCCGACGCGCGCGTTGCAGGCGGTGCTGCGCCAGGCAATCGAGAACCTGCGCCCTGACGCGCAACTCGACCCGTCGGCGCAGGAGTGGCTGCTCTACAATATCCTGGAGATGCGTTTCCTGCAGGGGCGACGCATCCGCGAGACTGCCGAGCGCCTGGCGATGAGCGAGTCCGACCTGTACCGCAAGCAGCGGATCGCCGTGGAAGAAGTGGCGCGCCAGCTGGCGTTGATGGAAGAGGCGGCGAATCGGGTGGCGGTCGAGAGGTGACGTTTATTCTCTCCTATTCTACCGTGTACCACATGTATACCCGTGGGACGAATAAAACAAATATCTTCATCGAGGAACGTAACTACGATTACTTCCTGACATTGTACGAGAAATATATTCCTCAAATGGCCTATACATACGCATATTGCCTGTTGAAGAACCATTTTCACCTCCTCATTAAGACCAAATCCCAAAAAGAAATCGATGCACGGGCGGCTTCCCACGATAAAACGAGGTCAACGCCATCACTCCGGTTTGCCCATTTGCTCAACGCATGCGCCAAATCGATTAACAAGGCATATGGTCGTGTCGGAAGCCTCTTCCAGCATCCTTTTGGGCGCGTCATCGTGACCGACAGAGGGCAATTTCGCAACACGATGCTCTACATCCGCCTGAACCCGCGCAAACATGGGTTCGCCGACGACTTTCGCCGCTGGATGCATTCATCGTATCCGCTGCTCGTCTCCGGCGCACCGCCTGGGAACGCAGGCGTCGCGCCCGCACGCACCGCCTAGAGCCTGTTATGCACTTCAGAGATACACGTGGTATGATTTCAGCATGACACGTCAACCCTATCCAAGCGATGTGAGCGACGAGGAGCGGGCCTTCGTCGCTTCGACAGGCTCAGGCGCCGCGTTCCCTCCCTGACCTTCATGACCGAAGACGCCCCGCAGCGCGACCACGCGCTGCGCCCCCCCCCTGCGGGGGGCAGGGGGGTGATGGCACCGCCGCGCGCGGCAACGATCGCCGCGCGCGGCGGTGCGCTGAGTCGGTCGAAGCGCGCAGGCGCGCGCCCTTTGATTTCACGCAACAGCGCGCGCAGATCATGGACGAGCGCGGTGCAACGACCCTGGCCTTCAGCCAGCGCCGGGTTTGCTGAGAGACGGCACCCCACGGCGGCGGATCGTTGGGCATCATGCGCCAGGGTACCCCCGTGCGTCGCGCTGAGCCTGCCGAAGAGTGGACGATCCAGCGCAATCCGTTCAAGACCTCGCGCAGCGCGTGGTTGCGCTGCGGGACGTCTTCGGTCATGAAGGTCAGGGAGGGAGCGCGGCGGCTGAGCCTGTCGAAGCGACGAAGGCCCGCTCCTCGTCGCTCACATCGCTTGGATAGGGTGTGCGTGTCGTGCTGAAAGCATACCACGTTTATCTCCGAAGTGCATAACAGGCT
>CALGYB010000114.1 GCA_937935075.1 uncultured Roseiflexus sp. | reverse complement strand
GAGCGCGCGCTACGAAGTGCTCAACCTGAGCGCCGGTGAACCCGCCGATGGGCTGCAACCCGACGAGATCCGCGCCATTGCGCGCGCCCTGGGTATTGAGCAGACGATATGCTAAAGAGGCGTGAGGTGAGAGGTGAGAGGTGAGAGGCGAGAGGCGAGAGGTGAGAGGTGAGAGGTGAGAGGCGTGAGGCGTGAGGCGTGAGGCGTGAGGCGAGAGGTGAGAGGCATGAGGTTGCGGGTGGGCAGGTGTGAACGTTGAACGTATGAGCCCCTAGAGCCTGTTATGCACTTCAGAGATACACGTGGTATGATTTCAGCATGACACGTAAACCCTATCCCAGCGATGTGAGCGACGAGGAGCGGGCCTTCGTCGCTTCGACCGGCTCAGGCGCCGCGCTCCCTCCCTGACCTTCATGACCGAAGACGCCCCGCAGCGCGACTACTCGCTGCGCCCCCCCCTTTCCCCCCCTACGGGGGGGGCAGGGGGGGCGATTGCATCGTCCGCGCTTCGGCAGGCTCAGCGCATCGCACGGGGGCGCCTTGGCGCATGATGCCCAACGCTCCGCCGCCGTGGTACACCGTCTATCAGCAAACGCAGCGCTGGCTGAAGGCCGGGGTCGTTGCAACGCTCGTCCATGATCTGCGCGTGCCCCCCCTGCCCCCCCTGCGGGGGGGCAGGGGGGCGCAGCGCGCGCCGGCTATGACGGGCATCAACGTCCCCCCCTTCCCCCCCGCATGCGGGGGGGGGGGGAAAGGGGGGGCGGCAAGGTCCACGTGGCTGAAGCGGTTCATTACCGTTATGCTCGAAAGTACATAACAGGCTCTAGCCCAGTTCTCGGTTCTCAGTTCTCGGTTCTCAGTTCTCACATCTGGTAGAATGCAACCCGTGTATTCTCAACCTCGTTCCCGCCGTCGGCGGCGTCATCACGCACAGCGCACCATAACACCGGTCGCGCGCATTGTGGCAATCGCGGCAGGTGCGCTGCTCATCGTGCTCGGCACATGCAGCGCGCCGCTCGTGACCCGCAGGTTTCAGCAGGCAGCCGCACCGTCGCCAACCACGCTTGCTGCAGCGGTCGTCGCGCCCGAGTCTACGACTGCCGCTCCTGCAACGCCGCGACCGACGCCGACACCACAGCCATCGGCGTCTCCGGCGCCTCCACCAACGCCGACGCTGATGCCGGGGGAGGGTCCTGGCGCACCGCCGCTCAGTCCGCTGGGGCGCGAGATCGATGCGTACCTGACCGGCCTTGCGAACAGTGGGCAATTCCAGGGAGCGGCGCTCGTCGCGCAGAATGGCGAGGTGGTGATTGCAAAGGGGTACGGCAATGCTGATGACAACGCGCCCAATACGGTGCGGACGCGCTTCCGTCTGGCGTCGATCACCAAACAGTTCACTGCTGCCGCTATTCTTGCCTTGCAGCAGGACGGCAAACTGACCGTGGACGATGCGATCTGCGCCTATCTCGATCCCTGCCCCGACGCCTGGAAGCCGCTGACGATCCGCCACCTGCTGACCCACACCTCCGGCCTGGTCGACTACACCGCTTTCGCCGATTTCGAGCCAACCGAAATGAACCCGACAACGCCGCAGGAACTGGTCGAACGATTCCGTGGCTTTCCGCTCAGTTTCGCGCCCGGCACGCTCTACCACTACTGCAACTCGAATTATGTGCTGCTCGGATTGATCATCGAGCGTGTGTCGGGCATGGAGTACGCCGATTATCTGGAGGAACGCTTCTTCGCCCCACTTGGAATGACCGACACGGGATACGATACCAACCGCAGCGCGATCGTCGGCGGCGCGCAGGGATATGTCGTGCCCGGCAAGAAATCCGGTTTCCTCGACGCTTCGACGCTCTACGCAGCCGGCGGACTGTACTCAACGGTCAGTGATCTCTTCCGCTGGGATCGGGCGCTCGCCACCGAAGAGGCGCTATCGCGCGCTCAACTGGATCAGATGTTCCTCCCGGCATTGCGCAATTATGGTTTTGGCTGGAAGATCGAAACCATCGACGGGCGGCGGCGTATCAGCCATCCCGGCAACATGACCGGCGTCGCCACATTCTTTGCCCGCTACCCCGATGACCACGCGACGATTATTGTGCTGGCGAATATGGAATATGCCAACGTCGAGGGAATCGCCAACTACATCGCATCACGCATGTTTGCTGCGCCGACAACCGCAACCCCGACACCCGCCCGGTGACTGTCACCCCTGGCTTGCCCACTCCGGCGCCGGCGATTCGATGATGAGCGCTGCGCCGCTCCGCGGGTGCGGCAGTTCGAGTCGTACAGCGTGCAGGTGATGATGCTGCACGGTAGCACTGCGCCAGGCGGATGGTCCGCCATATTTGACATCGCCGATCAGGGGATGCCCCAGAAAAGCGAGGTGCAGACGGATCTGATGAGAACGTCCCGTGAGGGGCATGGCGCACACCAGCGCTGCATCGTCCATACGTCGGACAACGTTCAGCCGGGTGCGCATGGCTTTGACCGTTCCGCCCTGCGGCAATACACGCCCGATGTCTTCACGCGGAAAAACCCGAAAGAGGCCGCCACGTCCACGTCCGTGACCGGTTTCGATCTCGATCTTGTCGAAGGCGGGTCGCCCGGCGCAGAGCGCCAGATAGGTTTTCTGCACCGTTCCTTCGTGAAAGGCGCGTTGGAGCGCTGCATTGACATCGGGCGCCTTCGAGAGCAACAGGACGCCGGATGTGTCCCGGTCGAGACGATGCGCCAGGTGCAACGGCGGCGCCGACCCGTCGCGCGCCTCCAGGAAACGCGCCAGCGCCGCACGCAGATGCCCCTCCGCATCCCATGGCGTCGCTTCCACATACGTGTCCGTGGGCTTATCGAGTGCAATCAGGTCATCATCTTCGTACAGGATCATTCCTGGCGTCACGACCGGATCGCGGTAGACGCCATCGGGCGGGCGCTGCACAACGACCGTGGCATCGGCAGGCAGCTGCAACTCCGGGTCACGAACACGAACGCCGTTCACCCACACACCGCCGCGCGCGATCAGCCACGCCGCCTCTGCTTCGTCGCCAAATGCAGCATTGAGCGCGTCGCGCAACAATGCGCCTGGATGGGGTGTCAGCACTGTTCGTTGCATACTGTTCCATTGTAGCGTACTATTCCTCCGCTTCCTTTCTCGACAGGAAAGTGTTATACTGACACCAAATCGGTTGACTCTACCGCGACATCGAAAGGGAAGTTCTATGCGCCCCTTCAACTCGATCTACACCCACGGCTTTATCCGTGCTGCCGTCTGCATTCCATCCCTGCGCGTCGCCGACCCCGAGTACAATGTCAGCCGCACGCTTGCCCTCGCAGAACGCGCCAGCGCCGCCAATGCCGCCATTGCCCTTTTTCCCGAACTCGGTCTTTCGGCGTATACCTGCGACGACCTGTTCCAGCAAGATGCGCTGCTCGAAGGTGTATTGAACGCTCTGACGCGCCTGATCGACGCCAGCCGCGCTCTGACGCCGGTGCTGCTAGTTGGTGCACCGTTGCGCGTTGACGGCGGGTTGTACAACTGTGCTGTCGTCATGTATCACGGGCGCGTCCTGGGAGTCGTGCCGAAGAGTTATATCCCCAACTACCGGGAATTTTACGAAAAACGACAGTTCAGCGCCGCGCGCGACGCGATCCGGCGCACGATGACGCTGGCAGGCGCTTCTGTTCCCTTTGGCAACGACCTGATCTTCACTGCGGAGAATGTCCCCGGTTTCGCGCTGCACGTCGAAATTTGCGAGGATGTATGGGTCCCCGCGCCGCCAAGCACGTTCGCCGCCCTGGCAGGCGCGACGATCCTTGCCAATCTTTCCGCCAGCAACATCACTATCGGCAAAGCCGACTACCGGCGCACGCTGTGCGCGGCTCAGTCCGGCGTCTGCCTGGCGGCCTACCTCTACTCTGCCGCAGGTCCCGGCGAGTCGACCACCGACCTGGCGTGGGATGGTCATGCGCTGATCTACGAACTTGGCGAACTGCTGGCGGAAAGTGAGCGCTTTGCCCAGGATGATCAGATCATCACCGCCGATATCGATGTCGAGCGGATCGTGCAGGAACGGATGCGCACCACCAGTTTCGCCGACTCGGCCGGCGATCACCGCGAACGCCTGCACGCTATGCGGCATATTCCTTTCACATTTGAGGTTTCTACTGGCGATGTGCCACTCCGACGCGCCATCGCCCGCTTTCCCTACGTACCCGGCGATCCGGCGCGTCGTGACGAACGGTGCTACGAAGCGTACAACATCCAGGTCCACGGCCTGATGAAGCGTCTGGTCAGCGCCGGCATCGAAAAGGTCGTGATCGGCGTGTCCGGCGGACTGGACTCAACCCAGGCGTTGATCGTTGCGGCGCGCACCATGGACCGGCTCGACCTCCCGCGCACGAATATTCTCGCCTATACCATGCCGGGCTTTGCCACCAGCGACATCACGCTGACCAATGCGCGCAGATTGATGCATGCGCTTGGCGTCAGCGTCGGCGAAATCGACATTCGACCATCGTGCATGCAAATGCTGCACGACATTGGGCATCCCTTTGCGCGCGGCGAACCGGTGTACGACGTCACCTTCGAGAATGTGCAGGCAGGCGACCGCACGTCGCATCTCTTCCGCCTGGCGAACCTGCACGGCGCACTCGTCGTCGGCACCGGCGACCTGAGCGAACTGGCGCTCGGCTGGGCGACGTATGGCGTCGGCGATCACATGTCGCACTACAACGTCAACGCATCCGTGCCAAAGACCCTTATTCAGCACCTCATCCGCTGGGTCGCCGATTCGGGGCAGTTCGACGCTGCGACGAGCGCCATCCTCCGTTCGATCCTCAGCACCGAGATTTCACCCGAACTGGTGCCGCCCGACGGCGCTGATCGTTCGCGCCCTGCGCAGAGCACACAGGCGATCATTGGTCCCTATGAGTTGCAAGACTTCAACCTTTTTTACATCACGCGCTATGGCTTTCGTCCGAGCAAGGTCGCTTTTCTTGCGTGGAACGCCTGGAGCGACGCAGCCTGCGGTGAATGGCCCACCGGACTTCCGGGCGACGAGCGCCGTCAGTACGATCTGGCAACGATCCGGCGCTGGCTCGAAGTTTTTCTCTGGCGTTTCTTCAAAACCAGTCAGTTCAAACGTTCAGCGCTGCCGAACGCTCCTAAAGTCGGCTCCGGCGGCTCGCTCTCGCCGCGCGGCGACTGGCGTGCGCCAAGCGATGCCGAGGCGGATGTGTGGCTCGCAGAGTTGCGCAGGAACGTTCCAGACCGCCTTCCTGCGGAAACGCATGGCATCGCGCCTATCAGCGAGAACGAGCCATCATCAACGACTTCAGGATAGAGGAGAATCATCTATGACAGAAGAAGCCAGCCTCCCCGCCCTTCGTTTCGGCATCATCGGCAGTGCCGCAGGAATCGCTGAAACGCACTTGAAAGCGCTTACCCAACTTCCCGGCGCCACAATTGTCGGCATGGCAGATATTGCCATCGAGCGCGGCGCGGCGCGCGCCAGAGCGGTGGGCTGCCCGTTCTTCGCCGACCATCGCGCCATGCTCGACGCCGTTCGCCCCGATGTCACTGTCATCTGTGCGCCGCATCCATTGCACGCCGCGCTGGCAATCGATTGTCTGGAAGCCGGCGCGCACGTGCTGGTCGAAAAGCCGCTGGCGGTCAGCGTCTCCGAAGCGGATGCCATGATTGCCGCCGCCGATCGCGCCGGACGCATTCTGGCAGTCTGTTTTCAACAACGATTTCGTCCGGTCATCGAGCACGCCCGCATGCTGATCGAGGCTGGCGACATCGGCGACATCATGCGCGTTCTGTGCGTCGAACCCTGGTTTCGCACACAGTTCTACTATGACTCGGCAGCCTGGCGCGGCACATGGCGCGGCGAAGGCGGCGGCGTGCTGATGAACCAGGGTCCGCATCCGCTTGATCTCCTCTGCCACCTGACCGGACTGCCGGCAAAGGTCTGGGGATGGGTGCGCACGCTGGGGCACGCCATCGAGTGCGAAGATGTCGCACAGGCGTTGCTGGAATATCCCAACGGCGCACCCGGCTACATCTACTTCAGCACGGTCGAAGCCGGCGCGCCGCAGCGCACCGAAATAGTCGGCGACCGCGGCGCGCTGGAACTGACCACGGATTACCTGACCATCCGCCGCTTTGATACGCGGCTCAGCGAGTATCGCGCCACTGTGCGGGAGATGTGGAGTCAGCCGCAGGTTCGAACCGAAACGCTTCACCTCCCCGGCCATGGCGGCGGTCATCTGGCGGTTTACCACGATCTGGCGGCTGCCATCGCGGAAGGTCGTCGCCCGCGTTGCGATGCGCGCGAGGCGCGCATGTCGCTCGAACTCGCCAATGCAGTGATCTACTCGGGCATTACCGGGCAGGCGGTCACGCTGCCGCTCAACCGTCAGGCGTATGATGCGCTGCTCGATGACCTGCGAGCGGAAAGGAAAAGACTGTGAGCGATGCCGAGGTTCGTTTTGGCATCATCGGCGCCGGAGTTGCCGGACGCTATCACGCGCAGGCGATTGCGCAGACGCCCGGCGCCCGGCTGGTCGCCGTCTGCGCGAGTCGGACTGAACGCGCCATACCACTGGCAGAAGCCTTCGGCGCCGGTGTCGAACCCGATGTTGATGCACTGCTGGCGCGCAATGACATCGATGCGGTCTGCATCTGCACGCCAAGCGGGCAGCATGCTGCGCAGGGCATTGCCGCAGCGCAGGCAGGCAAACATGTGCTGGTCGAGAAGCCAATCGCCACCACGCTGGCTGATGCCGATGCGCTCATCAACGCCTGCCGCGCGGCTGGCGTCCATCTCGGCGTTGCGCTTCAGCGCCGCACCGACCCGGATTTCTGCGCGGTGCGCGATGCAATCGCGGCAGGCGCGTTGGGTCGGCTGGCGCTTGGCATCATTACCGTACCCTACCTGCGCACCCAGGAATACTACGATTCGGCGGATTGGCGCGGCACATGGGCGCTCGACGGCGGCGGCGTCCTGATGAACCAGGGCATTCATCTGGTCGATCTCCTTCTCTGGCTCATGGGCAATGATGTTGTTGAGGCGCAGGCATACACCACAACGCTGGCGCGCGCTATCGAAGTCGAAGATTGCGTCAGCGCCGCGTTGCGCTTTGCCGATGGCGCGATGGGCACGATCGCCGCTACGACAGTGGTTGCACCAGGCTTCCCCCATCGCGTCGAGGTCTATGGCACACACGGCGGGGTGCAGATTGAGGGCGAGGCGATTGTGCGGTGGGACACAACAATCGAAACGACCGCTGCTGCACCACGAGCAGGCAGCGGCGCAGGACGTCAGGCAGCCGGCGCGGGCGCGCATCCGACCGGTATCAGCGCCATCGGGCATACCCGCATCATGCACGACTTCGCCGCAGCAATCCGCAACCAGCGCGCGCCGCTGGTCGCCGGCGAGGAAGCGCGCCGCGCGCTAGCCGTCGTGCTGGCGATCTACGAGTCGGCGCGCACCGAACGACCGGCGCGCCCGTCGTAGCAGAGGAGCGCCCCCCTGTGGGCGTCCGCGCAGGGCAGAAGGTAGGAGCGCCCCCCTGTGAACTCCCTCAACAGTGTAGATTTCAAGGAGCCAACCCATGCGTTTTGGTGTCTGTACTACGCCCGATCAGATCGAAATTGTCGCTGCAGCCGGGTTCGATTTCTGCGAACTGCCGGCGCACGCTGTGCTGCCGTTCGATGACGATGCTACGGCAACGCCAGCACTGCGCGCCATCGCCGCCGCACCCATTCATCCCGAATCCTTCAATGTTCTGGTACCCGGCGACATACCGCTCTGTGGACCGCACGCAGACCTGGAGGTTCTGCGTTCCTACCTGCGTCGCGCCTTCGGTCGAATGGCGTCGCTCGGCGCCGCCGTCGCCGTGCTCGGGAGCGGCGCCGCTCGCCGCATCCCCGATGGATGGCCGCGCGACCGGGCGCTCGATCAGATTGCCACTGCGGTGGCGCTTGCCGGTGAAGAAGCCGGACGCTGCGGCATCACCCTGGCGCTCGAACATCTGAACCAGCAGGAATGCAATGTGCTCAACACCGTTGGCGAGTGCGCCGCCTTTATCCGCGAACGCGGTCTGCACGATGTGCGACTGCTGGCGGACCTCTACCACATCGAGAGCGAACACGAACCGCTCGATGCGGTAGCAAACGCCATGCCATACGTCGTGCACGTTCACGTCGCAGGCGGTGGCCGACAATCACCAGACACGCCGGGGTACGACTATGCCGGATTTATGCGCATGCTGCGCAACGCCGGGTACAACGCGCGCATTTCGGCGGAGTGCCGCTGGGAAAAGATCGCTGAGCAGGCGCCGGTCGCGCTGGCGTTTATGAAAGCACAGTGGCAAAGAGTTGGTTGATCGCTCTATCAGAGCGTGTCTGAAAAAGTCAATTGGATGGACGAAGGATCTGCCTTCGTTCATCCAGCGGAAGGTATGCGCATCGCTATTCGCGCTCTGCGCCGGTTGATAGAAAATGCTTCTCGCCCTGTCTCGCCCCCAACGCCTCTACAATCAACCCCTGGCCCGTGAGATACGTCAGCCAGATGGCATCGCCAATGTAGGGAAAGAACAGGTCGCGGAAGAGTTCACCCGCCAGAATGAGGTCGGAGAGAAAGAAGAGCGCGCTGCCGAGTGCAAGTGAGAGATAGCGTGGATCACGCATCGCCAGCGCCGCGCCCATACCACTCATCGAGGCAAGGAGCAGCGCATAAGCCAGCGCCGCATAGTTCAACACGACCGCTTTTGCCGGGTTGCGCGCCGCGCCATACCAGCCAATCGCCCCGATGAGCCAGCTCGCCAGCAACGGAATAGCCGCCGATGTCAGCGCACCCCGTCGCGCCAGATGTCCTGCGGTTGCGCCGATATAGCACCCATGCCCGGCGCCAAACGCGAGCATGCCAAATATGACGTACTCCGGCAGCGGGATGACCCGTGCCATGATCAGATCTCCCAGGAACCCGCATCCCATCCCGGCTGCTGTCAGAGCCGCAGGCCGGCGCAGCGCAGGATCGGCGTTGCGCCACAACAACAGCGCGGCAGACCACACCAGCAACGACGAGAGCATCCGCAACGGCAGCGGAATACGGTTGCGCGCGTCGCCGCGGTTGCCAATCGCCAGACCCGCCAGCATCACCAGCGCCGCCAGCGCCAGGAGCGCGTATGCCAGTGTGCGAAATTGGGGCGATTTCATGTCTTATACCACTCCTTTCATGTGCGCCAGCAGCGCACCTCTGCACACCGCGCCTGGGATCGCGGGCGTCTCGCCCGCACGGGTCACGCCTGCCGCGCCAGCAGCGCATCCCTCCACCTCCCAGGGTTCAACGCGGAACAATCCATGGACAACAGACATCGCGAGATATATCGTTCATCGTAAAACCTTCCACCTTCAGCCCGCAACCCTCACCCCTGAACAGAACCGCTCCCCTCTGACCGCTCGCCTCTTGCCGCGCACCCCACCTTCAGCCCGCAACCTTCACGACCGAACAGAACTGCGCCCCTCTGGCCGCTCGCCTCTTGCCGCGCGCTCCGCCTTCAACCCACAACCCTCACGACCGAACAGAACCGCTCCCCTCTGACCGCTCGCCTCTTGCCTCTCGCCTCTTGCCTCGCGCCCCACCTTCACACCAGAACAGAACCTATGATACCATTGAAGCCGCTTTCACACGATCAGAAGGACCAAACCATGGCAGACATCGTCATTCCTGCGCCAGATGGCGCATTGCATGCCTATCTCGCCACGCCGGACGGCGCCGGTCCCTGGCCCGGCGTCGTTGTCATTCACGACGCGCTCGGCATGCGCAGCGACACGCACCGCCAGGCGGAGTGGCTGGCGAGTGAGGGGTTCCTGGCGGCAGCGCCCGATCTCTTCGACGGCGGTACGGTGATCACCTGTTTGCGCTCGATCATCCGCGACTATCTGACGTGGCAGGGGATGATGTTCCGCCACATCGCTGCAACCCGCGATTGGCTGGCGCAGCGCAGCGATTGCACCGGCAAGATTGGGGTGATCGGCTTCTGCATGGGCGGCGGATTTGCGTTACTGCTGGCGCCAGGCGACGGATTTGCCGCATCGAGCGTCAACTACGGCGTCTTGCCGAATGATCTCGAACGGGTTCTTGCCGGCGCCTGCCCGATTGTCGCCAGCTACGGCGCGAAGGACATGACGCTGCGCGGCGCGGCTGGACGCCTCGAGCGCGCCCTGACGTCACTCGGCGTGGATCACGACGTGAAAGAGTATCCTGATGCCGGGCACGCCTTCCTCAACAACCACGATCCGCGCGAGGTTCCTGCGCTGCTGCGCGTGGCATGGCGCGTGACGCAGATGGGCTACCACGAACCCTCAGCGCGCGACGCGCAGCAACGGATCGTCGCTTTCTTCAACCGGCATCTGCGGTGAATGGCCCCGCCGCCGATCCCGCCCCACCACGCATGATGTGGGCGGGTCTGAGACCCGCCCCTACGTGCATGCGGATGATTGCCCCACGGCGGGTCTGAGACCCGCCCCTGCCGTGTATGCGGATGATTGCCCCACGACGGGTCTCTGACCGCCCCTTGGACGGGCGGGTCTGAGACCCGCCCCTACGTGCATGCGGATGATCGATTCTGCGATCACCTCGAAACCATTTTGTTACGTTCTGGTTATGCCCGCTGCATATACTCTCAGATGAAAATAACACATTATCAGGTACCACGTTGTTACCTTTCACACAAACATCGGTCACATCTTCGAGAAAGGGTTAAGGACCATGCACCGTCATCCAATTCTGCGGCTCACGCCGCTTCTCACCGTGCTTGTGGGCGCTATTACCATCGGTCGTTTTCTGCTTGGAACGATCGCCTTTGCCGCCGGTAATCCCTTGCCAGTCGCTACGGTCGTCAGCGCAAGCGGACTGATCGGCGAATCGGTGACTCTGACCGTCACCTTCGATAATGCCAGCACCGGAAGCGGCGATCAGACCGGTTACGGTCCGTATATCGACCTGTTTCTCGACACCACCGGTCCCGACGGCGCCCCGTCGTTCGACGGGCTGGTGACGACTGACATCCGGGCGACCTACCTCGATCAGCCGCTGCCAGGATTAGAGTTGATCACGATTAGCGGACCAACCTACGTCCATCCGCTGACCGGGCAGACGCTGAGTGTGCCGGGCTATGGCACGCGCTTCCAGAACGGCGACACGATTGCCGTTCTGACGTTGCCGTTCGGCAGTTTCACCAACACACAGCCGCCCGCGCCGATTGATGTGACGCTGCGCATCAGCAACCTGGCAGACCTCGGCACGCCGCTGCCGGTCACCGCTATTGCCGGGTTCCGCTACGGCAACGACCCGCTCGACAACCCCGGCGCCGACCCGCCGATCCGCCAGACGACCCCGTCGGACGCTGATGTTACCCCGATCCTCTGGAGTCTGACCAAAACCTATCTCGGACCGGAAGACGAAACCGCGACCGGACGCAACTATCCACGGCGCTATCGCCTGGATGTCGATATTGCCGAAGGGCAGACGGTGACGAAT
Source organism: uncultured Roseiflexus sp. (assembly GCA_937935075.1). Classification (GTDB taxonomy): domain Bacteria; phylum Chloroflexota; class Chloroflexia; order Chloroflexales; family Roseiflexaceae; genus Roseiflexus. Next base: position 32,427 of record CALGYB010000114.1, on the reverse strand, counting down.
CTGCAAATCACCGATACGCTGGCGAACAGCATGCGCATCACCGGCAACACTGCCGCACAGATGAGCGCGCGTCTTTACAACTCGCCCGGCGTGCCAACTGAAGTCTTCAACCCGGCGAATCTTTCCGGCACGGCCACGCCTGCGGCGCCGGGCGGAACACTGATCTATACGTTCGGCGACAAGACCGGCGTGCGCGGCGTCGATGCATCGTTCGAGTTCGAGTTCTACATCCCGCGCGACACCAGCGCCGCCACACCGACCGTGCCGCAGGGAACCGACTCGACGTTTGCCAACAACACCGGCAGTTCATCCGCAGCATGGACGCCAATCGATACACGCGATACGCCAACGCCGATAACGATCACCCTGCCGCCGGATGCGCATACCCTTCAACAGCACTCGCTCGCAACCCAGAAGTCGGTCACGCCGGTTGACCGCACCACCCTTGCGCCCACCGGCGGTTCGATCATTCCTGGACAGACGCTGCTGCGCTACGACATCGATTTTCAGGTCTCCGATTATTTTGCGGTTCAGAACGTCTACCTCGAAGATATTCTTTCTGACGGGCAGCGACTCTTCGTGCGCACCACCGGCAACTCGACCGTCCCGACCCTTCAGGTCGAGAATGCCTATGTGACGGGCGCTTCGCCGAGCCGTGTGACGATACCGGCAGCGCCCTTCAGCGGAACCGGCACGATTACGTATGAGCAGCGCTTTACAACCCGCAGCACACTGCTCTCCGACCCGACCAGCCCGCCGGCCGGTCCGGTGTTCGTGATCAACCCGCCGGCGCCGTCGATCAGCGGCACAACCTACGTGCGCTTCGATATTTCGCAGGAACTGATCGCGCGCGGCGTTAGCGGGCGGCTCGTCGGCGGCGATATTCCCAATGCCGGCGGCGCGCCGCAGAATAACAATCCACTCCTCGTCGGTCCAACTCAAGGACGGATCACGTTCTACACCGAAGTCAAAGACGAGTTCAGCGACGATTTCCCCTCCGGCGACCGCTCGGTCGATCAGCTCGACATTCTGCGCAATAACGTGCCATTGATCCGCGGCGACCAGATCGATACAACGACGATCAATAACCCGACGCCGACGGTGATCGGGCAGGCGACCGACGATACCGCCGCCAGCGTCGAACTGCCGATTGGCGACCGCAGCAAGACGCTCTATGCGCTCAATGGGCAGACGACCGACCTCGGCGATCCGGTGACGGTGCAGCCAGGCGACCTGGTGACCTACCGGCTGACCTACCGCCTGCCGATCAGCAGTTTCGAGAATGTTCAATTTATCGACTTCCCGCCGCTGCCGGTCTTCCCCGTGCCGGATCGTCTGTTCTTCGATGCGGCTGCCGCGCCTGGCACGATCCCCGGCGCCAACACCGTGACACGCGGACCGTCTGACTCCTACCTGACAACGATCAATCCGCCGACATCGGTGCGTGTGGCGACGACTGCGAATATTTCCGGCTACAATCCTGCCGGCATTGGCTCATTCAGTGGCGCACCCACGATTATCGACGGCGTCGCGCTGGCGAATGGCGACCGCGTCCTGGTGAAAGATCAGACCGACGCGCGGCAGAATGGCGTCTATGTAGTTGTAACCGCTGCAACCGGCGCCTGGGACCGCGCCGCCGATTTCGACACCGCGCGCGAACTCACGAATGGCCCGCTCGTCGGCGTGACGGCAGGCGCCACCAATGCCAACCAGCACTTCCGCCAGTCGAATTCGACATTCAATGCCTTCAATACCGACCCGATCACCTGGGCGCCGTTCATTACTACCGACGCAGCCGGGAACAGTTTTGCCCTCCACTTTGGCTGGCACGACGATGTGGACGGCGGACGGCGCTCGTCGCTGATCGACGTCCTGGTGACCCTGCGCGTCGCCGATGCCGCCTTTGCCAACGACCTGTTCCTGACCAATCAGTTGCGGGTGAATGAGTTCTCCACCAACGCCGGGTCGCAATACTTCGATGAGATTGTCATGTTCGAGGTCATCCGCCCGAATGTGACGATCAACAAGGGCATCGTCGGCTATAACGCCACCGGTCTGACCCTCGGCGGCGTGACGTTCAACCCGCCCGACGGTCCGACATCGTTCAGCGGCACGCCGGTCTACACGCGCACGCAGGCGCTGGCGATCGGGGCCTCCGATTCGTTGCTCCTCTCTGATGCCGGCGACCGGGTGCGTTATGCGATTGTGCTTCAGAATGAAGGACGCGGCGATGCCTACGACGTGACGGTGACCGATACGATTCCTGCGGCTTACGTGCGTCCGGCGACGCTGACAGCCGCTAATTTTGCCGTCCGCCGCGGCGATGGCACACCGCTCACCGGCGATGTCGTCAGCGGCACAGTGCGGGTTGCCACCACCGCACCGCTGACCGGCGCAACGTTTGCCACGGCGCCGAATAACGGTCAGTTCACGGATGCGCCGCGCAACATCGACGGTGTGATGCTGAACGTGGGGGATCGGGTGCTGGTGAAGGATCAGCCTGGCGCAACGCAGAACGGCATCTATGTTGTGACAGCCGTCTTCACTGCAACCAATCAGGCGACCCTGACCCGCGCCGACGATTTCGACAATGACGCCGAACTGACCGGCGGCTATCGCGTCGCGGTGCTTGGCGGCTTGAGCAGCAACGCCAACCGCGCCTTCAGCACAGCCGGTCCCATCACCCTCAACACGACGCCAGTCACCTGGACGAATGCCGGCGTCAGCGACTACTACGCGACTTACGACCCGGCAACCGGCGCTTTCAGCGTTGTGCTGGCGGACAATTACACGGCAGGCAACACTACTGCGCCCACCCGCGACGACCGGCCCGGCGGCCTCAGCCGCGGCGCGTCCGGTCCGCGCAGCAATATCGTCGAAGTGACGAATGGCTCGAATACGGTGATCATCACCTACGACGTGACCCTTGGCGACAATGTTGAGCCGAACCAGGAGATCATCAACACCGCGACGCTGACGAACGTTGCGACAAGCGACGGCGGCATTGATGATCAACCCGACCCGTCGGACACCGCGCAGGTCACCATTCGCCGTCCGGGAATCGCAAAAGTTCTGACCGCCACGGAAATTGAGAATGGCGCGAACACCCGTCAGCAGGCAGTCATCGGCGAACTGGTCACCTACACGCTGACCCTGACCGTTCCTGAAGGCGTGACCACCAACGCGATCCTGACCGACACCCTCGACGCAGGGCTGGCGTTCGTCGATGTGACCGGCGTTACGGCATCCCCGGCGCTCAGTTTTGCCGGCGGCGGATTGCCGACCATCGGCGCAACTCCCGTCAACACCACGATTGGCGCAGGCGGGCAGACAATTGTGTTCAATTTCGGGACGATCACCAACACCAACCGGAACAACGCCATTGACGAAACGATCGTCATCACCTACCGCGCCGTGGTGCTGAATACCGCCGCCAATCAGAGCGGCGCGCAGCGCAACAACCGCGCCGATTTTTCGTGGAACGTTCCGGGGCAGGGATCATACACGCTGCCGCCGGTTGAAGCCGAAAATGTCACGATCATCGAGCCGACCCTGGCGGTGGGCAAGACTCTGCCGCCTGGCATCTACGACGCTGGCGACACCATCGACTATACCATCATCATCAGCCATGGGGCAGGCAGCCAGACCGACGCCTACGATGCGGTGATCACCGATACGCTGCCCATCGATCCGTTTGGCAGCGGCTCGCTCATTCTCACGCCAGCAGTGCTGAGCGTCACCGACAGCGCCGGTCTGCTGACGACCGCCGATTTCACGCTGACCGGCAGCAATGCCACGTCCTGGACGCTCAGCAACCCGACGCCGATTGACCTTGCGCAGGGGCGCACGATCAGCATCGTCGTGCGCGGCACGCTCTCCAACGCCGCCATGCCCGGCGCAACCATCACAAATACGGCATTCCTGCGCTGGACGTCGCTCGACGGCGATCCGGGGCAGCGCTCGACATACACCACTGCCTCGACCGAACGCACCGGCGCCGATGGACCCGGCGGCGCGCTGAACGACTACGCCGCCACCGGTTCCGTCGCGTTCACCATCCCGGTCGTGACGCCGGGCAAGGCGCTGGTCGCTACGTCTGAGTCGCACACTACCGGCAGCAACGTGACTATCGGCGAGATCGTGCGCTTCCGCATTGCGATTGGCGGACCGGAAGCCTCGGTCTACGCCTTCTCGCTGGTGGATCGGCTGCCGCCGGGGTTGACCTTCCTCAACGATGGATCGGCGCGCTTCGCGTTCATCGCCAACAACAACATCACGACAACAGGCGTCTATGACGTTGCGCCGGTCTCCTGCCCGGCAATCAGTCCGTCTGGCGTGACGACGCTGGCGGATGTGCTGAACCCGACAATTCTGCCCTCGTCGAGCATCACCTGCATCTTTGGGGATAGCAACATCTCCAGCGACGAAACGACCAACCAGGATGCCTACAGCAGCGGAACCGATGTCTTCTTCCGCTTCGGCAACCTGTCGAACAACGACAACGACCCAGGCGAAGAGTTCATTGTCGTTGAGTTCAACGCGATCGTCGATAATAACACCTTTGATCCAAACGATGCCGGCGACGTCCGCGACAATACCGTGGTGGCGCGCATGAATCCCCCCGGCTTCGGCGCGTTCGAGACTTCCCCCTCGGCGCCGGTGAGCATCACGGTCGTCGAGCCGAATATTGCGTTCGATGCAACGACCAACAACAAGACCGCCAGCCCGACGAGCGGTGATGCCTTCGACGTGATTACTTACACGGTCACCTTCACGAATGCGACCGGCGCGACGGTGAGCGATGCCTTTGATGTGCGCATCCTCGATACGTTGCCCGTCACCGATGTGACCCTCATCCCTGCCAGCATCTCGGTGTCGTCCGCAGGCGGCTGCGCTACCGGCGTCACCAACGCCAGCGCGGGCAACACAGTGGACGTGACGATCGGACGTGTGCCGCCGGGATGTAACGTGACCATCACCTACCAGGCGACCCTGAATGTCACGGTTGTTCCGGGGCAGACGATCACGAACACCGCGAATCTGACCTACACCAGCCTGCCGGGGAATACCGGCACGGGCGGGTTCTTCGGCTCGACCGCAGGAGCGAGCGGCAGCGCCACCGGCGAGCGCAACGGCTCTGGCGGCATCAACGACTACGCCGGCAGCGACACGGCGACGGTTACGATCGTCGTGCCGGCGCTGGCGAAGCGGATCGTCGCCACGTCCGAGGCGCATACCGCCGATCCGCTCGTGCTGGCGGATTTCACCAACACCGGGTTCGATGGCTTCCTGGGCGGAACCAATACCTGGAATACGCCGGGCAATGTCATCACATCCTCGACATTCATCCGCATTTCAGGAAGCGCAACCGAGCAGGGCGGCGGCTTCATCGCCTTCGCCACGCCGGTCGATCTGTCGAACCACGCCGCGCTGGCGCTCTCTGCGCGCCTGGTTGCCGGAAATGCTGCGGATTCCATTGACGTGCACCTCCAGGACGCCGACGGCACCAACTGGCGCTGGCGCTTCGACACAAGCAGCTTCAACGCTTCGACATTCGCGCTCGCGCCGCAGAGCCTGCTCGAGCCGAACAGCATGACGATTGCAGCAGGCGCAACGCCCGGCCTCGACCTGCGCAACATCACGCGGCTCGAAATCCGCGGCGACGGCGGCACGTCGCAGTTCGACATCGACATCGACGCGGTGATCGTCTTCGGCAATATCGCAGCGCCGGGTGAAATCGTGCGCTACCGGCTGGTGACGACGATCCCGGAGGGCACGTCGCCGAATCTGCAACTGTTAGATCGCATCCCCAATGGCATGCGCTTCGTCAACGACAACACCGTGCGGGTTGCGTTCGTCAGCAACAGCGGCGGCGTCACCTCGACGAGCGCCGGCGCACAGGTTCCTGCGTTGAGCGGCGCCGGCTTGAATATCACTGGTAACCAGGACACGGTCATTGGGTTGAGCCTGGCGGTCGGCAGCGGCAATGGGCTGGCAATCGGCGAGGGGACTGCGTTCGACGGCAATGTGTCGTCGAGCCACGACGTCTCCAGTAGTGCAGACACCTACAATGATGGGAATGATGTCTACTTCCGTCTCGGAAACGTTGTCAACAACGATAATGATGATGACCTGGAGTTCATCGTCATCGAGTTCAACGCTCAGGTGCTGAACAGGTTCGATACCGGCAATCAGAGCGGCGTGCTGTTGAACAACGACTTTCTATATTTCCGCAGCGGGTCGCAGGTTGGCTCGACTTCTGCACAGAACGATGCCAACCGCATCACGGTCGTCGAGCCGCAGATCAACAACCTGAGCAAGACGCTCGCCAGCGCGCCGCCGGTCGATGCCGGGGATGTCTTCACCTACACGCTGCGCTTCGCTAATGGCGTCGCCTGGCCCACCAGCCCGGCGGTTCCGGTGCGCGTCGCCACGACGGGGAATGTCGCCGGCTTCAACGCTACCGGCGGCTTTGGCGGAACCGGGCAGTTTGCCAATGCGCCCGCCACGGTCGATGGCGTGACGCTCAACGTCGGCGACCGCATCCTGGTGCGCAGCCAGACAAACGCAGCGGAAAACGGCGTCTACACGCTGGTCTTCATCGATCCGTTCACCGGCGCGCGCGTCTGGGACCGCGCGACCGACCTTGACAGCACGGCGGAACTGGCGCTCGGCTACCGCGTGGTCGTCCAGGAAGGCGCGACCCTGGCAGGCGCCACCTACTACCTGGACGAGCCGGTTCCCACGGCGATCAACGCTGGCGCACTCAACTGGCGCGAGGTGGCGCCGGCAATGACCGTAGCCGTGGCGACGACCAACATTCTTGGCGGCGGAGCCTTTAACCCTACCGATGGGACTTTCGGACGCGGAATGCTGACCACAACGGCACCCTCTATCGATGGCATCGCCGTGAACGCCGTCAACTTCCCGGTCGGCACGCGCATCCTGGTGAAGAACCAGAGTACTGTCAGCCAGAACGGCGTCTACCGCGTCACCAGTCTGAGCGGCACGCCCCCGACCCTGACCCTCGAGCGTGTGCCGGAGTTCGACTCACACCTGGAAGCGGTAATCGGCGCGCAGGTCTATGTCACTGGCGGCACGATCAATGCCGGACGCACCTTTGCCGTTCGCACCGCGCCGACCGGCACGCCGATCACCACAACGATCAACATTGTGCCAGTTGATCAGGTCGCTGCCTTTGATGTGACCGTCTTTGATCAACTCCCGCCGGCGCTCGAACTCCTTGGCGTGCAGATCGAGGCGCCCGCCGGAACGACGGCGACCAACGGCTCGACCCTCGGCGTCGGCGGTGTGATCAGTTACACGCTGGATCGCCTCGACTCGGTGCAGGACATCACCTCCGGCAGGAATGATGTCGTCATCACGGCAACGGTGCGCGTGGTTTCGGGCACAGTCGCCAGTACACAGATCACAAACACGGCGCGGGTGCAGTACACCAGCCTGCCGGGAGCGCGCGGCACCCTCGGCAACCCAACCGGCTCGGATGTCGGTGCGGGTACGGCGGGTGAGCTGGAAGGCGAGCGCACCGGTCAGGATGTGCCCAACCCGACCAACAACACGCCGCCGTCGAACAACGGAATCCGCAACAACTACAGCGTCGGCGCAATTGCGCTGAACCACCTGGCAGCGCCGACGTTCGACAAGCAATTCCAGGGTGGCGGCATTTCCGACGACGACAGCAGCGTGCCGGGAACCTCCGGCGACAGCGTCACCATCGGCGAGGCGGTGCTCTACGACCTGCTCGTGACCCTGCCCGAAGGGACGACGAACAACCTGCGCGTTGTCGATGCCGTGCCCGACGGGATGCGTTTCGACACCTCGTTCAACGGCGGTCTTGGCTACCAGATTGTGACGGCTGCCGGCGGATTGCTCACCCAACCCTTCAGCGATCCGGCGGCGGTCGCATCGCCGACGTTGACGGTCTCCGGCACGGGAACGCTCGGTCAGGATGGCGTTGATGCGCTCTTCTCCTTTGGCGACGTCACCATCGCCGATGACAACAACCCGAACAACAACGCCTTCATCATCCGCGTCCGCCTGATCGTCACCAACACAACGGCGAACCAGAGCGGCGCCACCCGCGACAACGGCGGCGCGCTGCGCTACACGAACGGCTACAGCGGCGTTGACCGCGAACTGCGCGATCCGACCGAGCCGCGCGTGACGATCGTCGAGCCAACGCCATCGATCCTGAAGTCGGTCAGCGGCGCAGCAGCCGACGCCGGCGATCCGATCACCTACACGCTGCGCATCGAGAACAGCGCGCCGCGCAGCGACATGACCGCCTACGACGTCGTGATCAGCGACACGATTGCGCCCGAAATCTTCAACCCGACCATCGTCGCGGTCAGTGAAACCGGTGCGCCGGGCATCAGCGCCGCCGACTTCGAGATCGCCACCGTCGGACCGGATCGAATCCTGCGCACCACTGCACCCATCACCCTGCCGCTCAATGCGACGGTGATCATCACCTTCACCGGCAACCTGACGAGTACCGTGACGACTGACCAGATCATCACCAACCGCGCGTCGATGTTCTGGAGCAGCACCCCCGGACTCAACCCCGACGAGCGCACCGGCGCCGATGTGCCCAACCCGCCGGAGTGCAGCGGTTTACCCGGCGCTTGCAACCTGGACAACACGCAACTCAACAATTATGGTCTCATCTCGTCGGTGACGACTACTGCGATTGCTCCGGTCGTGGCATCGAAGTCGGTGATCGAAGGGGCTGCGCCTTCGACCACCGGCACAGACGTGACTATTGGCGAGATCGTCACCTACCGCATTGCCGTCAGTCTGCCGGAAGGCGTGACGGGTGGATTGGTGATCACCGACACCGTGCCCTCTGGCATGGCATACCTGCCGGGCAGCGCGACGCTGATCACCGGCGCGCTCGCCGCCGGCGACCCGCCACTTAATGGCGGGCACCCGACTGGCGCGGGCAGCCTGGCGTTCAACGGGGTCTTCAGCGATACGACCGATCCTTCGGTGACGCCAATCGGCAGCGCACAGTTCCTGAACGGAACCGGCATCCGCTTCGAGTTCGACCAGATTACGTTGCCGGGCGATAACGACCTGCGCAACAACACCTTCTTTATCCGCTACCAGGCGGTTGTGCTTGATGTGACAGGCAACACCGGCCTCAGCAGCAGCCAGACGACACTGACCAACAGCGGGCAGTTCGATGTGCCGACAACGCCGCAGCCGCCGGTCAGTCTGTTGATCGATCCAAACGGCGCAACGGTCACAGTCGTCGAGCCGGAACTGGCGATTGCCAAGTCGGTGGCGCCAACCAGCGGCGATGCCGGCGATACCGTGACCTACACCATTACCCTGAGCCATACGGCGCGCAGCCTGGCAGACGCCTTCGACGTGGCGATGACCGACGCGCTGCCGGCAACGATTGGCTCATCACTCAGCGCGCCGATTACTATTACAAATGTGAGCGCCACCCACTCGGTTGACGGCGACATCACCGGCAACTTTGGCGTGGCGATCAACACGCTCACGACCACGACGCCGTTCACGCTCACCCGTGGCGCGACCGTGACGCTGACGATCACCGGCGTGCTGCGGCAGAGCGTCCAGCCCGGCGAGGTCATCACCAACACCGCTGCGCTGACCTACACCAGCCTGCCCGGTCCGAACCAGGACCTCAGCCCGGATGCCACCGGCGTCAACGACGGAACCGACCGCGAGCGCAGCCGCAGCGACAGCGGCAGCGCCACGCACTCTGTCGGGCAGGGGGCGTTCCTCAAGGCGATCCTCAGCACCAGCGCGGCGCATACGATCGGCACAGACGTGACCATTGGCGAGGTGATCAGTTACACCCTGATCGTCGATCTGCCAGAAGGCGCGACCCGCAACCTGACGCTGACCGACGACCTGCCCGCAGGACTCGACTATGAAGGGTTCACCGTCATCACCGACGCGGCGCAGAGCGGCGGGCTGCTGACGCAAGACTTCGCCGGAACCGTGCCGTCGATCACCGTCACCGGCGGCGCAGGCAGCGGCGATGATGTCACTTTCACGTTCGATGGCGACGTCGTGGTGACGGGCGACAACAACGCGGCGAACAACCGCTTCCTGGTTGTGGCGCGGGTGCGGGCGCTCAACGAACCGGGAATGGTCGGGCTGATCCCGCCGGGACAGACCGTTCTGACCAACACCGCAACCATGCGCTACACCGACGGTTCGAACATCACACGCGCGTTCACCGACACCGAAACGGTGCGCGTCGTCGAGCCGCAGTTGACGATCACCAAGAATATCGTGCAAACGGTGGCGAATGCAGGCGATCCGATCACCATCACGCTGACGGTGACGAACACTGGCACGGCGGATGCCTTCGACGTGGTCATCACCGACACGTTGCCGCCAGAGTTCGACGCTGCCACCACGACCTTCGGCACAGCGGGGAGCGACTACCCGGCGACGTTCACCCCGTCGCGCACCGGCAGCGAGGTGCGCTACGAGGGCGGACCGATCCCGGCTGGCGCGACGGTCACTTTCACCTTCCGCGTCAACCTGATCAACACGGTCACGACCGGCACGACGATCACCAACACGGCGCGCGTGGCCCAATCGACCAGCCTGCCGGGCGATGACCCAACCGAGCGGGTACAGACGCCGGTCGAGTCGTCCGACACGCTCACCATCCGCAGCAACAGCCTGAGCGGCTTTGTCTACGTCGATGCCAACAACAACGGCGTCTTCGACACCGGCGAAAACGGCATCGGCGGCGTGACCATCACGCTGTCGGGAACCGACCACCTGGGCAACAGCGTCCTGCTGACGACCACCACGACGATCACCGGCTTCTACCGCTTCGACAATCTCTATCCGGGCGTCTACAGCCTGATCGAAACGCAGCCGTCCGGCTACCTGGACGGGATCGACTCCATCGGCACGCAGGGCGGCACGACCGGCAACGACGTGTTGAGCAACATTGTGCTGCCGGTTGACACCTCGACCAACGGCGAGAACAACAACTTCGGCGAACTGCCGGCAGCCCGCATCGCCGGGTTCGTGTACGAGGACAACGACAACGACGGCGTCTTCGATACCGGCGAGAACGGCATCGGCGGCGTGACCATCACCCTGACCGGAACCGATGATCTGGGCAACGGCGTCCTGTTGACGACCACCACGACGATCACCGGGTTCTACGCTTTCGACAACCTGCGTCCGGGAACGTATACCGTGATCGAGACGCAGCCATCCGGCTACCTCGACGGGCGCGACACGGCGGGGACACTCGGCGGCGACACGACGGTCAACGACCGGATCGCTGGCATCACGCTGCCGCCAGGCGGCGCGAGCCTGAACAACAACTTCGGCGAACTGCGCCCGGCGAGCCTGTCGGGGTTGGTCTACCGCGACGACAACAACAACGGCAGCCGCGACGGGAGCGAGCCGGGCATTAGCGGCGTGACTATCACCCTGAGCGGAACCGACGACCTGGGCAACCCGGTAATCCTGACGACCACGACCACGATCACCGGTTTCTACGCCTTCGACAACCTGCGTCCGGGAACCTACACCGTCAGCGAGACGCAGCCGTCCGGCTACTTCGACGGTGCAGAGACCATTGGCAGCGCAGGCGGGAGCATCCTCAGCAACGACGTGATCGGCAATATCACCCTGAATGCGGGCGTTGCTGCGACGGGGTATGACTTCGGTGAGGTGCCGGCAGCCCGCATCGCCGGGTTCGTGTACGAGGACGACGACAACGACGGAGTTTTCGACGCGGGCGAGAACGGCATCAGCGGCGTGACGATCACGCTGACCGGAACCGACGACCTGGGCAACCCGGTGACCCTGACGACCACCACCAGCATCACCGGCGCCTACAGTTTCGACAACCTGCGTCCAGGAACCTACACAGTGATCGAGACACAGCCATCCGGCTACTTCGACGGGCGCGACACGGCGGGAACGCTCGGCGGCGACACGACGATCAACGACCGGATCGCCAGCATCACACTGCCGCCAGGCGGCGCGAGCCTGAACAACAACTTCGGCGAACTGCGCCCGGCAAGCCTGTCGGGGTTGGTCTACCGCGACGACAACGACAACGGCGTACCCGATGCGGATGAACCAGGCATCGGCGGCGTGACCGTTACCCTGACCGGAACCGATGATCTGGGCAATCCGGTGACTCTGACAACCACCACGACGATTACCGGCTTCTACCGCTTCGACAACCTGCGTCCGGGGACCTACACCGTCAGCGAGACGCAACCGGCGGCATACAACGATGGACGCGACCGCGTCGGCACGGCGGGCGGCGACCTGAGCAACGATCAGGTCAGCACCATCGTGCTTGGCGCAGGGGTCGATGCGGCCAACTACGACTTCGGCGAACTGGGAACCTTCGTCAGCGGCGTCGTCTGGATCGACACCGACCGCGACGGAACGCTCGACGGCGGCGAGAGCGGGCGTCTCGGCGGCGTGACGATTACGCTGCGCGACAGCCTGGGGAATGTCGTCTCCACAACGACCACCCTGGCAGACGGCAGCTACCGCTTCGACAACCTGCCAGCGGGCAACTACACCATCGAGCAGACGCAGCCGACCGGCTACGGCAGCTCGACGCCGAACACGCTGAGCGTCACGGTTCCGCTCACCGGTCTGACCGACCAGAACTTCGGCGAAACCGTCAGCACCCTGAGCGGCTTCGTCTACGTGGACAGCGACAACGACGGCGTGTTCGACACAGGTGAAAGCGGTATCGGCGGCGTGACCGTCACCTTGCTCGACAGCCTGGGGAATGTCGTGTCTACGACGCTAACTCTGGCAGACGGCAGCTACCGCTTCGAGAACCTGCTGGCGGGCACATACACCATCAGCGAAACGCAACCACTGATCTACACTGATGGGCTGGACAGCGTCGGCACGATTGGCGGCGTACCGATCGGCACGCTCGTCAGCAACGACGTGATCGGCGCCATCGTTCTGCCCGCCGGAACCGACGGCATCAACTACAATTTTGGCGAACTGGCGAACGCCGGGCTGGGCGACCGCGTGTGGCTCGATCGCAACGGCGATGGCGTGCAGGATGCCGGTGAGCCGGGGATCGGCGGCGTGACGGTCTACCTTGATCTGAACAACAACGGCGTGCGTGACACCGGCGAACTCACAGCGACGACCAATGCGGACGGTTTCTACTTCTTCGGCGATCTGGCGGGCGGAACATACACCGTGCGCGTGGACACGACCACACTGCCGGCAGGGGTCAGCCAGACCTACGACCTGGACGGCGCCGCTGCAACGCCGCACGCGGCAACTGCATCGCTGGCAGCAGGCGCGACGCGCACCGACGTGGACTTCGGCTACCGTGGCACTGCCAGCATCGGCGACCGCGTGTGGCTCGACCGCAATGGCGATGGCTCGCAGGACTTCGGTGAGCCGGGGATCGGCGGCGTGACAGTCTACCTTGATCTGAACAACAACGGCGTGCGCGATCCGAACGAACCGTTCGACACAACCGACGCCGACGGCGTCTACCTGATCGACGGTCTGCCTGCCGGAACGTACACCGTGCGGGTCGATGCCTCGACCCTGCCCGGCGGCATCGATGCCACTTACGACCTGGATGGCAGCGGGACGCCTGGCGTGGTTACCGGTGTGACGTTGAACGACGGACAGGCGCGCACCGACGTGGACTTCGGCTACCAGGGCAGCGCCAGCATCGGCGACCGCGTCTGGAACGACGCCAATGCCAATGGCATCCAGGATGGCGGAGAAACGGGGGTCAGCGGCATCGTCGTGGCGCTCTACGACTCGACCGGCACGCTGTTGATCACCACCACGACCGACATGAACGGCAACTACCTGTTCGACGGCCTGCCCGCAGGCACGTACACCGTGGGAGTCGGCGCGACGCCGGGGCGCAGCATCAGCCCGCGCGGAGCAGGAAGCGACCAGGCGCTCGACTCCGACGTTGACCGCACCACGCGGCGCAGCCACCCGATTACCCTGAGCACCGGCGAGGCGCGCCGCGACATCGACATCGGTTTGTATCAACTGGCATCGGTCGGTAGCCTGGTGTGGCTCGACCGCGACCTGGACGGCATCCACGAGGCGGATGAACCAGGGATCGGCGGCATCGAAGTACGATTGCTGCGCAGTGACGGCACACTCGTTGCCACACGGACCACGGACGCCAATGGGTACTATATGTTCACCGACGTTGAGCCGGGCGAGTATCGAATCGCGTTCAGCATCCCGTCCGGTTACTACGTCAGCCCGCAGCGCCAGGGAAATGATCCGGGTAACGACAGTGACGCCGACCCGGTAACCGGCCAGACGCCAATCTTCACTCTGACGCCAGGGCAGATCGACCCGACGTGGTATCTGGGGTTGTCGCCGATCTCGCCGACCGCCATCCAGTTGACGCGCTTCAGCGCCGAGCGCGACGCAAACGCCGTGGTCATTCGCTGGGAGACGGCTGCGGAGTACGGGACGCGCGGCTTCCACATCGAGCGCAGCGCTAGCGGCAGCCGCAGCGATGCGGTGCGCATTACCGATCGCCTCATTCCGGCGACGGGAAGCGCGAGCAGCGGCGCGGCATACGTCTGGAACGACACAACCGCAGCGCCGGGCGTGCGCTACACCTACTGGCTGGTTGAGGAGACCACCGACGGCTCAACGCACATCTACGGACCGGCGACATCCGAGGCGCCGACCGGAGGGACGTATACGGTCGTCCTGCCGCTCGTGGTGCGGTAGGAACGAATGCGACGGCGCAGAGACGTTGTGGTACAACGTCTCTGCGCCGTCGTCGTTTATGTATCTGCGTCCGGGTCGATGCCCAGGGCGCGCAGGCGCGCTGCCAGGCGCTCGGCGCGCTGCCGTTCCGCCTCGGCGCGCTGCCGTTCCGCTTCCGCACGTTGCTGCTCCGCCTCGGCGCGCTGCCGTTCCGCTTCCGCACGTTGCTGCTCCGCCTCGGCGCGCCGCCGCTCGCGTTCAAGTTGGTCTTGCAGTTCCACAAAACTCAGGAACGGGCGCCCGTCCGGCAGGTACATCCGCACTGCATCCCCCTCACACCGGAAGATCACCCCCAACCGCGGGCTGACCCAGCCGTCGATCTCCTCGATCACGCGCAGCCACTCCCCCTCGCGCCGCCACCCGCTCAGGTCTTCCCGCGCCGGGTCGTACAGGTAGTACTCCTCCACCCCGTACCGGTCGTAGAACTCGAACTTCGCCGCTATCTCGGTCAGCGTGTTCCCCGGCGACAGCACCTCGAACACCACCTGCGGCGCAATCCCGTCTTCCTCCCACTGGCGGTACGAGCCGCGGTCCCCCTTCGGTCGGCCAAACACCACCATTGCGTCCGGCGCACGCCGGATGTCGGGCCGCCCCTCCACCGGGTACCAGAGCAGGTCGCCCGCCACGAACACATCGGCGCGGTCGCGGAACAGCGCCTCCAGGTTCCCCTGAATAGTCACGATTGCGCGAAACTGCTGCGTGTTATCGGCCATCGGCATCCCGTCGCTGTCAGGGTAGACAATCGGCGCTGCTTCGACTGTTGTGCTGCTCATTGCCCACCTCGCTTTTTTCAACAATTGTTCGGTGATATGATACCACGCGCCTGTTGGTCCTGCGTTCGTGGCGCAGTGGATGTGGAACACGGATTTGCACTGATTGAGACCATCTCAGGCAGATCGGGAGTGAAAACCAGAAAGCCCCGGCAGCAACCGGGGCCTCCTGGCGAAGGAGGGGAAGAAAGGGTTATCTAAAGTATATGCGATGTGCTAGAGTTACGCTATCTCACTTTGGTCCTATTCTGCCATAGCGCTTGCGGCTGTCCCAGAGGGGGACAGAGAAATGGAGGAAGTCGATGTCTTTGCCACGCATTTGTGTCAGCACAAACCGACGTTTTCTCATGACCGAGGGCGGCGAGCCGTTCTTCTGGCTGGGCGACACCGCCTGGGAACTCTTTCATCGTTTGAGTCTGCCTGAAGCCGAACACTACCTGGACGTGCGGCGTCAGCAGGGGTTTAATCTGATTCAGGCGGTGGCGCTGGCGGAACTGGATGGACTGCACACACCTAACGCACAGGGGCATACGCCGCTTCTTGGTGACGATCCCACCCGACCAAATGAGTTCTATTTCCGCCACGTGGACGCGATCATTCGCCTGGCTGCCGAAAAAGGACTGTACGTTGGTCTATTGCCGACGTGGGGCGATAAAGTGCATGCACGTCTGTGGGGTATTGGACCGGTTATCTTCAATGCTGAGAATGCACGTATCTATGGAAGATTCCTTGGTGAGCGCTATCGGGATGATACGAACATCATCTGGATCCTTGGCGGGGATCGTCCGGCGGCTGGCTATGAACCGATATGGTCGGCGATGGCGGCGGGAATTGCCGAAGGATTGGGGTTCACGCCGTTTATCACATATCATCCGGCTGGCGGAATGAGTTCCTCGACCACACTCCACGATGCCGAATGGCTCTCGATGAATATGCTTCAATCCGGTCATAGCCTGATGGACGCGCCCAACTGGGAGATGATCCGCGCCGACTATGCACGTGCGCCGATTAAGCCAGTGCTGGACGGCGAACCGAACTATGAGCATCATCCGGTGGACCCCTACCTGCGCACATGGAAACCGGAGTATGGCCGCTTTACCGATTACGATGTGCGCAAGCAGGCATACCGTGCAGTGTTCGCAGGCGCTTGTGGACACACGTATGGCAGCCACTCCGTCTGGCAAATGTGGTCGCCCAAATATGCACCGATGAACTTCCCGTCGCCTGCATGGGACGAGGCCATCTACGGACCAGGGGCGCAGCAACTGGTTCACCTGAAGAATCTGCTGCTCTCACGACCATACTTTAGCCGCATTCCTGCGCCAGACCTGTTGCCGGATGCAACTCACATCGTGCTGCCTGTGGAACAGGAGGATCGGATGAATCCTGTTCGCGCTGCACTCCCCATCGCCACCCGCGACAGTGAAGGAACGTATGGGCTGGTCTACTTTCCGCTGGCGGGTCAGTCGTTGAGAGTGGATCTGCGTCTTTTGCAGGGAGATGTTCGCTCGACCTGGTTCGATCCACGCAATGGAGCGACCTATCCCATTGGGACACACCCTCGAAAGATTGTGACTTTCGTCTCGCCAATTGGCGGACCGGACTGGGTGCTGATCCTGGAGGCGGCGTAACCGTCGCCTGAAGGCTAGCGCCGACGATTTCGGAGGTACTTCAAGACCATCTCCCGATAGACATGAGGTTGGTCTACCCGGGCTTGCACGAAATTCTGGTCTATCAGCAGACTGTGCCGCTTCCTTACCCACTCGAGGTAGTTGCTGTATAACCACTGACCCGGATCGGACACCAGGCCATCTTTAACAGGATTGGCGTGAATGTAACAGCAGAGGTGAAGAAGATACGTTTCATCCATGACAGGTTTCGCCTTGAAACGATGCTCAAACAGTGTGCCGCTACAGCGGTATCGTTTGTTGAAGGCTTTCGTATAGCTATTGAAGACGCGTTGAGGAAGCAGACCAGCGGGCGAGCCGCCGTCCTGACGCACCAGCAAATGGTAGTGATTGGGCATCAGGCAGTAGGCGATGACGGCGATTTGCAACTCCTGAGCGTATTGCCCGATTCGCTGCAAGACGAAGGCGTAGTTTTCTGGTTCGCGGAAGATGGGCATCTTGTGGGCGCCACGGTTGTAGATGTGGTAGTACATGCCGGGTTGCCAGGTGATCGTATCTCGACGAGCATAAGGCATTTGAGTTTCTCCTTTTTCGCAGAGCGGTTTTCAGATCCGCAACCGCTAGTATTGCTACCGCATGACCATCGCAGCGGTGACGCGGGTGACCGTCACCTCCTTGCCCTTCCCGCTGCGAGCGCGCTCCCCTCCCCAGGTGACCGTCACCTCCTGGTGGCTGCTGCGGTGCGCTGCCCTTCCCTTCGGCTGCGGGCGCGTCGCGCGCTGCCGCCCACACCGGCGCGGTGACGGTCACCTCCTCCTGGTGGCTGCGGGGCATTGCTTTTCCCCTCGGCTGCGGGCGCGTCGCGCGCTGCCGCCTACACCGGCGCGGTGACGGTCACCTCCTCCTGGTGGCTGCGGGGCATTGCCCTTCCCCTCGGCTGCGGGCGCGTCGCGCGCTGCCGCCCAAATCGGCGCGGTGACGGTCACCTCCTCCTGGTGGCTGCTGCGGTGCGCTGCCCTTCCCTTCGGCTGCGGGCGCGTCGCGCGCTGCCGCCCACACCGGCGCAGGGCGCCTCGATAACCTGTGCTATACTTTTCGCACCATCAAATGCCCCCGTTGTGTCTGCCGCCCCGTGCAACGTGCAGACACGACATATCAGGAGGAATGCTATGAAAAAACAGATGCTGATCATCCTGGCGCTGATCGTTGCCGTGCTGGCGATCAGCGCCTGTGGCGGAGCACCCGCCGCACAACCGACCCAACCCCCGGCGCAACCGACCCAACCCGCCGCACAAACAGCGGGAAAACTGGCGCAGATCCGGGCAGCTGGCAAACTTATCGTCGGCACCTCGGCAGATTACCCGCCCTACGAGTCGATTGACGCCAGCGGCAACTTCGTCGGCTTCGACATGGACCTCATCCGCGCCGTCGGTGAACAACTCGGCGTTGAGGTTGAAATCCGCGACATGCCGTTCGACTCGTTGATCGCATCGCTTCAGGAGGGCAAGATCGATGCCGTGATCGCCGCCATGCAGGCGACTGCCGAGCGCGAAGAGAAGGTCGATTTCACCATTCCCTACCGCATGACGAAAGATGCCTTCATCGGCGCGAGCGACACAACCATCGTCATGACCAAACCGGAAGATGCCGCGGGACTGGCTATCGGCGCCCAGACCGGCACGGTTCAGGAGGGCTGGATCCAGAAAAATCTGGTTGCAACGGGCCTGACGCCTGCGGATAAGGTCTTCAGTTACGAACGCGCCGATCAGGCGGCGCTCGACCTTGCCAGTGGGCGTCTCCAGTTGGTGCTGATGGACGCTGAACCGGCGCTGGAACTTGCCAGGCAGAATGGACTGAAGGTGCTGCTCGTCACTGAGACAACCGCCGAGGGCGGCAAAAGCGTTGCCATTCCTGAAGGCGCTGCCGATCTCAAGGCAGAACTTGATCGGATTATTCAGGGATTGATCGACGACGGCACAGTGAAGGCGCTCGAAGAAAAGCACGGTCTGCCATAATCGAATGATGGGACTGTTTCAGGACCTGCTGACGACCTTCAATTTTATTGTGCAGGGATTGTGGGTGACCATCAGCGTTACGGCAGTTGCGCTGACCGTCGGGTTCACCATTGGCGTTGTTATGGCAATTGCGCGCGTCTATGGTCACCCCGCCCTTCAGACGGCGGTCTCCGCCTACAGCGTGGTTATTCGCGCTGTGCCGGTGATCGTCATCATCTTTATTCTGTTCTTCGTTATCTCGCGTTATGTCAATCTTTCGCCTTTCTGGGCTGGCGCGCTGGCGCTGGGGTTCGCCTCGGGAGCGTATCAGACCGAGATCTTTCGTGGTGCGATTCAAGCGGTGCAGTCGGGGCAGATGATCGCAGCGCGGGCAATCGGTATGAGCCGCTTGCAGGCGATCCAGAGCATCGTGCTGCCGCAGGCGCTGCGGCTGGCGCTGCCTGCCTGGGGGAATGAGGCGACGCTCGTGCTGAAAGACTCAACACTGGTGTTTGCCGTCGGCGTGCCGGAGATCCTGCGGCGCGCGCAACAGGTCAGTGCGCGCACCTTCGAGCCGTTTCTCGCTTTCGGTGTTGCGCTCCTGCTCTATCTGGCATTGACGCTGATAACAACCCAGGCGCTCCAATGGATCGAGCGCCGGTATCGGTTGCAGGTGTAGCCCCTCATGACATCTCCTATTCTCCGCATCGAAGACGTGCATAAATCATATGGCTCGCTGCACGTGCTCAAAGGTGTTTCGCTGACAGTGCAGCCACGCGAGGTCGTGGTCCTGGTCGGCCCAAGCGGATCGGGCAAGAGTACGTTGCTGCGCTGTATCAACCTGCTCAACCCGCCGACGAAAGGGCGCATCTGGCTGGAAGATCAGGAAATCACCGCACCCGGCGTCAATCAGGACCGTGTACGCCAGCGTATCGGGATGGTGTTCCAGGAGTTCAATCTCTTCACGCACCTGACGGCGCTTGGCAACGTGATGATCGGGCTGATCAAGGTGCGCAAGATGCGCAAAAACGAAGCGCGCGACCTCGCCATGTTCGAACTGGAGCGCGTGGGGCTGGCGGATCGCGCCCACTATTATCCAGCGCAGTTGTCTGGCGGGCAGAAACAGCGAGTGGCGATTGCCCGCGCATTGGGAATGGATCCGCATGTCATGCTGTTCGACGAACCAACATCGGCGCTCGATCCCGAATTGACCGGCGAAGTGCTCGCTGTGATGCAAAAACTTGCTGGTGAAGGCATGACCATGATCGTCGTGTCGCACGAGATGGGATTCGCCCGGCAGGTTGCCAACCGGGTGGTGTTTATGGAGGGTGGCGTGGTGGTGGAAGAGGGAACGCCGCAGCACATGTTCGAGCAGCCGACCCATGAACGGACACGTGCGTTTTTACGGAATATCATGCAGTAGACTGGTACGTGGACATGCAAGACTTTATCGACCTTCTGAACAAAGTGACTCCGGACCTGTTGCGAGGAACCGTCGTAACCCTGCAGATCGCAACTATCTCGCTGGTCCTTGGGATGATCGTCGGGCTGCCGGTCGGCATCGGGCGTGTCTACGGACCGGTGTGGCTGCAACGTGTGCTTGGCGCGTATGTGACCCTCTTTCAGGGAACACCGTTACTGATCCAGTTGTTCATGGTGTATTACGGGCTTCCCGACATTGGCATCACGCTGGGCCGTTTGCAGGCGGCATTTCTTACGCTTGGACTCAATAGCGCCGCTTATCAGGCGGAATACCTGCGCAGCGCACTGCAAGCGGTGAGCGAAGGTCAGATGACGGCTGCACGCGCCATTGGGATGAGTAAATGGCAGGCGATCCAGAGCGTCATTCTGCCGCAGGCGGTGCGCCTGGCGCTGCCTGCCTGGTCGAACGAAGCCGTTGCCATGCTGAAGTACACATCGGTCGTGTTTCTCATCGCTGTGCCCGATCTTATGGGACAGGCGAAGATTCTTGCAAGCCGGTACTTTGCCCCCATTCAGATTTATCTGATCGTCGCTGTGTTCTACATTGCGCTCGTCGGCGTCGCCTACCTGATCCTTACCCTGATCGAGCGCCGCGCGCGCATTCCTGGATTGACAGGCGACACCACCTGACAACCCCACATCATGGCGCAGCGAAGGGCTGATTCGATGCTTGCGTCGAAGAAAGTCATCGAATCAGCGCGCATATGGGAATGAGGAACTGATTCGCGCCTGCGTTATGATAAGAATGGGTCCACTGCAAAAAGGCTTAACCACCAAGGACACGAAGCGCACGAAGGTGAAGAAACATGAAGCGCATGTCCTTTGTGTCCCTTTGTGACTTTCGTGGTTTCGTGGTTACATCTTTTTGCAGTGAATTCAAGAATTAAATCCGGTATAGCCTGCGCAGGCAGGCTTCGCAACCGTAGCCTGCGGCTTCAGCCGCCGGGCGCAGAGCGAATGCCGGATTACTTTGTAAATGTTCATCACGTCCGCTTGCATCGGCAAATGAGACGTGGTAGAGTCGTAGCCGGTTCAGGTATCGCCTTCGCCCCATTCACCCAGCCTCACTCCCCCAACCACTCATCAGGAATGATCACACAAAGGCGCCGACATCGTCCGCAGCGCTGCCGCGACCGCGTCAGCACGTCTACGTATCCTACCTACCAGGCAGGACGTTGGAGCGCCAGATGTCATGCTCGGAGCGCCGATTCCGCTGACCCACAAAACCAACAGGAGGATTGCGATGGATGGGAAACCGCGCATCACACGCCGCCAGTTTCTGATAGGAGCGGGAGTAGCCACTTCAGGGTTGTTGCTCGGACATATCCAGCGCGCGGTCGGGTATGCAACCCGCCTCGCTGTCGATACGCCGGTCGTTGCTGCACGGGTGTACTGTCCCCTGATCATCGTTGATACGCGGGCGACCTCAACGGCGACACCATCTCCCTCGGCGACAGCGACCCCTTCCCCCACGGCGACCCCTCCCCCAACAGCGACTCCTTCCCCCACGGCGACCCCTTCCCCGACGGCCACATCGGTTCCATTGCTGCGCGGACACGTTGTGCACACCCACCACCCACGCGCAACATCGTGGAACTTTTCGAGCGGCTGGTACGGCGATACCGTCGATTCCCGAATTGTCGCCGACATGGTCGACGAAGGCGTCACGCGACTGACGCACACGTCCACCCGCGCCGACGCCTGGGCGACCCTCCTGCCGGACTACCAGCCGGGACAGATGATCGGCATCAAAGTCAGTCTGAACAATGCTGCGCGCAACGACGACGACAATGAAATTGATGCGCTTATGGACCCGATCAATGCCGTTATCCGCGGTCTGCTGGCAATTGGCGCGTCTGAGCAGAACATCTGGATCTTCGATGTCACCCACGGCGACCATCCGGGTATTATTCCGCTGCGCTTCAAACGCCGCTGCGCCTACACGCAGGTCAATTTCGCATCCTATCAGGACGAACATCCCGAATTGGGCTTCAGCACGGTTGAGAAGGTTCGCTTCAATACACCGCCAGGCATCCCCGCTCCTCCAGACCTGCCGTTCTGCAACGCGCTGGTCAATGTGCACTATTTGATCAATATGCCGCTGATGAAACGTCACGTTGGCGCCGGCATCAGCCTGGGCTTCAAGAACCATTTCGGCTCGATTGATCGTTGCAACCGGCTGCACCGGTATACCGACATCGGCGCCGATTATTTTTCCGACAGGTACAGCCCGCTGGTGGACATCAACGCGCATCCGCAGGTCCGACAGAAGACCGTGCTCATTATCGGCGATGGATTGTTCGGCAACCCTGTGAACAATATCAGCGAACCGCGCCGCTGGCGCACCTTCGGCAATGCCGCCCCCAACAGCCTGTTCTTCTCCCGCGATCCGGTCGCTATCGACTGTGTGATGGCGGACTACCTGCGCGCCGAAAACAACGGTGAGATCGCCGGGTCCGATTACTATCTGCGTCTGGCAGAGACTGCCGGACTTGGAGTGTATGAACGGGGCAATCCCTGGGAAGGCAGGTATGAGCGAATTGTGTATGAGCGTATCAACCTGTCCTGATGGGAGGATTTGGACATGAATGGCCAGATGGCATCCTGACGGGCGAGGATTTTGTCAGCGAAAGCGGCGGCAGATTGGTCAGCAGGTGATGGCATCCTGACGGGCGAGGATTTTGTCGGAACCATCTCTTGAGTCCACGGCACAAAGGCTTCACCACCAAGGACCCGAAGCGCACGAAGGGGCAGAACCATGAAGCGCATGTCCTTCGTGTCCCTTGGTGACCTTCGTGGTTTCGTGGTTAGCTTTTTGCAGTGAAGTCATCTCTTCTCAAGCCTATCCGGAAAAACTCATTGGGTAGGCGAAGGCAATGCCTTCGCCTACCCGGTCGCACTTCAGTCAGCGATTTTTCGGATAGGCTCTGAGAGCGATCAACTAAAACCCGGACAATCAAGGACGTCTTGCGGCTGACGTTGGCTTCGACAGGCTCAGCCAACGTCAGCCGCAAGACGGTCAAGACGAGCAATGGTTGTGCAACATTTAGTTGGTCGCTCTATTAGCCGACGCTTGTACATCCCCAGCGAGGACGTCAGTGTGCAGCGATACTTGACACAAAGTACACGTTCGGGTATATTCTCCACACTTACTTATTGCATAAGTATTTGCGTTATGAGCAGCATTCGGCACCCGCTGACTATCGAATTTGCGCTGCTGGGGCTGGTGTGGCAACGGCCCATGCACCCTTACGAGGTCCACCAGCATCTGCGCAACAACTCTGCGCTAGGTGAAGTCTGGCGTGTCAAACAGGCGCACCTCTACGCACTGTTGCGCCGCTTCGAGAACGAAGGGTTTCTGACCGGAGTCATTCAAACCCAGGAGAGTCGTCCGCCGCGTCGGGTGTTGCGCCTCACGACACGAGGGCGCGAAGCGTTTGCCGAATGGATGCGCACGCCGGTGACTCATGGGCGTGATTTTCGGCTCGAGTTTCTGGCAAAACTCTACTTTGCCCACCAGGATGGCATCGATACCGTACAGTCGCTGATTACGCGACAGCAGCATGCCTGTCAGCAGTTGCTCGACCATCTCGATACGAAAGCGGCGACGGTTTCGCCCGATCAGCCATATCGCCGCCTGGTCATCCAGTTCCGACGCGGGCAGATCCAGGCAGCGCTGGCATGGCTGGAAACGTGTCGCACCGAGTTGATACCCGGCGTTTCCAACCACTGGTGAAAGGGGAAGGAATGGCGCTCCGATACTGCACACTGCTTCTGATGATCGTGCCGCTTATCGTCAGCGCCTGTGGCGCCGCGCCCGCTCCCCTGGCGCCTTCGGGCGCTTCCGGCAATGAACTGGTCGTCGCCGCCGCCGCCGATCTGACGCCAGCCTTGCAAGAGATTGGCAAGCTGTTCGAGGAACAAACCGGCGTCAGGGTAGTGTTCAACTTCGGTTCAACCGGTCAACTCGCCCAGCAGATCGAACGCGGCGCGCCGTTCGACCTGTTCTACGCGGCGAGTAAGTCGTTCATCGAGGAATTGCACGAGAAGGGATTGGTCATTCCCGATACGATGGAAATCTACGCCCAGGGGCGCATTACGCTCTGGACACGCCCCAACAGTGCGCTGAAACCAGAGCGGGTGGAAGACCTGGCTGACGCGGTTTACCAGCGCATCGCCATTGCCAATCCTGAACACGCTCCCTACGGTCAGGCAGCGAAAGAGGCGCTCGAACGCGCTGGCGTCTGGGAGACGGTGCAGCCACGGTTGGTATTCGGCGAAAATGTGGCACAAACGTTAACCCTGGCAGACGCCGGCAATGTCGATGTGGCGATTGTGGCGCTCTCACTCAGCATTCAGAGCAATGGCAACTGGACGCTCATTCCCGCCGAATTGCATCCCGATCATCCGCTGCTGCAAATGGCGGCAGCAATTGCCGGAACCCAACGGGAGCAGGAAGCGCGCCAGTTCATTGCGTTCGTGAACGGTCCCGAAGGACACGCCATTATGAAGAAATATGGTTTCATCCTGCCGGGAGAGATGGTCAGCCGATGAACTGGCCCGCTTTCTGGTTATCGGTACAGGTCACCGCAATTGCGAGTGTCATGATTCTGATTGTGGGGCTTGCATGCGCATTCCTGCTTGCCCGCGTCCGGTTTCCGCTCAAGATTCTGGTCGAAACGCTGATCATGCTCCCGCTCGTGCTACCGCCGAGCGTCATCGGCTACTATCTGCTGCTGGCGTTTGGTCGGGGCAGCCCGCTGTTTGAGTGGTTCCACATCAGGATTCTGTTCACCTGGCAGGCGGCGGTTGCTGCATCGGTCGTGGTGGGGTTACCGTTGATGGTACAGAGCAGCCGCGCCGCGCTGGCAAACGTCGATCCGCTGCTGGAAAACGCGGCGCGCACGCTCGGTGCGGGTGAAGTGCGCATCTTCTGGCGGATCACGCTGCCGCTGGCACGGCGCGGCATTCTGGCGGGCATGATCCTCGGCTCGGCGCGCGCCCTCGGCGAATTTGGCGCAACGCTGATGGTCACCGGGAATATTCCCGGACGCACCCAAACCCTGCCGGTTGCCATCTACGATGCAGTTCAGGCGCAGCGCTACGCCGATGCGCACCTAATGGTGCTGGTGATGACGGCGCTGGCGTTTGCCGGGTTGATCCTGGCGCGCCGGCTGGAGCCGCCGACGTCAGGAAGACGTCTCGAGCAATCTGCGGAGGCGTCGGCATGAGTCCGCGATTACACGTTGACTTCATCAGGCGCCTGGGGAATGTCACCCTGCAGATGCGCTTCACCCTCAACACGGAAATCCTGGTGCTCTTTGGGCCGTCCGGCGCCGGAAAAACCCAGACGCTCCAGGCGATCGCCGGTCTGTCCACACCGGATAGCGGCGTGATTACGCTCGACGATACAACCTTCTTTCAGCGTATTCCGGGAAAACCGCTCATCAACCTTCCCGCGCGCAAACGACGCATTGGTTATGTCTTCCAGCAGTATGCGCTGTTCCCCCATATGAGCGCACTCGAGAACGTGATGTTTCCGCTGGCAGGCCGGCGCGATGCGCGTGAACGCGCGATGGAGTTGCTGGAACGGATGCACCTGGCGCATCTGGCGCAGCGCATGCCGCACGAGTTGTCGGGAGGGCAGCAACAGCGCGTTGCCATTGCCCGCGCACTGGCAACCGAACCGCGCGTGTTGCTGTTTGACGAGTCCTTTTCGGCGCTCGACCGCCCCATCCGCGAACGGTTGCACGAGGAAATCCGCGCACTTCAAGCAGAACGTCGGCTGATTGTCATCTATGTCACCCACAATCTCGACGATGCCTTTGCCGTCGGTCATCGTCTGGCAGTGGTGCGTGACGGTCGGCTCGAGCAGATCGGGCGTATCGACGAAGTGTTCATGCGCCCGGCAAATCAGTGGGTGCTCAACATCCTTGGCATTCCCAATGCGATCAGTGCATGCGTTGTGGAGACCGGACCATCTGGCGCATTCCTCGACTGGAACGGGATCACGCTCGAAGCGCCGCCGATCAATGCGCCTCCTGGCACACAGGTGGTAGCGTACATTCGCCCGGAGGATATTCGCCTGATCTATCCTGACCGTCCGCTCAGTCGTACTATTGGCAATAATCACCTGGAAGGCATTGTGGTCGAACATCGCCTGGGACGCCATATGCATCACCTGAAGGTAGCGCTGCCCGATAGCCGACAGATCGAGGCCGTCTACCCTGCGTCGTCATACACGACAATGAACCTGACGCCGGGTGAATCGGTGCGCCTGGCGCTGCGGAAAGAGAGCATTGTCATCATCACCGGGCATCAGGAAGCAGTCCGTTCAGATGCATCAAGGCTCGATGGGCATCCTGAGCGCAATCCCGCGTCAGCCCCCTCATTGCCGTTGTAGCACGTCACACAAAGGCGCAAAGACTCCCTTCTCACCATCCCCGTTGGTTATAGTCTTTGAGCAACTCGTCCACATTCTAACTTGTGGTCAGTTAGACAAGATGTTCGAGCGCCTGGTTCGCAAGGCGTAACAATCCACAACGCGCTTTGGCGGTCGTGGACGCATGACTGCGCAGTGGCGTCAGCAGCCCCAAAGGGGCTTTCACTTGCGGTGAGCGCCGTCGAACCGCCTGCAGTGAGCATGGTCGAACTGCGTCCTCAGCGAGGGCTTTAGCCCGCAGCGCCCCAGCGCTCTGCCACGCGCATCGGCGGTAGTGTATAGTCGGAAATCAGAACGATGACGCCATGCAACCGCGGCTTCTGCATGGCAGCGCGCCAGGCAGGGTATACTATGGCTGCGACAGGCTCAGCCACCGTCTGCGGCGACAGGCTCCGCCACCGTCTGCGGCGACAGGCTCAGCCACCGTCTGCGGCGACAGGCTCGGCCACCGTCTGCCGTGAGATGGTCAACACAGGCAATGATCGGGCAACATCTGGGTGATCGCTCTATCAGTAAAAAGGACGCCGTTTCGTGACTCTTCAGCGCTATTTCATCGACGACGACGTCTGGACAGCGGAAGCTGAACCGACGACGCCGGTGTTCATCAGCGGGAAACGCATCTACGCCATTACCACCATCGGCGGCGTGGCGCATCCGTTCGGTGAATGGCACGTGCGCGGCAAGATGGGCGGGGTGTGGGCGCATCCGCTGCGGGTGCTGGATGGATGGACACTGACCCTCGAGGCATATGGCGCAACGACGCCGCTGGATCACGCAACACACTGCGATCTGTTCGGCGCGTACCTGACCCGACACTTTACCGTCGGCGACCTGGCGCTGGAATGGACCGAGTTCGCCGCCGAGGATCAGCCGCACTACTACGCTACGCTGCTGGTGCGCAACGACGGCGCTGCGCCAATAGACGCCGCTGTGGTGCTGCGCGCCGAAGCCGACCTGCGCTTCTGCTGGTTTGGCGGCGTCGCTCCTGCCGAACCGGAACTGTACACCCTCCCAAACGGCGTTGCCTGGCGCGCGCCAGGCGCGTATGCCGGCGTCACTGTAACGCTGACAGGCGCAACGTCGGCGAGGTGGGATGTCGCCGAACGAACGGCGCAGGCGCGCTTCCCGTTGATGCTTCAGCCGGGTGAGGCGCTGGCGCTGCAATGGCGACTTGCCCTGCAACGCGATGATGCCCCGCCGCCGGGCAATGTGTTGCGCGCGGCAGTCGATACCCTGTCGGCGAAGATCGCGCTCTACCGCTCGATGGCTGGTGAGATGCGCCTGGAAACGCCAGATAACGATCTGAACCGCTTCTGGCAGGCAGCGCGGCAGAATGTGCGCATGCTCATGGCGGATTATCGTCCGGCGCTGGCGCCATACCTGCTGGCAGGGTTGCCGGAATACCCGCAACTCTTCGGCTGCGATACGGCATACAGCGTGCCGGGCGTCGTCGCCGGCGGATTCGCCGATGTCGCCCGCAGTGCGCTCGAGGAACTCGGCAGGTACGCCTGGCGCGCCTGTAGCCGCGTTCCTCACGAAATCACGACAAATGGGCGCGTTTACCATCCGGGCAACATCCAGGAAACCCCGCAGTTTGCCGTCGCCTGCTGGGACTATGTGCGCTGGAGCGGCGACCTGGCATTCCTGGAGCGGATGTATCCGGTGTGCGTCGAAGGATTAGAGCATTTCGGCGCAACGCTCGAAGGGCGCGGCTACCCGATCGGTGATGGCGTGGTCGAGGTTCCCGGCATGGGCGCATGCAAACTCGATACGGTCTGCTACCTCTACCAGGCGTTGATTTCCCTACGCGAGATGGCGCTGGCACTGGGGCGACCACACGACGCCATCCGGTTCGCCGGGGATGCTGGCGCGCTGGCGACGCGCTTCGAGAACGACTGGTGGATCGAGCAGGAAGGGATGTATGCCGACTCACTGCACCTTGATGGCCGGCAGCAGTTCGATGGTCACTGGACGGTTGTGCTGCCGGTGATGACCGGCATCGCCTCCCCTGAACACGCTCGGCGCTCGCTGGATCGAATCATGCGCGAGTGGATCAACGAATGGGGCATGGTCCATACCCGCAGCGCCGATCCACGGGTGTGGACGCTACCGACGGGCCTGCTGGCGCTGGCGGCGTTCCGCAATGGACAGGCGGATACCGGTTTCAGACTGCTGCGGTGCATCGGCGAAACAGCGCGCCACGGAACACTCGGAACGCTGAAAGAACTGATCCCGCAGGGGTTGTGTTTTATACAACTCTGGTCAGCAGGACTGCTGTTGCAGGGTATCACCGAAGGACTCCTCGGTCTCAACCCACAGGCGCATCGTCACGAACTGACCATCGAACCGCACCTGCCATCGACCTGGAAAGGCGCGACGCTGCACGGCTTGCGCATTGGCGAACACGTCCTCGACCTTCATATAGCGCCGGAAACAGTCGAGATCCGCTACCTGAAGGGGGACGTTCCGCTATTGGTGCGCTACCGCAGCACGCCCGACCGACCATGGAGCGAAGCGCAGGTCATGCCGGGAAGTCGGGCACGGCTGACACACGAGGATTGAAGCATTCCATACTAACGTTTTGTTAGAGTTTGCTCCATGACCGCCTGGAAGCCTTGACTGTCACTGCGCAGCGCATCATAATACCTCATACGCGGAGTCTCTCTCCGCCAGACTTCCAGAGGTAAAGGCTATGGACCATAAGCCCGTATTCGAACCAATCCAACCGATTCAGACATTACCACTGATCCCGCTCGAGGGCGTGGTCGTTTTTCCCTACACCGTCGTGACCGTGCCGCTCAACGAGGAGGTTGAGGCGGCAGCGCACGCCGGGATGAAAGAGGGACAGTTGGCGCTGCTGGTTGCATACCGGCGTGACGCACCGGCGGACGCGCCGCTCGCGCTGCGACTTCACCGTGTCGGCGTGGTTGCGCGCATCGAGCAGATCGGGCGCCTGCCAAACGGCGCGAATGGCATGGTTGTGCGCGGTCTGGTACGGGCGGAACTGCTCGAACAGACCCAGGATCAGCCCTACCCGCGTTTCAGTTATGTCGAGCGTCATGACCATGCCGAGCGCACCCAGGAACTCGAGCAGTTGATGACCGAGGTGCATGCCGCGATTGACGCTGTGCTGGAGCAGCGCCCCGGCATTCCCCAGGAGATCCGCAACTTCGTGCGCAGCATCGATGATCCCGGTCATCTTGCCGATAACACCGGCTATTCGCCGGACTACACCTTCGAGGAGCGGCAGGACCTCCTCGAAACCTTTGATGTCGTCGAGCGTTTGCGCAAGGTGCTGGCGTTCTATCGCAAGCAACTGGCGCTGCTGGATGTTCAGGCGCGCCTCCGGCAGGAAGTGCAGGATGCAGCAGCGCGGCAGCAACGCGAATTCTACCTGCGCCAGCAACTGCGCGCTATTCAAAAGGAACTGGGTGAAGACGATACGGAGGCGGACGAACTGGCGGAACTGCGCGAGAAACTCGAAGCGGCCAACCTTACGCCTGTAGCGCGCAAAGAGGCCGACCGCGAACTCAACCGCCTCAGCCGGATGAACAATGCTTCGCCCGAGTATCAGATGGTGCGCACCTATCTGGAATGGATGGCAGAACTACCGTGGAACAAGACGACCGGCGCGCCTATCGATATCGCCTACGCCCGCCAGGTGCTCGATGAGGATCACTATGGTCTGCATACGATCAAAGAGCGCATTCTCGAATATCTGGCGGTCCGGCAGCGCCGTCAAACACTGACCGGGGAGCACGAACGGGTGCGCGAGCCAATCCTGGCGTTCGTCGGTCCGCCCGGCGTCGGGAAAACGAGCCTGGGACAGAGCATTGCGCGGGCGCTGGGGCGGCAATTCGCGCGCATGAGCCTTGGGGGCGTGCGCGATGAAGCCGAGTTGCGCGGGTTCCGCCGCACGTACATCGGATCACAGCCAGGGCGGCTGATCCAGGAACTGCGTCGCGCCGGCGCGTCCGATCCGGTCATCCTGCTCGATGAGATCGACAAACTGGGGCACGACTACCGTGGCGACCCGGCGGCGGCGCTGCTGGAAGTGCTCGACCCGGAGCAGAACGACACGTTCACCGATCACTACCTGAACGTGCCGTTCGACCTGAGCAAGGTGCTGTTCATTGCAACCGCCAATACGATGGAGACGGTGCCGCCAGCGTTGCGCGACCGGATGGAAGTCATTGAACTGAGCGGCTACACCGGGGACGAAAAAGTGCATATTGCGCAACGGCACCTGATTCCGAAGCAACTGCGCGCCAATGGATTGCGCGCGGACGAAGTCATCTTCACCGAAGAGGCGCTGCACACGATCATCCACGACTACACCCGCGAAGCGGGAGTGCGCAATCTGGAACGGCAGATTGGCGCCGTGTTGCGCAAAGTGACGCGCCGTATGGTCGAGGAGCGCTCAGAAGCGGAATCTGCGCCTGTTCTGATCGATGGCGCATTTGTCCGCAATGCGCTCGGACGTCCCCGGTTCTTCAACGAAGCCAGGGAGCGTATCGATCAGCCCGGCGTAGCGACAGGGCTGGTCTGGACGCCAGCCGGCGGTGACATTGTCTTCGTCGAGGCATCGGTCGTCGAGGGGAGCCGCGAACTGCGCCTGACCGGGCAGTTGGGGGATGTGATGCGTGAAAGCGCCGAAGCAGCCCTGACCTATGTCCGTTCACGGGCGCATACCCTGGGCATCGATCCGCGCTTCTTCGATACGCATGCTATCCACATTCACGTTCCAGGAGGCGCTATTCCCAAGGACGGACCCTCGGCAGGGATCACAATGGCGACAGCCCTTGCCTCGGCGGCAACCGGTCGCCTGGTGCGCGACGATGTGGCCATGACCGGTGAGATCACCCTGCGTGGGCGGGTGCTGCCGGTCGGCGGGGTGAAGGAAAAGGCGCTCGGCGCCCACCGCGCTGGCATCAGCACCATTATCCTGCCGCGCCGCAACGAAGTTGACCTCGATGACCTGCCGTCTGAGGTGCGCGAGGCGTTGACCTTCGTGCCTGTCGAAACGCTCGATGAAGTGCTGGCGGCGGCGTTGCTGCCGCATCCGGCAGCGACTATCAGCAACCTGTTTGGCACAACGCCACAGGAAGAATCCTCGTCCGAAGAAGCGCCGTGCAACGGCATTGCGACGCCTGGCCGGGTGTAGGCGTCAAAAACCTGTGTTGGGGAGGCGAAGGCATTGCCTTCGCCCACCCCAATGCCTTCGCCCACCCCAATGCCTTCGCCCACCCCAATGCCTTCGCCCACCCCAATGCCTTCGCCCACCCCAATGCCTTCGCCCACCCCAATGCCTTCGCCCA
>CALGYB010000113.1 GCA_937935075.1 uncultured Roseiflexus sp. | reverse complement strand
ATCGCCTCCCCCCACCCGGTCGAGGCGCCGCCGCCGGTCTGCCCATCGGCGTACACCCCCGCGCCGATCAACGGCGTGTCGCCGACCCGTCCCGGCCGCTTGAACGGCGTGCCGCCGGTCGATGCCGCCGCCGCCAGGCGTCCCTCACGGTCGAGCGCCACTGCGCCCACCGTATCGCCGGGATGCGCCCCTCGCGACCGGGGCGCCGTCCCGTGCATGGACGGCGCGTATGCCGGGTTGCGGTCACTGCCGCCCCACACAATGCCGCGCTGCCCGGCGACCTCACCAGGCGGGCGCTGAAACGCATCCGGCGCGTGGAACGCCTCCTGCCGCCGCAATGTCTCCCAGCGCGCGCGTTCACGCGGCGTCGCCAGGTCTTCGTCAGTGCATCGTTCGATACCGAGGGCATCGGCAAAACGTTCGGCGCCCTGACCGACCAGCAACACCGCTTCGCTGTCGAGCACGCGGCGCGCCAGCACAACCGGGTTGCGCACGCCACGCACCGCCGCCACAGCGCCCGACCGTAACGTCGCGCCGTCCATGATAGCAGCGTCGAGTTCGACCAGACCATCACGGTTGAGCACGGAGCCAACCCCGGCATCGAACGCAGGATCGTCTTCCATGACGCGCACCGCCATCTCGACGGCATCGAGCGCAGTGGCGCCGCTCATCAATGCCTCCCAGCCAGCCGCCAGCGCGCGCCAGCATCCAGCCAGGTGCGGTTCAACCTCGTCGTCAGGAATATCCCACGCGCCGCCATGGACAATCAAGGCTATTGGCATCGCCGCCTCCCCGCTGCCACACGATTGCTCGAAAAGAGTGCAAAGACGCAACGCCTTGCGATCAAACCGAACACGATCTTCAATCTCCGCCAGCAGAAATCCTATGGCGGCGCATCTCCGGTCTCCTGAAGCAACTGCCGCAGATAGACGAACGCCGAGAGCGCAAAAGGCGCCATCGCAGCATAAAGCGCCGGACGTCCACTACGCGGACCGTCGGCAAGATAGAGGAGCATCGCCAGCGTCAGCGCCAGGGTCGTTGCCTTGCCGGATGGATGCGCGGTTGCAATGACGCGCCGCCGCCGATAGATCAGCAATCCGCCCAGAAGGATCGCAAGATCGCGTCCAACGATGAGCGTGGTCGCCCACCACGGAAAACCGCGCACCCGCGAGAGGGTGACCGCTGTCGCATCGATCATCAACTTATCCGCCACCGGATCGAGCAGTTTGCCCAACGGCGACACTTCGTGCCTGCGACGGGCGATCGCCCCATCAATAGCGTCGGTGAACATGGCAGCGCCAAGAATGCCGAGCGCCCGCCAGCGCTGGTCGGGGCGCTGCATTGCGTGCAGCGCCGCCGGCAGCATCAGCAGACGCGCCAGTGTCAACAGGTTGGCAGGATAGAACACTTCGCGCAGTTTGAATGCATGGCGCAAACGTGCAGCCATATCAGTACGACGGCGGACCATAGCCCGGCGGCGGTCCATAGTAGCCGGGCGCAGCGTAGACCGGTTGTTGCGCCGGGAAGATGCGTTGCATCGCTTGACCGACCGCATGCCCGATCATGCACTGCGCATAGAACACGGTAAACAGCACGCCGACCCCGCACGCAATGGCGCCCAGACCCGCAATAATGCCGGCGATAATGCCCACGACCAGGATCATCAAGAACACCCCAATATTATTGCGCAGGATGGCGAGCGCCTCGCCAAACTTAAACGCCTCGCCGAACGATCCGGTCGCCAGGTAGCGCATGATGGCCGCCAGCGCGGCAAAAATGCACACAATTGCAGCGATAAGGATCAACGGGAGGAAACACAAACTAAGCAGTCCAACAAACGCCGCTCCCCCCTCCGACTCGCCTGAAACTGCTGCCGCAGCGACGGTGAGAAACGCGAAGATTGCATAGATGATTGCCACCGGCAGCAAGTAGACAAACTGGATCACAAACGCCATAAAGCCGGTCTTCAGCAGATCGCCGAACTCACCCCACGCTGGCAGCGGACGCGGATTGCCACGCGCCACATTTTGCGCCACACGGTAGGAATACCCCTGAACAGCGAACGTCCCTACGATCGGTATCAGAGGGATCAAACCGCCGATCAGCACCTTCGTAATCCACTGTTCGTCCTCGGTCACGAAACTGAAGGTCTTTCCGATCTCCATGTCTCCTCCTTTGCTACATCGACTCACTGATACGAGAGAGGCCGCGTCGTTCGAGTTCGCGTTCCGCTGCAACGTATATCTGAACCACGAGGAGGTGCGCATAGAGCAGCGCGCTCAGCGTCAGCCAGATCAGCAGCGCAACGATCACCAGGACGCCAGGAAAGGTCAGGTTGGCGACCAGGAACGTCAACCCGCCGAACGCAACCGCCGGCAGATAAGCGGGCAACGACGCCAGACGCGCGCGGAAGTACACGGCGCGCGCCCCAGGGCGCAACGCCTCGCGCAGGGAGCGCATGCTCATTGCATGCTCCGGCGAAGCGTCCTGCACATATATCAGGCGACCAACCATCGACACGCTGCTCAGGAACATGAAGAGGACATATACGAGCATAACGCCGCCAATGACCGTCAACGCCTGATTGGCAAACGCGGGGGAGTTGCTCAACACTGCCGAGAAAGCAACACAAAATGCGATAACTCCCACGACCATGAACGGCATAACATAGAACAGAAAGTCGATGATCCAGGCGAACATCCCCATCAACCAGCGCGTTGACCAGTCGAACCAGGGAGGGAGCGGCGTAGGAAACCCTTTCCGCGAGTTGTCGATATACTCAATAATCCATCCGCCGGCAAACGGCGCACCGACTATCGACATGAATAACGCACCGCCGATCAGGATTTTGCGCCACCAGAGCGGATCGCTATGCACAGTTCGAATGGCGGTTCGGAGATCCATGCAATCAAGGGGATGGGCGCTGAAGGACAAAACAATGCCGGGCTACAACGCTGCAAGATGTTGCCGCAACGCATCGAACGCCATCGTGCCTGCGAAATCCCAGACATCCTCGCTGCGCATATCGAAGCGGCGGCGCCACTCATCGACCCCGCCATCGTGGGCAATCGCCACACAGATCGTCGCAAAGCCATCTGGCGCAATCACGCTCGAAGGTTGCAGCGCCAGCCCGATATCGGCGCGCCACTGATGACGCACCGCGACGGCGCCGGTGCGCGCCAGGCTCTGCGCCGCATCATCATCGGCTGGAATATCCGTCGGATGGATGACCGCACCTCGCAAGACGGCAAGCGCGTCTTTTTGGGCGCTCAGGGCACGGTACAGCGGCGCAGCCGCCACGCCTTCGTGCAGCGCGATCGTTCTGCCACGCTCGCGCAGCAGACGGGCGACCATCTGATCGAGGCGCTCGTCGCCGAGCAGATTCGCGCCAAGCCGTTCTCGGATCGTCGCCTCGACCCCGGCGATCATCGCCTCCGCCTCGGTGCGGCTGTTCGCTCTGGCGCCGATGCGCAATTCATACTGTGCGCGCTTGGCGGAAATCCCGAGTGTCGGATTTGTCTGAACCATCAGATCGGCGAGCCTTTCACCGATGACGCTTTCGCCGAGACCGACGGCGTGCAGGGTGCGCACCAGGATGACGCTGGTTTCACCGCGCTCATCGCGCAGGTACGGCAGAATAGCGTGTTCCCACAGGTAGCGCATTTCGGAAGGAACGCCAGGCAGCACAACGACTGTGCCACGCGCATCTTCGACGATAAAGGCGGGCGCAGTGCCACGCGGATTTTCGACAATCCGCGCGCCTTCGGGAACGTATGCCTGACGGCGGTTGCTCTGCGGCATCGGACGACCGAACGCGCGAAAACGCGCTTCGATCTGGTCAAGCAGATGCTGATGGAAGACGAGCGGACGCTGGAGCGCGCGCGCAACCGCTTCGCGCGTTACATCATCGACCGTCGGACCAAGCCCGCCAGTGCAGATCAGGAGGTCGGCACGATCGAGCGCTTCGCCGATCGCCGCAGCAATGCGTTCCTCATTGTCGCCGACGACCGACTTGCGGAACAGGTTGATGCCGGTGGCCGCCAGTTGCTGCGCCAGGTAGGCGCTGTTCGTGTCAATCGTCTCGCCCAGTAACAACTCTGAGCCGATCGCCAGAATTTCAGCGTTCATACCGCGCCCCTGGCACATCGGACGGAGTGTGATCGGTGTTCGCCATGCCAATAGCACGGCGGCGACGCACATCAGCCCACAAGTCCTGCTCATAGGCTTCCATTGCCTGCCGCCCAACTGCAATCGCGCCGCGAACACGCGCTGCCATCGTTTCGACACTGCCAAAGCGCGCGGTTCCGATCGCCACGGCTGCCGCACCGATCGCCACGCCAACGGCGAAGCCAATCATAAATCGCTTCATCGATGCTCCTTCGTCGTTACGCCTTTGCTTCGATCTCAGCCCGGGCGCGGGCAATGAACGCCGCAACCGGCATTGCGCCGAGGTCTTCACCCGACCGGGTGCGCACCGCGACGGCGCCGACGCTCTGCTCCCTGTCGCCGATTATAAGCATATACGGTATCTTCTGCAACTGCGCCTGACGAATCTTCGCCTGCATACGCTCCCTGCTTGTATCAACATCGACCCGCAATCCGGCTGCGGTCAACTGTCGCCCGACTTCGGCGGCATACGCGCTGTGCCGTTCATCGGAAATGGGAATGACGACCGCCTGAACCGGCGCCAGCCAGAGCGGAAAAGCGCCGCCGTAATGTTCGATCAGCACCCCCAGAAAGCGCTCTGTGGTTCCGGTCACGGCGCGGTGCAGCACCACCGGCGTGCGCGGCTGACCGTCTTCCGCAATGTATTCCAGACCCAGGCGGCGCGGTTGGATGAAATCCACCTGGATGGTTGACAATTGCCACTCGCGCCCCAGAACATCGCGCGCCAAAAAATCGGCTTTCGGTCCGTAAATCGCCGCCTCGCCCGGCGCTTCTTCGTACTGCACGTTGTAGTGATCGAGGGCGGTGCGCAGCGCGTTCTCCGCCAGGTCCCACGCCTCGTCATCGGCAATGTACTTCCCACCCTCGCCGCGTAGCGAGAGACGCACCCGATAGTTGGTAAACCGGTATGTCTCGAGCACCTCGCGAATGAGACGCAACGCCAGCCCAAATTCTTCTTCGATCTGGTCTGGACGACAGAAAATATGGCAGTCATCCTGGGTCAGCGCCCGCACCCGCGTCAGACCGGTCAGCGTCCCGCGCTCTTCATAGCGATAAAGGGTTGCGAACTCGGCGAAGCGCAACGGCAGGTCACGATACGAATGAATCCCCATCTCCTTATAGAGGGTCATATGGCTGGGGCAGTTCATCGGCTTCAGGCGGTAGATATGCTCCTCATCCTCGACCATGGGCGGGAACATGTTCTCGCGGTACGCCTCATAGTGTCCAGACTTTTTGTACAGCGTCTCCTTGACGATATGCCCCGTCCAGACGTGCTGATACCCATAGCGCGTCTGGACCTCGCGCACATACGACTCCATCAGATGCCGTAACATCTCGCCCTTTGGCGTAAAGAGCGGCAAACCGGGGCCAATGTCGTCGGAGAAGTAAAACAGTCCCAGTTCTTTCCCGATTCGGCGGTGGTCGCGCCGCTTCGCTTCCTCGAGGCGATGCAGATAGGCGTTGAGTTCCTCTTTGCTCTTCCACGCTGTGCCGTAGATCCGCTGGAGCATCGGACGGTTCGAGTCGCCGCGCCAGTACGCGCCGGCCACGCTCATCAACTTGAAGGCATCCGGCGGGATCTGTCCGGTGTGTTCCAGATGCGGACCACGGCAGAGATCCTCGAAGGTATCGTGTTTGTACGTCGAAATGACCGTGCTCGCATTCCCCCGTTCGCCATACTCGTCCTGGCCGTGGAGCAGTCCGTCGATCAACTCCAGTTTGTATGGTTGGTCGCGGAACAACGCGCGCGCCTCATCGGGATCGACGACGCGATAAACGAAGGGATGCTTTCCGGCGATGATCCGGCGCATCCGCCGTTCGATCTCCTCCAGATCATCCGGCGTCAACGGGCGCGGCAGGTCGAAATCGTAGTAGAACCCGTCCTCGATGGGCGGTCCAATGGCGATTTTTCCTTCCGGAAAGAGTTCGAGCACGGCCTGTGCCATTACATGCGCAGCAGAATGGCGTAAACGATAGTAGGGATCTGTGTCTGGCTTAACCGGCATAGACAACCTCGCCGCTTCTATGTGTCCGTCACGGTAACGATCATTTCACCGGGTTCGATACGCAGATCGGTGACCCGGCGCCCCTGCGCTTCCAGCAATTCGTTCAGCCGTTGCTCAACCGGCGCCAGCAGATCACCGGGTGAGATCAGACGACCGAGCGGTCCATCGAGACGCGGATTAAGCGCGATGATGCGACCATTTTGAAGCGCCACACCCATACGCGCCGTTCCATTCAGTCCAAACGCGCGAAGATCGACCTCCAGACCGCCGCTGACCAGGCGAACCGTCGCCTGCTCGATCGGCGCCAGCAAGTCGGCATTCGTCTGCAGGTAGGCATTGATCTCCTGCTCATTGATGCGCATTTCGCCGGCGGGAAGCGCAGCGACCAGCGTCGGCAGCAGGCCTCCGCCATCCAGCGTTTCATCACCACCCAGGCGTTGCACTGCCTGTTCGCCGACCATGCGGCTGAGCGATGGGCGCAGCACGAACAGGTAGACGGCAACAAGCGCAACAAACACCCAGATGAGCGCGGTTATCCATCCCAGACAGGCGATGCCGCGACGTGAGCGCGACTTCGGCTGACGCTGCACAGGTCGATAGGATCGTGTCATAGTCGAATAAAAAACCCCTCATCCCGCATGGGACGAAGGGCTGCTTCGTGGTTCCACCCATGTTCAGAACGGCGCTGCCGAAGCACACGTGATGGCAGCGCATTCCCTCATGACCGCGCTATCGGGCGGACCCGCGCCCCCATACTTGTCGGTGCGACGTTCAAGAGGCGGCTCGGAGGGGGTTTTCGCTGCGTCCGTTACCGGGTGCGCTTACAGTCATCGGCGCGCCCTCCCTGAAGGCCGTTGCGCAGCTACTCGTCCTCGTCAACGCAATAGTGAGCGATTTGTTCGCGTACTGCCCTGTTATGGTACACGACGAGGTGCGGTATGTCAAGGATTCCGCGAGTATCGGCGGCAACCGTGAGCTGGCAGGAAGTCCGAATGCTCTGGCGGTTCACCACACTCACCGCCATCCGGCGCGGGGGCGCACGGATTGACTTTCATCCCTCAGAGATCCATGGAGAGACGTCGCACCCATGCGAATCCGTGTTT
Source organism: uncultured Roseiflexus sp. (assembly GCA_937935075.1). Lineage (GTDB taxonomy): Bacteria > Chloroflexota > Chloroflexia > Chloroflexales > Roseiflexaceae > Roseiflexus. The sequence continues at coordinate 30,024 of CALGYB010000113.1, read as the reverse complement.
CCGTCACGCTTGTTGGACCAGCACATCACGGACGCCGCAGCGCATCGATCAACGTCTGGGTTGCCGGCGGCGGCGGCGGGGTCAACCGACTGACCACGACCGTCGCTGTCAGACCGGCGATTATTCCGAAGATACCGCTCGCCGGACCAGAAATGCCAAGGATGGCGGTGGTTGGACTCAGCCAGTTGGCCAGGATTGCGCCGATAATCGTGAGTAATCCGGCGAGCATGCCAGCGATCGCACCCTGCCGATTGGCGCGGCGCCAGAAGATGCCAAGCGTCAGCACGGGGAACATGGTCGCGGCGGCAATCGAGAACGCCCAGGCGACAAGTTCAACGATGATCCCCAGCTGGCGCAGCGCCGTCAATGCCGCCAGCAACGCTGCCAGAAACAGTGTCGCGCGACCGATGGCAAGCAGCGTGCGCGTCACGGCGCGCCGATTGAGCGACTGATAGACATCCAGCGCCACCGATGAGGTAATGACCATCAACAAGCCATCGGCAGTGCTCAACGCCGCCGCCAGACCGCCTGCGATCACCAGTGCAGCGACAGCGCCGGGCAACCCGACAATTTCAGGGGTTGAGATCACCACCAGGTCAGGACTGATCTTCAACTCATTGTACTGGAGGATGCCGTCAGTTGACAAAGGTGTGACCATGCGACCGCTCAGTTCATCGAGCTGAATGCGGCCATCGCCATTGGCGTCGGCAAACCGGAGAGCGCCACTTTCCAGCGCTCCCGCCGCCCACGCCGGAAGTTCCGTAACCCTGCGATCTTCGAGCGTTGTCAAATCGGTAATGCTCAACAGACCGGCATTGCCCCAATTCACCGCCCACTGTGGCAACGAGCGCACCGATTGGCCAACGACATGCGCCAGAATCTCCCAGCGGGAAAAGGCGGCGTAGGCAGGGATCGTCAGATAGACCAGGACGATGAACAGAAGCGCCCAACTGACGCTGCGCCGGGCATGGATCACCGATGGCGTCGTGTAAAAGCGCACCAGGATATGCGGCAGACCGGCTGTACCGCACATCAGGCAGGCTGCCAGCGCCAGGTACTGCCAGACCGACCAGTCATTGAACGGGTCGGCATACGACCTGGCGATCCCCTGTGTCGCTTCCAGATCGGCAATCACATCGAAAGCGGCGCCATACATCACCTGCGGCAGCGCAATCCCCGTATCCTTAAGCGAGAGCAGCGCAGCCGGCGTCAGATAGGTCACGACGATCACGATCGCCTGAACGACCTGCGTCCAGGTGACGGCTTTCATCCCGCCCAGGTAGGAACAGAAGAGCACAGCGCCAAGTCCGATCGCCACGCCGAACAGATAGTTGACGCCGAGGAAGCGCCCCATAATCAGGCCAATGCCCGACACCTGCGCCGTCAGATAGGTAAACGAGACAATCACCGTCACGACCGCAGCCACCAGGCGCGCTGCGGTTGAAGCATACCGCACGCCGATAAACTCAGGAATCGTGTACTGACCAAACTTGCGGAGATAGGGCGCCAGGAGCAGCACCAGCAACACATACCCGCCGGTCCAGCCAATGATGTACGCCAGACCCTCATAGCCCAGCATCCAGAGCGTCCCGGCAAGTGAAATGAATGTCGCGGCGCTCATCCAGTCCGCACTGATCGCCAGCCCGTTGAAAAACGCCGGAATGCGTCGTCCGGCTGCATAATACTCGTCCAGGTCGACAGCGCGGCTACGGACGCCAATCGCGGCGTAGATGGCAATAGTCAGCGTAATTGCCCCCCAACCGATAACGGTCAACGGCAGAGAGAGCACAACATCAGCGACAATAATCAGGACGCCGCCGACCACCACCAGGGCTACCGGCAGCAAGGTATCGGTCATCGCCGGCGCGGTTCCGACGACGCGACCGCCAAAGCGACGGTCGCGCCGTGTCATCACCGTCGTGTAGAGCGCCGTCAGCGCCAGAAAGAGGAGCGGGGCGCCCTGCGCCCCAAGGAAGTACCCAAGCGGAAAGCCGGTCAATACCCGGATCTGAGTCAGGGCAGGCGCCAGAAGAGGGGAGAGAAACGCGCCGCCAGCCCATACGAGGAGCAGAACGACAATCACACGCACGTTCGACGACCAGTAGACGGCTTGTTCGGAAGGTGACAGTGCAGCGGTCTTCTGCGTTTCAACAATCGTTACTGCCGGCAGGTCGCGCCGTTCATTCTGTCGGCGTGGCACGTGCAGCAGCGGCGACGCGCGGCGGCGGTCATCGGCGCGGCGCTCAAGTTGCGGAAACAGCAACGTCAGCAACATGAGCGCAATCGCGATCATCGCCAGCCAGAACGTCGCCCCAATGAGCAGACCGGTCCAGTTCAGAACAGCCTCCTTTGTGATCAGGAGCGGGATGCCTGCCTATTCAGCCACGGCGATGCGAACCGGTTGATGGACAACGGCGGTTGGCAGAGTCACATGAAACGTCGAGCCTTTTCCGACGCCATCGCTCTCAGCCCAGATTTCACCGCCGCAGGCATACACCAGGTGCCGGGCAATGGTCAAACCGATGCCGGTGCCGCCACTATTGCGCGTGCGCGACTTATCGACCCGGTAGAAACGCTCGAAGATCAGCGGAAGATGTTCGGCTTCAATACCGATCCCGGTATCGCGCACCGATATGCGCACATACTCACCAAGCGGCGTCAGCGACACCTCAACCAGACCGCCGGCGGGGGTGTAGCGCAACGCATTCGACAGCAGATTCACCATCACCTGCATCAGCCGATCAGGATCGGCATAGATATCGAGGGCGGGGACAGGCACATGAAGGCGCAGATCCACTTCGCACGCAACAAATTGCGGCTGGAAACGGGCGATCAACTCCTGCAACAACGAACAGACATCGAAAACGCGCGGCTGAACGTGCAATTCCCCGGCTTCCGCGCGCGACAACAGACCAAGTTCCTCGGTCAGGCGCCGCAAGCGAGCCGCTTCGTGCCGGATCAGGGTGAAGGTCTGCTCATCCGGTGCGATGACGCCATCCAGCAGCCCTTCCATATATCCCTCGATGGTGGTCAGCGGCGTGCGCAGTTCATGCGCCACGTCGGCGATCAACGCCAGACGCCGCTGCTCGGTGCGGTCGAGCGCCTCCGCCAGATAGTTGATACTCTGACTCAACTCAGCCAGTTCATCATCCGAATAAATAAACGTCCGCTCCCGATAATACCCCTGCGCCAGACGGCGACTCACTGCGGTAAGGTCCTGGAGCGGCTCGACGATGCGCCGTGAGACGAACAGGCTGACGACCACCGCCGCTGCCAGAGCGCCGAAACTTGCCAGTAGCAGCGCCTGTTCGAGGATGGACTGGAAACGACGCTGGATTGCCGTTTCTCCCGCCAGAACCAGCATATCATCTTCTGCTTCTGCTCTGGACAATGATGCAATCGCAGCGCCCTCCATCATACTGCTGCGCACCAGAATCTGCGCGGCGCCAAGCAGCACCACAATCGCAATCACAATAATGATCGCGTGTGAGACGAACAGTTTCCAGCGGAGTTGATGGAACCAGTTCATACGCAACATGGAAGAGCAACCGGCGGTTTCCGCGCCGAACAATCGTATCAACCGGTGAATTTGTATCCGACGCCGCGCACGGTCTGGATCAATGTCGGTTCAGTCGGATCATCCTCCAGTTTGCGCCGCAGCAGACTGATATGGACATCAACCACGCGATCAACCCCATCGAAATCATGCCCCCAGACCCGTTCGAGCAACTGTTCACGAGTAAACACGCGCCCGGGCATTGCTGCGAGTGTATAGAGCAGATCGAACTCACGCGCCGTCAACGTGATCGGCACGCCGCGACGCTGCACCTCTCGCCGCGCCACATCAATCTGAAGATCGCGAAAGGTCAACAGGGCGGACTCAGGGGAGAAGGCGGCGCTCGCGTGGCGTCGCCGACGCAGGATCGCCTTAACGCGCGCAACCAGTTCACGCGGGCTGAATGGTTTGGTCAGATAGTCGTCCGCGCCAACGGACAACCCCACAACTTTATCAACTTCCTCAGCGCGCGCTGTCAGCATGAGCACATATGGTCCACCATCATGCTGAAGACGCCGGCAGATTTCAAGACCGTCCAGTCCCGGCAGCAGTAGATCAAGGATAACCAGATCGGGACGGAGCGTCTGCGCAAGCATCAGCCCTGCCTCACCGTCGCGCGCCGTATGCACGACAAAGCCGTCAGCCCTCAGATAGGCGACGACCAGGTTGAGAATCGGCTCCTCATCCTCAACAACGAGGATTGTTGCGGCCATATCGGTTACCCCACCGTAAGCGAAATCGGTGCGCGCGGATCAGTGTGGTGAGAGCGATGCGCTCATTCTGTCATGTTATGTATACGATAGAGTCGGGTTGCTGTCAATCCATGCGATTTCCTGCCCGGAGGAGTCTCTCTTCTCATAATTGGAGAAGATGATCACCGTCATAGTAGTGTGTGTGGAAGTGTGGAAAGAGCGGTGAACAATCGTCCAGAGCGCGCAAACCTTGTAGAACGACTGGTGGAGAGATCTCCGCAATCTATCCAGAGAAACGTTGGACGTGGAGGATGTGTTCACCTTCTTCCACCATCAACGCGCCCCTGCTCCACCGACGTATCCACAGGATCTTATATATGTTTTCCACGACAATGGCACGCCAGTCCTGCGCATTGAACAGGAGCGTCCTCCTGAATTCAGGAGGACGCTCGACGAGACTCATATTGAGGAACCGACGTGGCCGGCGGACTACTGTTTCTTCCCCTTGTTCTTTTCGTCATCGTCGATATCCAGCGTGTTGATGAAATCGCGGAAGAGCGAGAGACCCTCATCAGTTGATGTATCCGCTTCTGGTTCGTCGGCTTCGGTTGCACCAGCCAGCGTGCGCGACGCGCTCTTGGGTTGCTCATCGGCGGCGGCAGTTTCTTCTTCCTCGAAGAGCACGCCGGCAGTCTCGAAGACATGGGTTTCGACGTAGATCGGCGCATCGGCGCGCACGGCAAGCGCGATCGCATCGCTTGGACGGGCGTCGATCTCAATGGTGTGACTGCCCTGCTCAACGACAATCCGTGCATAGAACGTACTATCCTGGATGTCGTTAATGACGATGTGGCTGATTGTCGAGCCCAATTCGCTGAAGACTGATTTGAGCAGATCGTGCGTCATCGGACGCTGTGGTTCGTGCCCTTGCATGGCGAGCGCGATCGCGTCGGCTTCGAAGGCGCCAATCCAGATCGGCAGGTAGCGCCGACTCTCGGCTTCGCGCAGGACGACGACACGGTGCTGTGTCAGCAGACTCACACGGATGCTGTCAACAGTTACACGGATCATCGATCGACCTTTCTGAGGATCGCTTGAGCGTTTGAGCGCAGCAAGCGTAAAGATGTCTGATAGTAGCGCTAGCTTCCATACTAACACGGTGTGAGTTGGTACGTCAAGGCGGAATCGGAAGGTCGGGTCCATGCATAGTCAGACGACATCCCGGCGCTGCGGGCGAAAGCCCGTGCGCACGCCCCGGCGGGGCTGCCGCGTGCGCAGGATTGGACGGCGGCGCGGGGAGACGGCGTGAATTTGTCCGCAATCGCGCAATCTTTCCCGGCGCCATACCTGAAGCGCCTGCGGTGGAGGCGGTGTGTGATGTACTGCGGGTGCGACGCCATGCCCTCCCAATGTTGTCTGTACCGCCGGCCTGATCACAGACGGCGTGGGCTGAGCCTGTCGAAGCCCACGCCGTGCCCTCCTATGTTGTCCCGTGTGCGTACAGCCCCGTATGAGCGTTCACGTTCCCGGCGGGGGCGCCAAACCGCAGCGATACGGCATTTCGTCGACCCATCAGCATCAGGTCCGCACCCATATCACGGCAGTTCGCGCAAACTCTTTCCTCATGCTACAATGAGGCAGCGTCGGAGAGGCGCTCGACGTTTCACGTGAAACAGTACTGCAATGTCAATCATCGGCGCTTCGGAACCGTACATCCTCGCTCTGGCGAACCAGAAGGGCGGCGTCGGCAAGACGACGACCGCCGTCAACCTCGCGGGTGAACTGGCGAGCCGCGGTCAGCAGGTGCTCCTGGTTGATTGCGATCCGCAGGGCAACGCGACGACCAGCCTGGGAGTCCCCAAACGCGATCTGCGCTATTCGACATATGAGGCGATCGTCGGCGTCGCCGGTCTGGATCGGGCAATCCGGTCAACTGGCCGCGCCGGGTTGGACATCGTGCCAGCAAATGAACATCTCGCCGGCGCCATGGTCGAACTGGTCACGGCTGAACGCCGCGAATGGCGCCTTGCCGACGCGCTTGGCCAGGTGGTCGGGTATGATTGGGTGTTGCTCGACTGTCCGCCTTCCCTGGGATTGCTGACGTTGAATGCGCTTTGCGCGGCGCGTGGAGTTATCATACCGCTTCAGTGCGAGTACCTGGCGCTCGAGGGGTTGGCGCAGTTGAAGGGGACGATCGATCGGGTCCGCGACCATCTCAATCCGCGTCTGACGATTGTCGGGGTGGTCATGACCATGTTCGACGGTCGCACCAACCTGGCGCAGCAGGTCGTCGAAGAGGTGCGTCGTTACTTCCCGCAACGCATCTTCCAAACCCTGATCCCGCGCAGTGTGCGCATCAGCGAGGCGCCCAGCTACGGGCGCACGATTGCGGAGTACGATCCTTCCAGCCGTGGTGCGTTCGCATATGCAGCGCTTACTGATGAAGTGCTGCGCCGTATTGATCGACAGGCGGTTGTGCAATGAAACGTCCTCGTGGGCTTGGCAGCGGTCTTGCTGCGTTGATTCCCGGCGATACGGAACGCGCTGTGGTGCGGGAGACGTCAATCGACAGCATCGATGCCAATCCGTATCAGCCGCGCACCGATTTCGATGAAGCCGCGCTCGACGAACTGGCGGCATCCATCCGCGAGCATGGGATTATCCAGCCATTGATCGTCACCGAACGAGACGATGGTCGCTATGAGTTGATCGCCGGCGAACGTCGCCTGCGCGCCGCCCGTCGCGCCGGGCTTGATCGCGTGCCGATCATTGTCCGCGAAAGCACCCACCAGCAGGCGCTCGAAATTGCACTGATCGAAAATATTCAGCGCGCCGATCTCAACGCCCTCGAAGAGGCGCACGCCTACCAGACTCTGAAGGATGAGTTCGGTCTCAGCGATGAAGCCATCGCGCAGCGCGTCGGTCGGAGCCGCGAAGCGGTCGCCAATACGCGCCGCCTCCTGGGACTTGCGCCGGTCGCGCAACAGGCGCTCCTTGCCGGACGCATCAGCGCCGGCCATGGACGTGCGCTGCTCAAACTCGCCGATGATGCGGCGCAGGAAGCGACAGTGGCGGCAATTATCGATTATGACCTGAATGTTCGTGAAGTGGAGCGTCTCACCGACCACGCCCGGACGACCGGCGACATCCATCGCGCGCTCTCGGTGGTCCGCCCGCGTCTGCCGGAAGAGACGCCGGTCAAACGCCAGCGCGCTTCCCGGTCATCCGACCTGTCGCCGGACGATCAGAACATCCGGCGCGAACTCGAACGTTTGCTCGGTACGCCGGTGAGCCTGGTCCGTACCGACCGTGATCTCAGGGTGACGATCGTGTTTCATACCGAGGAGAAGATGCAGGAGTTCTTTGATCGTCTGTCAATGGATAGATAGCGCCGGTCGGTTATTCCAAAGACGATCTTGCTCTTCTGAAGACATGCAGGCGGCGGAGGTCGGGGCGATGTTCACAAAACGGTACAATAAGCATATCCGTCAATGGACGGCTGATCTGGCAGCGCGAACGCTCGGTCGAACCGGTGTGCATCCGTCGATGTTGACAGTTTTGAATCTGCTGTTGACGATTGCAAGCGTCTGGTGGCTGGCATCCGGCCAGTTCTTCGTCGGCGGATTGATCGTCGCGTTCGCCAGTCTGTTCGATGTGCTCGATGGCGCTCTGGCGCGCGCAACGAATCAGGTCAGTCGCTTCGGTTCGTTTCTCGACTCGACGCTCGACCGCTATGCAGATATGGTTATCCTTCTCGGATTGCTGATCTATTTTGAACGTCTGATGCCTCACGCCGTCGAAACGCTGCTGATCTTCGCGTCCGCAATCGGTTCGCTGTTGACCAGTTACATCCGCGCCCGCGCTGAAGGGTGCGGCTTCGATGGTAAAGCCGGATTGCTCGAGCGCCCCGAGCGGATTGCCCTGATCGTCCTTGGATTGCTGACCGGCTGGGTGACGCTGATGCTCTGGTGTCTGGCGGTCCTGAGCAACATCACCGCAATCCAGCGCTTTGTCCATGTGTGGCTCCAGAGTCGCGCCGAGCCGGTCGCAAAACGTCCCATCCACGCAGTGGAACGTGGCAAGTAAACGAGGACGGAACGCCCTGCCGGGACGGAATATGGTACAATGCTGTCGCCTGTCCATTCAGGTGCGACGCATACGCCGTCACGTGCATGTTGCTTGAACTCAACATCAGCGATTTCGCAATTATTGAGCGCCTCAATCTGCGCTTCTGCGACGGGTTCAATGTCCTTACCGGCGAGACCGGCGCCGGCAAGTCGATTATTATCGATGCGTTGGGAACGCTGCGCGGCGAACGCACCGATCCTTCCCTTGTGCGCTCCGGCTGCGAACGCGCCCGCATCGAAGGGGTGTTCAGCATTGCCGACCGTCCCGATCTCCTGTCGCTCCTTGATGAGTATGGTCTGCGCGATGACGACGATCAGGCGATCCTGTCACGCGAGATAATCCGCGAAAGCGGGCGGAGTGTTGCGCGCGTCAACGGGCGCGCGGTCAGCAGCGCCGTGCTGCGCGACATTGGCAGTCGCCTGGTCGATATCCACGGTCAGCACGAGGGTCTGTCGCTCTTCAACAGCCGCACCCACGGCGAGATGCTCGACCGTTTCGGCGGTCTGATCCCGCTGCGTGAGCAGGTTGCCGCACAGGTCGCGGCGTTGCGCCATGTGCGCGATGAACTCGCAACGTTGCGCAGCGCTGCGGCGCGCCGTGCCGAACGCATTCAGGAGTTGACCTTCCTTCTGGAAGATGTCCGCGCAGCGCGCCTTCGTCCTGGCGAAGAAGATGAATTGCTGCGCGAACGCGCCCTGCTCCAGAATGGCGCGCGTATTACCGAACTGGTTGCGACAGCCTATGCGCTGCTCTACACCGGCGATGAGACTGGCCGGCGCGCTGCCCGGTCGGCAGTCGAACTCCTCGGCGCTATCAGCGATGCGCTTGCCGAACTGGCGCGTCTCGATCCGTCGTTGCAGCCGGCTGCCGAGCAGGCGGCCGATCTCCTCTACAATGTCGAGGATCTTGCGACGCGCGTGCGCGCTTACCGCGATGCGATGGAATTCGATCCGGCGCGACTCGACGCCATCGAGGATCGTCTGACCTTGATCCGCGATATGCAGCGGAAGTACCGCGGCAGCATCGATCAGATCCTCGAACGAGCAGCGTCCGCCGAAGCGGAAATCGAACGCCTGACCCGCAGCGCCGAACATTTGGCGGACCTTGAGGCGGAAGAACGTCGCCTGCTCGCGGAGATCGGCCATCTTGCCGCTGAGTTGTCTCAACGTCGCCGGGAGGCGGGTGACCGCCTGGCGCATGCCGTGGAGCAGGCGGCGCGCGATCTTGCGTTGCCGCATGTGCGCTTTGCGGTGAGTATCGAGCGCACCGAAGACCCTGACGGCGTTCCGCTGGTTGACTGTGGGGTCGAACGTCGCCTGGCGTTTGATCGCACCGGCATCGATACGATTGAGTTTCTGCTCTCGCCCAATCCCGGCGAGCCGCTCAAGCCGCTGGCGCGGATTGCATCGGGCGGCGAGAGCGCACGTCTCCTGCTGGCGCTGAAATCGATCCTTTCGCGCGTTGATGATATCCCCACCCTGGTATTCGATGAGATCGACGTCGGCGTCGGCGGTCGCGCCGGTCAGGTGGTGGGGGAAAAACTCTGGAGCATCAGTGATCGCCATCAGGTCATCTGTATTACCCACCTGCCGCAGGTTGCCGCGTTCGCCGATGCGCACTATGCGATCACGAAAGTATTCGGTGATGGACGAACGCGAACGGTGGTCGAGCGGCTCGACGATGCGCAACGGGCGCACGAGATCGCCGCTATGCTCGATGGTACGCCGGTGAGCGAGCATAGTCTCCGCAGCGCGCTCGACATGCTCGAACGAGCGCGGGCATACAAGCAGCGGCTCGAACGCGACCTGGCGCCAGAGCCGCTGCGCGTCGGCGTTGAGCGCACGTCATGATCCGGCGCTGATGCAGTTCGTCGCAGGAGGATTCGCGGTGTCACGATCATCTGTTTCGATCTGGTGTGAGCGCATGATTGAGGGCGGCTGGCTGCTTGCCCTCTTGCTGATACCAACCTACTTCAATCTGTTATCGGCGCGTCACTTCGAGCCGGATAAAGCGACTACGCTGCGCTCGATTGTGATGGTCATGCTGGCGGTTGCGCTGATCGACGCGCTCGAACGCCTGACAAACCGTCGCGCCGCCGAGGATGCGTCCAATGTGCCCTGGTTCCGGCGCATCGCTGCTGTGCCGCTGGCTGTTCCGACCATTATCTATGCAGCGGTCTTTCTTCTGGCAACGGCCGTCTCGATCGCGCCGGCGGTCAGTTTCTGGGGGTCGTACCAGCGCCTGCAGGGGACGTTCACCAACCTCTCGTACATTGGCCTCGGCGCGTTCATTGCCCTCTATCTCCGTCGCCGCGAGCAACTCGATCGCCTGGTGATGGTGATGATCCTCGCCGGTCTGATCGCCGCGTGCTACGGTCTGGTTCAGCACATGCAGCTCGATCCGCTCCCCTGGCGCGGCGATGTGGTGTCGCGTGTGGCGTCCACGATGGGGAACTCAATCTTCGTGGCCGCCTACATGATTATGGTGCTGCCCTATGCGCTCTACCGCGGCATCGTCGCCGTCCATCAGGCGCGGAACGCAGACGCTTCACCGTCCCGTCCGCCAATCGATCTGGGATGGGGTGCAGCGTATGTCTTGTTGGCGCTGTCTGCGCTGACCCTGGTGTTTGCCGCGATGATGTTCGGCGCCGTGGTGCGCGCCGCCGACCTGCGCTACTGGTGGGTCTACCCCGGTGCGCTGGTTGTCGCCGGCGGGTTGTTCCTGCTCATCGCCCTGGCGCCGCGCCGCGCGGAACGCCTCACGTTCAGCATGTTCATGCCAGGCGTCCTGATGCTGGGGTATGTCGTCTTCCTCGGTATGTCGTATACGCTGGGACAGGGACCGAACCAGCGCGTGGTTCCGCTCGAGGGTCGTCCCGGCGTCGAGTGGCCTCTCTGGCTGGGCATCGCAGTGGCGCTTATGACGTCTGGGTATGCGCTGCTGATCTTGCTCCCTCGCCGTACTGCCGGACCGTCGCGCTTCGGTCTCGTTCTCGAAGCGGTTGGCGCGTTTACCATTGCCGCGTTGCTCCTGGCGGCCATCTTCTTCACTCAGAGTCGCGGACCATGGCTGGGCGGCTTTGCGGCGCTGTTTGTGTTCTTTACCCTGCTCCTGATCCTGGCGCTGCGCCGGGCGCAGCAGCGCAACCAGGCGCGCGCGCGCCTCTGGCGAGGGTTGCTGATCGGCGAGATAGCGCTTGCGATTGCGCTGGCAGGCTTTCTGGCGGTCTTCAACCTGTCTGATGCGCCGGTGTTCCAGCAACTGCGCGATGTCCCGTACATCGGTCGTATGGGACGGCTGCTCGAAGTCGAGACCGGCACCGGTCGGGTGCGCTGGCTGATCTGGTTTGGCGATGACAAAGCCGGCGGCGCGGCGGCGCTCATCCGGTCTGATCCACTGCGCATGATCGTCGGGTGGGGTCCCGAAACCATGTTCGTGGCGTACAATCCCTTCTATCCGCCGTCCCTGACCAGTCTCGAGGCGCGATCGGCGTCGCCGGATCGGTCGCACCAGGCATACCTCGATGAGATGATCAACAAGGGCATCCTGGGTCTCATCAGTTACCTGTTCCTGTTGTTCAGCTTTTTTGCGCTGGCATGGCGTCTGGCGACCCGTGTGACCGACTGGGGTCTCCAGGTGTTGCTCACTGCGGCAGTCGCTGCGGTTACGGCGCATGCGATCGAGGGGTTGACCGGTATTCCGATCGTGTCGACGCTTATGCTCCAGTGGGTGTCGTTTGCGCTGGTGGTGGCTGTGGGCGGGATCGTGGGCGAATATCGTCTGCCAGGCGCAGCGCCGTCGCCGCCGACTCCGGCGCCAGCAGCGGCGCCGGCGGCGACGCCGGTGCGCCAGCGCGGCGGCCGCCGCGCCCAGGCCGTCAGGCGCGGGTCATCATCGAGCGGGCGAGCAGCCGCTGCTCGCACTCGTTCCGAGGGACGCGCTGCGGCAATGGCGGTCTATGCCGTCATTCTGATCCTCGTGTTCCTTGGCGTCTGGGCGTTCAACGTAGACAGCGTGCTGGCGGATATGCGGTTGCAACAGGCGCAGGGGTATATCGACAATCCAGGCGCGCGGTTGGACCAGCAGATCGTCGGCGCCGGCTACCTGCTGGATGCGATCCGCATGGAGCCAGGTCAGGATTTCTACTACCTGACGCTTGGCCGATCGCTTATGACCATGGTCTCGTTGCGCGCCGATGAGGCGCGTCGTTCCGGCGCCCCGCTCGGTCAGGTCGATCCAGACGCCAGCGTTGCCACGCTGCTGCAACTCGAAGACACGGCGGAGTTGCAGGCGTTTGTGCTGCGCCGCACGCCTATGGAGTTGATGAGTTACGCTCGCGCCGTCCTGTTGCGCGCTCAGCAACTGGCGCCGCTCAACAAAGACCATGCCGCCAACCTGGCGCGCATGTACAACTTCTGGTACCAGAACCTGAGCGGCGGTCAGGATCGCGAGGCGCTCATGCAGGCGATTGAGTGGTATCAACGGGCGCACGCCATCGCTCCCCAGGATGTCGCCATTCTGAACGAGTATGCCGGCGCAATCGCGCGATCCGGCGATTATGAGCAGGCGCTGGCGTTGCTCGAGACGTCGCGCAATCTCGACCCGCTCTACAATGATACGTTGCTGCGGACGGGCGAAATCTTGCGGACGCAGGGACGATATGCGGAAGCCGTTGATCAGTATCTGGCGCTGCTCGAGCGCGACCCATACGCGCTTGACGGGCAGATAGGCGCAATTGCGACGGCGCTCGCCGCAGAGCCGACGCAGCTGGCTCGCCTGCGTGATAAATACGTCGCGCTCCAGGCGTCTCGTTCCGACGATCCGCAATTGTCGTCGATCATCGGTCTGCTCTCGGTGCGCGTCGGCGATCTCGAGACCGCTGCGAGCGCGTTTGCTGAAGCAGTGCGATTGCAGCCAGACAATCTGGAGGCGCGCCAGAACTATACCATCGTGTTGAGCGATCTGCTGCGTTACGATCAGGCGGCGCAGCAGGCGCAGGAGTTGCTGACGCTCGCATTGCAGCGTCAGGAGACGACCGATCAACAGCGCGCTGCCATCGAGTCGCTGCTTGGCTACCTCCGGCAGCGCGCCGGCGGCGGTTGATGCCTGTCCACACCCTGATCGCGCGAGAAGAAGGCTCCCCTGGCGTTGGAACGCCGATCCGCCCCCTTCCTGCGGTTTTTTGACCATGCCGCAGGGCGCGGATCGTGCTATCGCTCGTTTCGCTGCGTTGATCTTGAGGAGCAGAACGTGCCTGCCCTGTTGTCGATCTTTCTCAACGTCCTGGCGCCAGTGTTCCTGCTGGTGTCATTCGGCTATGTCGCCGGTCCCCGTCTCAGTCTCGAGTCGCGCACTCTGACCCGCTTTTCCTACTTCATCCTGATACCCGCCTTCACGTTCGATGTGATGAGCAGCGCGCGCATTGGCGCAGCGCTTGCCGGTCAGATGGTCGCCTATACGGTGGTTGTGCATCTGGCGTGCGCCGGCGTAGGGTATGTGGTTGCCACGCTGCTGCGCCGCTCGCCGAAGATGGTCGCCGCCTACATGCTCATCGCCATCTTTGGCAACGTCGGGAACTTCGGCATCCCGATCATTCAGTTCCGCTTTCCCGGCAGTGATCAGGCGCTGGTCGCCGGGACCGTCTACTTTCTGGCAATTTCCAGCATCGCCTTTGTCGTCGGCGTCGCCGCCGCCAACTGGCATCGCGGCAGCGCCTGGCGCGCTGCGCTTGCCGTGGTCAAAACGCCAGCCCTCATTGCCGTTCCGCCGGCATTGCTGGTCAACAGCCTGCAGATCGAACTGCCGCCGCTCCTCTCACGCTCGATCAGTCTCCTTGCCGCTGCCATGATTCCCACCATGCTGGTGGCGCTCGGCGTGCAGCTCTCCGGCGCAGGCATGCCGCGCCTGACGCTCGATACCGTGCTGGCAGCCGCCGCTCGATTGGTTGCAGGACCGGCGCTGGCGCTGTTGCTGGCGCCGCTCTTCGGTCTCGATGGCATCGAACGCGCGGTTGGCGTGTTGCAGGCGGCCATGCCCGCCGCCGTCCTGGCGTCGATCATTGCAGTCGAAAATGACCTGCTGCCGGAATTCGTCATCACAACCGTCCTGTTTTCCACCCTCCTCAGCATCGTAACGCTAACGATTGTGCTGGCAATTGTGTAGCGAGAATTATGGTATAATAAACGTTGTCAGGTAGTCTCTCTGCCTTCTTGTCGTTCATCTGATACAATATTTCATAAGAATGCTCCGCTGTCGCCATGATGCGCAGTGAATGACCGTGCGCCTGTCGTACAGGGGTAAGCCTCCTTGTGCGTCTCCCATGCTGCGAAGGTCTCCAGGCTTAAGAAAGGGGAGCGATGCTCTATGCAAGTGCTTTTGCGCGTGAGTGATGCGATTGATGCGCTCAACGAGTGGATCGGCAGCAAAACGGCGTACATTGTCATAGCGATGGTCGCCATCGGCTTCGTCAATGTCGTTGCGCGCTATGTCGGGCGCTTCATTGGCGCACGTCTCACCTCGAATGCGATTATTGAGTTGCAGTGGTACCTGTTCTCGATCATGTTCTTCCTGGGCTTCGCCTATATTCTGAAGCATAACCTGAATGTGCGCGTCGATTTCTGGTACGCCAACTGGCCCCCCCGACGACGCGCCCTGATCGATTTCGCCGGAACGCTGTTGTTCCTCATCCCCTTCTGTATCCTCGCCATCGTTGTGACCATCAATCCGGTCTTGTTTTCATGGGGCCGTCTCCCGAATGGCAACTGGGGAACCTGGGAAGTGTCGCCGGACCCGGATGGCCTGCCGCGCGCGCCGATCAAGTCGATGATTATCGTTGCCTTCGTGTTGCTGCTGTTGCAGGCGATTTCCCAGGCTATCAAGTATTTTGCAATTATCACCAATACGGTGCGCGCTGAAAAGGCGGCGCAGATCGAGGAATACCACGCGCCTGTAGTTGAATAGGAGTGTACGATGGGGTACGAGTGGCTGGCCATCGCCATGTTCGTCGGGTTCTTCTTCCTGCTGATCAGCGGATACCCGGTGGCATTCTCCTTTGCAGGAACAGCAATCATGTTCGGTTTGATCGGGTTGTCGCTCGATGCAGTCAAAATCGACCTGCTGCGCCTTCTGCCGAACCGCTGGTTTGGTACAATGTCCGATTTCACCCTGCTGGCGATACCCTTCTTTATCTACCTTGGTTCAATACTCGAAAAATCGGGTCTGGCTGAAGAATTGCTCGAAACCGTCGGTATTCTGCTCGGTCCGCTGCGCGGCGGCATCGCGCTCGCGGTGGTTGTTGTGGGAACCCTGCTGGCAGCCACAACCGGCGTCGTCGCTGCGACCATCATCGCCATGGGGTTGATCTCGCTGCCGATCATGGTGCGCCTGGGGTATGATAAGGGTCTTGCAACCGGCGCTATTACGTCGTCGGGAACGCTGGCGCAGATGATTCCGCCAAGCCTGGTGCTCGTCGTCCTCAGCGATCAGATTGGCGTCTCGGTCGGCGACCTGTTTGCCGGCGCGCTGATACCAGGGTTGATGCTGGCCGGATCGTATGCGCTCTACTGTGTGGTGATCGCCTATCTGAAACCGGAACTTGCGCCGCCGCTGCCGCTGGAAATGCGCCAGATCCGCGGTCGGGCGCTCCTCCTGAAGTCGTTGAAGGCGCTGGCGCCGCCGATTGCGCTGATCTTCGCCGTGCTCGGCAGTATCTTCTTCGGTCTGGCAACGCCGACGGAAGCCGGTTCGGTCGGCGCGGTCGGCGCGATCCTGCTGGCGTGGGCGAACAAACGCCTGAACTGGAAATTGCTGGCGGACTCGGCGCTCAGCACGGCGCGCACGAGTACGCTGGTAATTATGATCCTGTTTTGCTCGACGTTCTTCTCGCTGATCTTCGAGGCGCTCGGCGGCACGAAGTTCGTGACTGAGGTCCTGACTGGATTGCCGGGCGGAATCGTCGCCTTTATTATCGTCAGCAACATCGTCGTCTTTTTGCTCGGCATTTTCCTCGAGTTTGTCGAGATCAGCTTCATTGTGATGCCGCTCTTCGTTCCTGCTGCAAATGCGCTTGGAATCGATATGATCTGGTTCGGCATTATGATGGCGGTCAATTTGCAGACGGCGTTTGTGTCGCCGCCGGTCGGTTTTTCGCTCTTCTATCTGCAAAGCGTCGCGCCTCCCGAAGTTGAGACCGCCGATATCCACAAAGGGGCGCTGCCGTTCATGGCGCTGCAACTCGTCGTGCTGATCCTGGTCATCCTGTTCCCCGGCACGGTGACGTGGCTGGTCGAGCGGGTGCAGGGGTGAGGGGAGAGGGGAGAGGCGAGGGGCGAGGGGCGAGGGGCGAGGGGGGTCCTGGCAGCCGTGATCACTCCTCTTTGGAAGCGACAAGCGGTTCAGGGTCCAATGGCGGGTTCTGGCGTTCTGATCGCCACATCCATACGGAGATTGCCAGCCCGACGATGCAGAGCGCGATGCCAGGAGGTGCGTCCCAGGGACGGTAGCGCAGGATCACCTCAATCTTCCCTGGCGGAACGACAGTGTTGAGCCAGGGTCCTTCCAGAAGAACAGCAGGCGCTCCATTTACCCGAGCCTGCCATCCTGGCCACGTATACTCCTTGACGCTCAATGTCCCTCCTCCGGGTGAGTCGCAGATAATGCGCATATCGCCCCCCAGTCCTGTTGCTGTGCAAACGGAACGCATTCCGTCAGCGCCGGTTACGGCAGCATATTCATTTCCGGGCGGCGGCGCAGCAATAGTGAGGGTATCGACGGTCGCCAGCACGGTCCAGCCTTCCGGGGGCGCTGTACAAAATGCAGCCACCTCTGGTTCGACCGGCGGTCGATCCTTGAAACGCCACGGACGAAAACCGGCGCTGATCTTCAGGTTCCGGCGCACGGCGAGTTGCGAAAACAGGTTCTGCACGTCTGGACGTGAGTGGTCTTGTGCTGATCACAGAATCCGCTATAATACGTACTGTCTGTCGCAGCAGCGCACCGCAATGACGGCGGATCGCTCTGCGCACTTTTTTGCCATCTCTACGCGGTAAGTGATCATTGCCATGAAAACGCCCGATAGTCAGCGACCGGCTGAAATGGCGAAAGCCTACGAATCGCAGCGCGTTGAGCAGCGCCTCTACGAATGGTGGGAGCGCAGCGGCTTCTTCACGCCGCCCGAGACTTCCGACCGTCCGCCCTTCGTTGTTTCAATGCCCCCGCCGAATGTGACCGGCGAACTCCACATGGGGCACGCGATGTTCGTCACGATTGAGGATGTCATGGTGCGCTGGCATCGGATGCTCGGCGAGCCGACGCTCTGGTTGCCCGGAACCGATCACGCCGGCATCGCCACGCAATTGCAGGTCGAACGGTTGCTCCAGAGCGAGGGGACGAGTCGTCAGCAGATCGGTCGTGAGGAGTTTCTGCGCCGCACCTGGGAGTGGAAAGAAAAGTACGGCGGCGAAATCACCCGTCAGTTGCGTCGCCTCGGCGCCTCGTGCGACTGGACGCGCGAGCGGTTTACGCTCGACCCGATGCTCTCGCGTGCGGTGCGCGCCGCCTTCAAGCGGCTGTACGACGACGGCCTGATCTATCGCGGCTATCGCCTGGTCAACTGGTCGCCCAACCTGCAAACTGCGGTGAGCGATCTGGAGGTGGAATATGAAGAGCGCGACATGGCGATGTATCACGTGCGCTATCCGCTCGCCAGCGATGACTGGCGTCCTGGCGTCTGGGGCAGCGGTCGGTGGGCTGCCGGCGCCCCAGAGTTTATCACCGTCGCCACCACGCGCCCGGAAACAATCATGGGTGATACCGCAGTGGCGGTGAACCCCGACGATCCGCGCTACCGACATCTGATCGGGCGGATGGTCGCGCTGCCGGCCATTGGCCGCCTGATACCGATTATTGCCGACGACTACGCCGACCCGGAGTTCGGTACCGGCGCGGTGAAAATCACGCCGGCGCATGACCCGAACGACTATCTGGTGGGTCAGCGCCACCATTTGCCGATGATCAACATCATGAATGCCGATGCGACCCTCAACGCCGAAGCCGGTCCGTATGCCGGGCTGGATCGCTTCGAGGCGCGGCGGCGCCTGATCGATGACCTGGAACGCGAGGAGTTGCTGGTCGAGGTGCGTCCCCATCGTATGTCAGTGGGGATCAGTCAGCGCGGCGGCGAAGTCGTTGAGCCGCTTCTCAGCGAGCAGTGGTTCGTGCGCGCCAAACCGCTGGCTGATCTGGCGCTCGCAGCAGTGCGCGAAGGACGCACCCGCATTGTGCCGGAACGCTTCGAGAAAGTGTTCTTCCACTGGCTCGAAAACATTCAGGACTGGTGCATCAGCCGTCAGCTCTGGTGGGGTCATCGCATTCCCGTGTGGTACACGCCCGACGGCCAGATGATCGTGCCCGGTCCCGACGATCCCGATCCACAGGGTGAAGGGCTGGTTCAGGACCCGGATGTGCTCGATACGTGGTTCTCCAGTGCGCTCTGGCCCTTCTCGACGCTTGGCTGGCCCGACGATACGCCGGATATGCGGCGCTTCTATCCTACCAGCGTTATGGAAACAGGGTACGACATCCTGTTCTTCTGGGTCGCGCGCATGATGATGATGGGGTGCTACCTGACAGGCGAAACGCCCTTCCATACGGTCTACCTCCACGGGCTGGTGCGCGACAAAGATGGACGCAAGATGTCGAAAACCTATGGCAATGTGGTCAATCCGCTGGATGTGATCGACCAGTATGGCGCCGATGCGCTGCGCTTCACGCTGGCGACCAGCAGTTCGCCCGGTCAGGACCTGAACCTCAATCCGGAGCGGATTGAGTCGGCGCGCAACTTCGCCAATAAATTGTGGAACATCGCCCGCTTCGTGCTCTCGAAACTAGACGACGCGAACGGGTCACAGGCCATCAGCGATCCTCAACCGGCGACGCTCGCCGACCGCTGGATCCTGTCGCGCTACCATCGTCTGGCAGCGGATGTGGATCGGTTGATGCGGGCATACAATTTCGGCGAGGCGGGGCGCGGCATCCAGGATTTCCTCTGGAGCGAATTCGCCGACTGGTACGTCGAAGTCGCAAAAGTGCAGTTCGAGCAGGAATCGCTCAGGCCATCGACGCGCGCCGTGCTTTATACGGTGTTGGAAGGCGCGTTGCGTCTATTGCACCCGTTTATGCCGTTCGTGACCGAGGAAACCTGGCAGTATCTGGTGGACGACCGCCGATCCGACACTGCTCCGGTGTCGATTATGATCGCGTCGTATCCACAACCAGACCCGACGCAGATCGATGAGCGCGTTGAGCGAGATTGGGCGCTCGTCCAGGCGCTGATCACCGGCATCCGCAACATCCGCACCGAATACAAAGTCGAACCGGCGCGCCTGATTGCGGCGACGATCGTGGCAGGCGCACAGATGACGCTGATCGAATCACAACGTTCGATCATTGCGCGTCTGGCGCGTGTCGATGCCAATCAATTGACGATCATCGAAGCGCTCGATCAGACGCCATCGAACGCCGCAACCCTCGTGATCGGAGCGGTCGAGACCTATCTGCCGCTTGCCGGTATGATTGACCTGGAAGCCGAGCGCGCGCGTCTGCTCAGAGAACTGGAAGCGGCGCAGGCGGAAGCGGCGCGGCGCGAAGCGCGACTGTCCACCCCTGGTTTCGTTGACAAGGCGCCTGCGGCTGTGGTGCAACGCGAACGCGACGGCCTGGCGGCCGTTCGCGAAACCATCGCTCGCCTGCAGGATCGCCTGGCGCAGCAAGGATTACACCCATGACAGCATCTACCTTTCTGATTACCGGCGGCGCCGGTTTTCTTGGCATTAATCTGATCCGCTACCTGCTGGAGCGTGGGCATCCCGTCGTCTCGCTTGATATTGCCGACTTCAACTACCCGGAACGGAACCGGGTCAAAGCAATCAAAGGCGATATCCGCGATCGTTCGAGCGTTGATCGCGCCATGGAGGGCGTGCAGATCGTTGTGCATGCGGCGGCGGCGCTGCCACTGTATAAAAAAGAAGACATCTTCTCCACTGACCTCGACGGCACGCGCAATGTGCTGCAATCAGCCTTCGAGCACGGCGTCGATCGGGTGATCCATATCTCTTCGACGGCGGTCTACGGGATTCCTGATCATCACCCGCTCTCCGAGGACGACCCGCTCCACGGCGTCGGTCCCTACGGTGAGGCGAAGGTGAAGGCTGAGCAGATCTGCCTGGAGTATCGCGCCAAAGGGATGTGTGTGCCGATTATTCGCCCGAAATCATTCGTCGGACCAGAGCGTCTTGGCGTATTTGCGCTGCTCTATGATTGGGCAAAGGACGGGAAGAACTTCCCCATGATCGGCAGCGGTAATAACCGCTATCAGTTGCTCGATGTCGAAGACCTGTGCGAAGCGATCTACCTGTGTGCGACGCTTGATCGGGATCGCGTGAATGACACCTTCAACATTGGCGCGAAAGAGTTCACGACAATGCGCGAAGATTATCAGGCTGTGCTGGACGCTGCCGGTTTCGGCAAGAAGATCATTCCCTTCCCCGCAGCGCCGGCGATCTGGACGTTGCGCGTTCTGGAGGCGCTCCGCCTCTCGCCGCTCTACAAGTGGGTGTACGAAACCGCTGCCACCGACTCGTTCGTGTCGATCGAGAAAGCCGAACGAGTTCTCGGCTTCACACCGAAGTACTCGAACAAAGAGGCGCTCGTTCGTAACTATCGCTGGTATATTGAACATCTGCAGGAGTTCGAAGGCGCTTCGGGCGTCTCGCATCGCGTCCCGTGGAAACAAGGCGTGCTGCGCCTGGCAAAGATCCTTTTCTGAATCACCGCTGCAAATATGTGGTATAGTAGCAGGGTGAACGTCTGAAGAACCACGGAGTTGTGCGCTTGATACGTCACCCCGGTATGCGTCGTCGCTTCGTTCTTGTCCTTTTGGGCGTTATGGCGCTGACCGGCATCATCGCCATTGCCCGTCTCGGCTTCGAATGGAAACAGGCGCTCGACGATGTGGACGCGATGATCGTGACGCCTGTCGTCCTGGCGCCGACCCCTGAACCGGTGATCAGCGCTCCGGCGCCTGCCGACACATCGGTGGGTCCTGTCCTCCCTGTTCCTCTTCCTACCGTCGCGCCAACGGTTGCGCCAGAGAATGATGATCCGGTCAATATTCTGCTCCTCGGCGCCGATGCGCGCGCTGATGAGGAGATCAGTCGCACCGATGCGATCATCCTGCTCCACATCAACCCGCGCACCGGTCGTGTCAGTATGCTGTCGTTCCCGCGCGACCTGATGGTCGATACGCCAGGGTTTGGACGCCGAAAAATCAATTCGGTCTATCTGCTCGGTGAAACCCGTCTCGGCAAAGGATACGGCGCCGCTCTGTTGAAACAAACCGTCTCCGATCTGGTCGGCGTTCCGGTGCATCACTTCGCTCTGATCAACTTCGAGGGGTTTCGCAGGGTCATCGACCTGGTCGGCGGCATTTCTATCGATGTGCCCAAAGAGATCGATGATCCGCGCTATCCGGTGGATGCGTTCCCCGGCGATGTGCGCACGATGCGGGTGCGCTTCGAGCCGGGGCGGCAGTGGATGGATAGTGAACGCGCCTTGATCTATGCGCGCACACGCCACGCCGATAGCGACTTCGGACGGAATCAGCGTCAGCAGCAGGTGTTGCTGGCGCTGGTCGAGCGTGTGCGTGAACGAGGACTGATTTCGCAGATCAACAAGATCGACGACTACACCAGCGCCCTGCGCGACTATGTGCGCACCGACGTGCCGCGCAGCGAGATGATCCGCCTGGCGCGCGCTGCGACCCGGCTGGACCTCGATAATATTCAGCGGTATGCGATTGACTCGAAGATGATCATTACCCTGGGCGACCCCGATACCTTCGCCGCCGATCCTGAAGCCGTGCGCGAGATCGTTGACCGTATGATCGCCGGCGGCGTCCCCACGCCATAGGAAGAAGAGCATGTCCGGCGCTTCGGGTGCGGTTGTCCGCCGTGTCGCAACCGCTGCGCTCCTGATCGCGGCCGGCAATATCGCCAGTCGCCTGATCGGCGTGGTGCGCGAGGCGGTTATCGCCGGTCTCTTCGGGCGCGGCGCGGATGTCGCCGCCTTTACCGCCGCTTCCGCCGTTCCCACGATAGTCTACGATCTGCTGGTCAATGGCGCGATCAGCGCTGCGCTCGTGCCGGTATTCAGCGCGTATGCGGAAGAAGACGACGCCGCCTTCTGGCGCGTTGCCGCCACCGTCGTCAATCTGGCGCTTGGTGCGATTGCGTTGACCGTCGGCTTCCTCGTCTGGCAGGCGCCGGCCGTTGTGACGCTGCTGGCAGGCGGGTTTGCGCCTGAACTCCGCGAACAGACCATCGTGATGACCCGTCTGCTCCTGCCGTCGGTTTTCTTTATGGGGCTTTCGGGTCTGATTACGGCGCTGCTCTATGCGCGGCAGCGGTTTCTCCTGCCCGCGTTTACAACCAGCATCTTCAATCTGGGGATTATTCTCGGCGCTGTGTTGCTGCAATCGTGGTTCGGTTCGCTCAGCCTGGTCGCCGGTGTATTGCTTGGTTCAGTCTTGCAGGTCGTGTTGCAACTCCCCGGTCTGCGTGATGCGACGCATGTTCCGTTCCTGACGCTCGACCTGGCGCATCCCGGTGTGCGCCGGATTCTCGCGCTTTACGCGCCGGTTGCGTTGGGGATCGGTTTCTCGGTCGCCGGAATCGTGATCGACCGCAATCTGGCGTCGCGTCTGGCGCCGGATGCGATTCCGACGATGCGCTACGCCACAGCGCTCATCCAGTTCCCCCTCGGTCTGGTGGCGGCGGCGGTGTCGTTCGCCGTGCTCCCGACCCTCTCGCGCCAGGCGAGCGTCGGTGATGAAGAGGCGTTTCGTGCGACTCTGGCGATGGGGATCAAAGTTGTGTTGCTGCTCATCCTCCCGGCCGCCGCCGGTCTTGCGGCACTGGCGGCGCCGGTCGTCGCGCTGCTGTATCAGCGCGGCGCCTTTGGCGGCGAAGATACGCAGGCAACGGCGCGCGCGTTGCTGTTCTACCTGCCGGGATTGCCTGCGGCGGCGCTCGACCAGATGATCCTGTTTGCGTTCTATGCTCGCCAGCGTACTCTGACGCCAAATCTGGTACAGGGGGCGGCCATCCTGATCTATGCGGCAACGGCGCTTCCATTGCTGTTTCTGACGCCGCTGGGGGTGGCGGCGCTCATTCTGGCGAATTCGGCGCAGTGGATCGGGCACGCGCTGATTCTGTACCTTCTCTCGCGGCGTCTGGTGGATCTCGGCGGTCTGCGCATCGGCGAAACCTTGTGGAAGTGCCTGGTCGCATGTGTGGTGCTGTGCTTCCTGGCGTGGTTGCTGGGAAACACCCTGGCATTTGCCGGTCCGCTCGCGGCGTTGCTGGGAGCAGGGGGGCTTTCGACGCTGGCGTACATCGGCGTCTGCCTGGCACTGCGCGTCGAAGCACTCGATTTTCTGATAACGACCCTGCGGCAGCGGGGATTCTTCCCTGCACGGTGACTGTCATCACTATTCCGACGCTGGTGAACTGGATGCTGATCCATTTCCTGGGTCAGGGGACGACGCTCCAGTTGCCGTTCTTGCAGACTGTCGTGCAGATTGCGCTGCTGACGATTGTGCCGGTGGCGCTCGGTATGTGGATGCGGGCGAAGCGTCCTGAGTTTGCCGCCGAAGCCGACTTCCCGGTGAAGGTTGCGTCGGTAACGCTGCTGATCCTGGTGATCCTGGCGGCAATCATCCGCGAACGGGCGATCATTGTCCAGGCATTCATCGATGTCGGTCCGGCGACGTTGATGTTGAGCGCAGGAAGCATGCTCATCGGTTTTACAATTGCAGCAATCATGCGGCTCAACTGGTCGCAGCGCATCACCAGCGGCATTGAAATCGGCATCCAGAACGGAACACTGGCGATCGCGCTGGCGTCGGGTGCAACCTTTCTCAACAACCCTGCAATGGCAATCCCGCCGGGCGATCTATAGCCTGGTGATGTTCGGCACGGCTGCGGCGTTCGGGTTCTTCGTCAATGCGCGCATCGGGCGCAGGCAGTGCGCCTGCTGCCGCGATCGCTTTCGCCTCGACATCTTCGACCTCAATCGGACGAAGGGTGAGCGCGACAGCGAGATCCCGGCGACGGTCGCAACCGCTTCATCCGGTCGTGTGCAGACCTCGACCGGTTTCTGATAGAGGATCACCCAAAACCTGGACGATCCAGAGATGAGGTGCGGCGGACGCTGGCTGAGCCTGTGGCGATGGATTGCGCAGGCCGGTCACCGAAAACAATCAAGGAAGTGGCGCGGCGGACGCTGGCTGAGCCTGTCGAAGCCAACGTCCGCCGCAAGATGGTCAACACGGGCAATGATTGCGCAACATCCGGTTGTTTGCGCTACAAGGTTGGATCGTAAAATCTGATGCCGATGCGCGGTCATTTGGACCATACTGCCAGTGCGCGCGGCAAGATGCCGGAGCGCTGCGGGTGAACGCCCTCGCTGAGGACGCGGTTCGACCGTGCTCACCGCACGTGCAAGCCCCGTTGGGGCTGCTGACGCCAGGGCGCGGTCATGCGCCCACGACTGCCAGCGCGCGTTGTGGATCGTTACGCCTTGCCCAGCGAACGCGCGAACATTTTGTCTGACTGAACACCATTTGGTATAGCAACGAAAAACGCGACAGCGCCCCTTGACGGGATGCGCCTTCCCCGCTATACTCTAGCAACAGATGGGGAGTAGCACCCGGATTTTCCGGGTCGGGCGGCCGTCATCACGGAAAGAGATTTCCCGGCTGTCTGAACGAAACCGCAAGACCATCGCTTGAAGAGCGGTGGTCTTTTTGTTTGTGTGCGGAGAAGGGAGAACGGCGCATGAAACCTTCAACTGTACAACCGGATATCGAGCGGACAGGGTCTTCTCCGGCACATGGCGATACAGCGCCGGAGCACTGCTGGCATGCATACGCTGTTGAAGAGGTTTTCGCCTTGCTCGGCAGCGCACCCGACGGATTGAGCAGCAACGAAGCCCGCAAACGTCTGGAGCAGTACGGTCCCAACGAACTTCAGGCGGCGCGGCGCATTTCACCGTGGGAGATTCTGCTCGAACAGTTCAAGAATGTTCTGATTATCATCCTGCTGATTGCAACGGCGATTTCGTTCTTTTTGGGTCATGGCGTTGAATCGATCGTCATTGCCATTATTGTGCTGTTTGCGGTGCTGCTTGGGTTTATCCAGGAATACCGCGCCGAGCGCGCTATCGAAGCCTTGCAGCAGATGGCGGCGCCAACCGCAGCCGTGCTGCGTGATGGGCAGGAGATCCGCATTCCAGCGCGCGATCTGGTTCCAGGCGATGTCATTCTGCTCCACACCGGCGACCGTATTCCAGCGGATGCGCGGCTGATCGAAGCGATCAACCTGCAAATCGAAGAGGCTGCACTGACCGGCGAGTCGGTTCCGGTCGAGAAACACGCGCATCCGCTGGGGCGCGACAATTTGCCGCTGGGAGACCGCAAGAATATGGTGTATGCCGGTACGTCGGCGACGTATGGGCGCGGAAAGGCGCTGATCGTTGCCACCGGTATGCGCACTGAGTTCGGCAAAATCGCCCAAATGCTCCAGACGGTCGAGACGGTGCGCACGCCGCTGCAGCAGAACCTGGACCGGGTTGGCGGCGTGCTGGCGCGTGCAGCGTTCGTTGTCGTGGCGCTGATCGTGGCGCTTGGGCTGCTGCGCGGGCAACCGATCATCGACATGCTGATCTTCGGCATTGCGCTGGCAGTGGCGGTCGTACCGGAGGCTTTGCCCGCCGTCGTCACGATTTCGCTGGCGATAGGCGTGCAGAAGATGGCAAAACGTCACGCACTCATCCGTCGCCTGCCGGCGGTTGAAACACTGGGCAGCACCTCGGTGATCTGTACCGACAAAACCGGCACGTTGACAAAGGATGAAATGACGGTTCGCCAGGTCTTCACTGCCGGGAAATGCTTTGCCGTCTCTGGCGCCGGGTACGCGCCCGCAGGCGAGTTCCTTCTCGATGATCATCCGGTTTCACCGCCTGAGCCGCTCGTGCTCACCCTGAAAGCGGCGGTTCTCGCGTCGGATGCGCGCCTGATTCGGAAAGATGATGGCAGTTGGGACATCAAGGGCGATCCAACCGAAGGCGCGCTCGTGGTCGCGGCTGCCAAAGCCGGATTGTGGAAAGAGACCCTCGATGTTGAGAGTCCGCGCATCCACGAAATCCCATTTTCGTCCGAAACCAAGCGCATGACCACGCTCCATCGGGGAGCGGATGGCGTAACCGCGTATGCGAAAGGTGCGCCGGAGGTCATTCTGGAAGGGTGCGATACGGTGATTACCGCCGATGGCATTCACCTGCTGGATGACGCCGGGCGCGAGCAGATCCTGTTACAGGCGCAGCAGATGGCGAGCCAGGCGATGCGGGTGCTGGGTATTGCGTTCAAACCAGGCGCAACGCCGGATGACGCAGAGACCGGTATGACCTTCCTGGGCCTGGTTGGAATGATCGATCCGCCCCGCCCCGAAGCCAGAGACGCAATCGCCACATGTATCGAAGCCGGTATTCGCCCGGTCATGATTACCGGCGACCATCCCTTGACGGCGCAGGCAATTGCGGGGGAGTTGCACCTGCTCAACGGCGGTCGTGTTGTGACCGGCGCGGAACTGGAGTCCATGTCGGATGAGCAGTTGAAGCGCGCAGTTGAGGATATCCGCGTTTATGCGCGTGTTTCGCCGTCCCATAAACTGCGGGTAGTAACTGCCTGGCAGTCGAACGGCCATGTGGTTGCCATGACCGGTGATGGCGTCAACGATGCGCCGGCGCTCAAGCGGGCCGATATTGGGGTGGCAATGGGCATCACCGGCGCCGATGTGACCAAAGAAGCCGCAGCGATGACCCTGACCGACGACAATTTTGCCTCGATCGTGGCGGCGGTGGAAGAGGGGCGCGGCGTCTTCAGCAATATCAAGAAATACCTGATGTATCTGCTCTCGTCCAACATCGGCGAGATCGGGCTGATGGCGGGTGCGTCGTTCCTGGGGCTGCCGCTGCCGCTCTCGGCAGTGCAGATCCTGTATGTCAACCTGGCGACCGACGGATTACCCGCGCTGGCGCTGGCCGTCGACCCGCCGGAAGCCGACCTGATGAAGCGCAAGCCGCGCAATCCCCGGATCGGCATTTTCACTCGCCCGGTGGTCGCGCTCATGGTGCTTGGCGGCGTCTGGTCGACGATTGTCAACCTGGCGCTCTTCATATGGGCGCTGAATTCGGGGCGTAGTCTGGAAGAGGCAATGACGATGACGTTCGTTTCGCTGGTGTTGATCCAGTTCTTCAAAGCCTATAACTTCCGTTCGGACCGGAATTCGGTGTGGAATAAGCCATTTGCCAATAAATGGCTCAACCTGGCAATCATCTGGGAACTGGTATTGCTCTCGCTGATCGTGTATCTGCCGTTCCTGCACGATGCCTTTGGGACCTATGCCCTGCCGCTGACCGACTGGCTGATCATTGCAGGGCTGGCAGCGACCGTGGCGCCGGTGTTGGAACTGGCAAAGTGGGTGATTCGCAAAGGATGGTTTGGACTGATTGATCCCGATGCGTGAAGGATACTTCTGGCGCTCATGCGCGGTCATTCGTCCAATACTGCCGGGATGCTGCGGGCGAAAGCCCTCGCTGAGGACTGAAAGCCTTGCGGGGCTGCTGATGTCGATGCGCAGTGCGTCCACGACTGCCAACGCGTGTTGTGGATCGTTACGCCTTGCGAACCGGGCGCTCGAATATCTTGTCTGACTGACCGCAAGTTAGTATGGCTTTTGGGCAGTGGCAGTGGCTGAGCCTGTCGAAGCCACCGCTCCGGCGGCGAGCCGAAGTCAAGCGAGGCAGGGCAATCCGTGAGATGCAGGCATTGTTGAGGAAGACCGTCGTCATCAGCAGGGCTTCAGGCTTATCTGATTCTTGTACCTGCTCGAAAGATAGAACCCTACATTTAGGACTTATCCACAGTTATCCACAAATTGTGAATAACTGTAACAATATGATGACAGTTTTCGTGCGGGGAACGGTATTGTCGCGCGTTTTTCCGGCAAGTCTCTGTGGTGATCCAGCGGTCGGCGCCGGCTGGGCCTGTCGAAGCCAGCGCATGGCGCCAGACCGCCTGTTCAGACGATCGTCTTGCGTTCAGCAAAGCGAAATGTCGCATACTGAAGCGCAGAACCCAGGTCGCTGAAGACGCTGACATCCCGCAGTTGAATACCAAGTCCAATAATAGTCTGCGCCACTTCGGGGCGCACCCCCACTATCGCCACTTCCGCGCCCAGCAGACGCAATCCATGGATCAACCCTGTCAGACCCTGAGCGACGTGCGTATCGATCAGCGGCACACCGGTGACGTCCAGAATGAGCATTCGGGCATGGGTGCGTTCAACCCGCCGGAATGTCTGGTGCTGCAACTGATGCAACCGATCCCCGTCGAGTGCGCCAATGAGCGGCGCGACCAGCACATCGCGCCCGACCGGCAGGATTGGCAGGCTGAGTTCCCGGATGATGTCGCGCTGGACGGCAATTTCTTGCAGCAGGCGCTCCTGTTCGGTTGAACGTTCCTCCAGTTCCTGCACCATATGCTGAAGGCGTTCGGTTTGCATCTGAACGCGCCGATCGAGTTCTTCATTCAATGTTTGCAACGCCTGCGCCGTCTGATCGGCGTGGCGCCGCGCCTGACGGAGCCGGCGCTGAAGGCGTTCGTGCCCGGCGCTGATCAGGATGCCGGTCAGAGCCGTAAAGAAGGAGAGCAGCCCGATGCCAACAAACAGTGCATTGCGCAGTATTGTATTTTCTGGCGGCGGCAATGCGACGATCAAGGCGCCGATGCCTGTCAGAGCGCCGAGCAGCGTGGCGATGACGCCAATCGGCGGCAGCACTGCGGTAGCGATGAGCAAAGGCGCCGGCAAGAACAGCGGTGTAACGAGCTGATCGGCATTCAGTATTGCGGAGCCAACGATGCCCACAATTGCCATGCCAACTATAATGCCGCCTGCCAGATTGACCCGTCCGTTGCGCGCCAGGATGATCACGGTCGTCTGCACGACGAAGCTGGCAATGATGGGAATAGCGACGCGCGATACAGGCGCGCCTGCAACTGTAACATAGGCTGCCAGTAAGATGCTCGTAAGGATCAACCCATATGCCAGCAAGATGACGTTCTGCCCGCGTCGTTGAGCGTCCTCATCAGGGTGTCTGACAGCAATCAGAGATGCGAGAAAGTGGCGCATGGCGTTTGCTCCTGGAACGGGCTATCAGATAATACTAAACGCGATCAGTCAGCCAAGGCGTTCGAGCGTTCGTTGAGCCAGGCGCAACGGTCAACGCGCACGGCAGGCGTGCCCTGTGGACTCCTGACCGCGCCCTAGAGCCTGTTATGCACTTCAGAGATAAACGTGGTATGATTTCAGCATGACACGTCAACCCTATCCAAGCGATGTGAGCGACGAGGAGCGGGCCTTCGTCGCTTCGACAGGCTCAGGCGCCGCGTTCCCTCCCTGACCTTCATGACCGAAGACGCCCCGCAGCGCGCGCCGGCGATGACGGGCATCAACGTCCCCCCCTTTCCCCCCC
>CALGYB010000112.1 GCA_937935075.1 uncultured Roseiflexus sp. | reverse complement strand
CCGAGGCGACCGTAATCACCCCTGCTGCCACCAGCCCAAGGAATGCCACAACTGCTACGGCTGCGCCGGCCAGACCAAGGATGGCGCCCTGCACCCAGCCTGCTAGACTGTTCCAGAAGTCCAGCAACGGATTGCCTGTTCCTTGTTGCGCGGATTGCCGCTGGACCGGTTGATTCGCGGATTGTTGCGGTTGAGACGGACCCGATATACGCGGCGGCTGGACGACAATCCGAGGAATGCCAATGGCGGGGGCAGTGATCGGCAAGATGCCAGGACCCTGCACGTCAGGACCATCGATAGCGACATTCCCGATATTCGGCGATTGCTCGGAGGCAAACCGGGTCAACGTTCCAACTGCGGCTGCGCCCAGATCACTGCCGCGTGCGTTGAACCCCAGTCCGATGGCAGCCAGCAGCGCAAGGCACACGGCGATCAATGCGATGATCTCCACTGCTTCCGCACCGCCCTGGTGCTGCCAGATACGCCGGTTCAGTCGTGCGTTCATACTCCTCCCTCCTGAATATACGCAGTTGAACGGTCAACCTTCCTGCGTTCAACGTTCACTATGCAACGCCCTGATCGGCGCCCGCACAACACCCGGACGCCGCAGGTCGCCTTCAAACTTCACATCGCCCACGTGCAACGTGCAACGTTCGCCTATCCGCCTGAGAGAACGTTGCAGTGCAACACCCGGCAAAACGTTGCGATGCAACGTGTCTGCTGTTCTCGCCTCTTGCCCCTCGCCTCCCGCCTCCTGCCTCGTCCGCTGGATGATCCACGAAGGGCGCGAAGCGGCACGAGGGACTGTTTCCCTGGATTGTTTGATGTTCGTGCGTTCAATCTTCGCACCTTCAACCTTCATACCTGTGGAATTCACCACAGAGCCACAGAGAGCGCAGCGAGAACCGCCTTCGACCTGCGCACCGTCTTGCATGCGAACATGCAACGGGCAACGTGCCAGCGTTCTACCCCCAAGACTACTGGGAGTGGGCGTCGCTGTGGGCGCTCACAGGGAGGCGCCCCTGCGTTGTCATCCCGCACTTGAGCCTTTCCACAGGCATAGCGCCGCCACGCCCCTACGTGCAACCTTGCCGCGTTCAACGTTCAACGTTCAACGTTGGCAGGTGTAACGCCTCTCGCCTCTTGCCCCTCGCCTCTTGCCCCTCGCCTCTCGCCTCTCGCCTCTCGCCTCCCGCCCCTCGCCTCCCGCCTCTCGCCTCTCGCCCCTCGCCTCTTGCCCCTCGCCTCTTGCCCCTCGCCTCCCGCCTGAGAGAACGTTGCAGTGCAACCTCTCTGCTATTTTCCGCCTCAGACTTCAATCCGCGCGACGCGCTGGATCAGGAAGTAGACGGCAACCTGCACCACAGCGAACACTCCCAGCAACACCCACCCGATAACCGTCTGGAACAATGCTTCACCGAGCGGCGTGTCGCGGATCATCAACAGGAAAAAAATCGGCAACACCATCACGACAAGCGCCGAGAAACGCGCTTCGGACGTGAGCGAGTCAATTTCACGCTCCAGGCGTTGCCGCTCGTTCAGGGTATTTGCCATGCCATTGAGCACGCGCACGAGATTGCCGCCCGCCTGATGCTGAACGACAATCGCATTGATCAGCACATCGAGGTCGCGGCTGCACACACGCCGCCGCATGTCGTGCAGCGCCAGCGGCAGATTGTCTCCCAGCAGCAGTTCGTGGTGGGTCTGCCGGAATTCGCTGCGCGCCGGCTCGGGCACACGCTCGGCCACCTCGCCGATTGCCTGCTGGATCGACATACCAGCCCGCAGCGCATTTGCCAGCAGTTGTGTCACCTCAACCAACTGTTTGTTGAACGCCCGCACGTAGGCGTTCTGTCGCAGGAAGAAAAAGATGCGCGGCACAATGAAATATGCGGCTGCGCCCGCCAATGCGGCGCCAAAGACCGGCAGATCGAGCATCATCCAGCAGATGATGACAACGATAAAACTCACGCCCACCCGAATCGCGTAGTAGTCCGACGGTTTCCACGGAACGGCGGCGCGGCGCAATTGTTCACGAAGATGCTGCACCTGAGGTGATCGATCATAGCGATCCGCCCAGCGCACCAGAAAACTCTGCCGTCGCAGCGGATCGCTCAGCACCTCTGGATCGGCGCCCAGGTCTTCGGCACGCGCAATCAATTGCTCACGCGCCTGAAGCGCACGCACCAGATGGTAGCCGCTCACCAGAAGCATAAAGACACACAGACCAAACAGCACAGCGGGTTCCACACCAGACGGATTCATGCCAGCCTCCTCAGTGCTCCTGGCGATGGAGCGAGCATACGACGAGTGCGACGGCGGCGGTAGAGGATGAAACCGCCGCCGCCTGCCGCAACGAGCGCCAACAGAAGCGGCGCCATCAGACCGGCAGGCGCGCGATAGGCGACGCTGATGGTATCACCCTGAACAATCACGCGCTGCTCTGGCGCCGTCAGCCGGAGCAGCGCGACGCCGCGTGAGGGGCGATCCTTCTCCGACAGTCGCACGCTGATCGTGCGCTGCACGGACTCGTTGGGCTGCAAAAGCACCTCCGCCGGCACCGTGATCGCGCCTGCCGGGTCGGTCACTGTGATCACCAGGCGCTCTTCCTGTGGAGAGCGTGATGCGATCTTTAGAGGAACGCTCAACATGCCTCGCCGGTCGTAGACCAGCGTGCCGGTGAAGGCAGCGCTGATCTCAACGATCGGCGTCGCCTTTGGTACGCCGATCAGGGCGTCGGCATAGTCGATGTACCGGATGTCCCCCATTGCACCTCGCCCATGCACCTCTGCCGCAATATTGATGCGGTACTGTCCCTCGCAGCCGGGTGTGTAGCGGAAACGGAAACGTCCGCGGTCCACCGACTCAATCTCCAGCGTTTCGAGCACCCCGTCGGGACGCTGCACAAACGCTGTTGGGAACATCACATTCACAATCTCGAAGTCCGCCCTCCCGGGCAGATCGATCCAGGCAGTCAATGGCGTATCGATCGGCAGGGTTGTCGCAGCCGGCGGCAGCGTTATCGTCATGGTCGGCAACGTAGCCACGCGCACGATGTAGTCTTTCTGTACATGGATAGGGTTCGGGTGCGCCCCAGGGAATTCCAGACGCAACGTATAATCCCCTTCAGTGGAGAAAGGCGGCAGTACGCCGCTGTAACGTCCATCGTTTGCGCGCTGATCATAGGCGCGTCCATCGTCTACCAGCACAATGGGTGGACCCTCGAACGGCGTGAGCATTTGCGCTGCCGGCGCCATGCCTGCCACCCAGCGGTACAGGTAGGGAGTAGTGACATGCTGATCGTAGTTTCGTTCGGCAACCTGCGCCCCAACCACCAACAGTAGCGGTCGTCCGACCGGATGGTAGCGCAGACTGGTATCCTCGTTGTCACGCAGCGGCGCCGGCGCTGGCATCCGTATGCGTAGCCGCGAGCGACTCAGCACGGCAATCGTGGTTGGCAACGCATCAGGACGATCAACATTGATCATCCAGCGCCCAACGAGCGACACCTGGTCGGTTGACATTGCCGTATACAGTTCGTATTCCGGTTCAGCCCCGCGCCGCACGCTATTCTGGTAGTAGGGTTGCACCAGATCCGCCCCTTCTGGCGCCATCAGACTACTGATGCTAGCATTGTTGTCGCCACGCACCAGCACGACGCCGATCTGCGTCGGCTGGTGATCCAGCCGCACGTCAACCAGCGGCGCCAGCGTGTTCGGCTGCACTGTGACGTAATCGATGTACCGGTCATCACCGGCGCGCGCGTACACGTCAAGGTACCGGTCGAGCAGTTCACCGGCATGGCGGGCGACGACCACCTGCCCCCCGGAGGGAGAGGACACCTTCTCGTCGAGATACGCCGGATCCGCTTCATCGCCCAGCGCAATCGAGAATATCTTCCAGTACCGTCGCTCACGGAAGCGCTGTACGGCTTGATCGACGCGCTCACGTTGCCTGACGCCCGTTGGCAACCCGTCGCTGAGGAGCACGACAAACTGACGCTGGTTGGCGCCCCGGTTCGATCCCGGCGTTGCGTCGAGCAGGTCATACGCCAGATCGAGCGCCGTTCCCATATGCGTCTCCTGACCTTTTGGCTCGTTGCGCAGCGCATCGACCAGTCCCTTCAACTCATCGATTTCCCGCCGGCTGCCGATACGGACAAGATTCTTCGTCAGCGAGCGCGTGCGCATACGGTCGGAGAGAACAACAATGCCAATTTTGTCGCGTCGGTCCGATAGATCGATAAAGAGCTTGGCAGCGGCGAGACGCAGGTTCTGCGGATCGTTTTGCTTCATGCTGCCGGAGTTGTCGATAATCAGGACCACGTCGCTATTTCCTGAATCGAGCGCCTGCCCGGTCCGCTGCGCCGTTGCCGGAGATGTCGGCAGGAGCATGGTTGCAATGAGCATTGCAACCCACAGCATCCGCACTGCCGGCATTCGGATCGGAAACACGAGGCGTTCGGTCACGATGGTCATGATCGGCTGCGCCATGCCTTTTCCTCCAGCGTGATGCCATATGCACGCAACTTTTCCAGCACCCGCGGCACGTAGCCGGTTGCAACATGCTCACCCACCACCTGGCCGTCAGGATCGATGCCATGTTGCTCGAACCGAAAAATCTCCTCGACATGCACCTGGTCACGCTCATCAAGACCAACCACTTCGGCAATAGCGACGACCTTGCGGCTGCCGTCGGCAAGACGCGCCTGCTGGACCACAATATCGAGCGTGCACAACTGGCGTCGGATGGCGGAAAGCGAGAGCGCCTCGGCTTCGCGCGCCCAGAGAACCATGGTCTCCAATCGACTGAACGCTTCCTGAGGCGAGTTAGCGTGCAGCGTGGTGAGCGAGCCTTCATGCCCGGTATTCATGGCTTGCAGCATATCGAGCGCCTCGGCGCCACGCACCTCGCCAACAATAATCCGGTCCGGACGCATACGCAGTGCATTGCGCACCAGCTGGCGGATCGTCACCTCACCTTCGCCAAACCGGTCGGGCGGACGGGTCTCGAGACCGAGCACATGGTCCCCTGGCGCGCCAATGCGCAGTTCTGCGGCGTCTTCGATGGTGATAATGCGCTCACGCTGCAGATCGATCTCCTTTGCGATTGCGCCCAGCAGCGTGGTTTTCCCACTGCCGGTGCCGCCAGAGATCAGCATGTTGCGCCTGATGCGAACACACGCGCGCAGAAATGCCGCCATTTGTGGCGACATGCTGCCAAGCGCCACCAGTCGATCGAGCGTAAATGGGGTATGGCTGAAGCGCCGGATGGTCAACACCGGACCAACCAGTGAAATCGGGTCGAGAACGGCGTTGATGCGCCCGCCGCCGGGAAAGCGCTCATCATCCGGCAGACGCGCGTCGACCATCGGATTCAACTCATCAAGACGACGGTTCAGCGGCGCGATGATCGTGTTGATGACATTCAGCAGATGGTGATGGTCGCGGAAGCGAATCTCCGGCGCCGGACGCAGTTTGCCGCGCTCTTCGATCCAGACATCAAACGGACCATTGACCATAATCTCGGTAATCGCCGGGTTTTGCAGAATCTCCGGTCCAAGCGTATCACGCAGATAATTCGACTTGAACAGACGATCGAGTGCACCGCGCGCCGGTTCAATCTTGCGCAGGCACCGCGGCAGGGCGCCGGTTGCCGTAAACTCGCCAAGCACCTGACCTTTGTCATCGACACTGCTGTGAAACACAAAAATATCGCGCAGTTCGACTTCACCGTGGCGTATGCCCTGAACCTCGGAAATGCTGATAACCTTGCGACGACCGTTGGGCAGGCGCGTCTGTTGAATGACAATATCGAGCGCGCCGACGAGTTGTTCGCGAATGGCGCTGAGCGGCAGCTCCCTGGCGCCCTCAGCCCACATAACCATCGTCTCCAGGCGGCTGAACGCATCACGCGGCGAGTTAGCGTGCACCGTCGTCATCGAGCCTTCGTGGCCGGTGTTCATCGCCTGGAGCATGTCGAGCGCCTCAGCGCCGCGCACCTCGCCGACGATGATCCGATCCGGGCGCATACGCAGCGCGTTGCGCACCAGTTGGCGAATCGTGACTTCGCCAGCGCCTTCGACATTCGGCGGACGCGCCTCGAGGCGCGCCACGTGCGGATGGGTGCGATGAAACCGCAGTTCGGCTGCATCCTCGATCGTGACAATGCGTTCGCATGCCGGAATAAAGGACGCCAGCACATTCAGGAGCGTCGTCTTCCCGCTTCCCGTGCCGCCGCTCACCAGGATGTTGCGCCGTGCAACAACGCAGTACTTGAGAAACTCCGCCATCTCGGGCGTGAGGGTCTCGAGTGCGATGAGATCATCGATAGTGAAGGGGTCACGCCGGAAACGGCGGATGGTCAAGAGCGGACCATCGACCGCCAGCGGGTTGATGACCGCATTGACGCGGCTGCCATCAGGAAGGCGCGCATCGACCATGGGCACGCTTTCATCGATGCGCCGTCCAAGCGGCGCCACGATCCGGTCGATGATGTGCAGGATATGGTCGCGGTTCTCGAACCATATCTCCGGCGCCAGTTGAATCGTCCCCCCACGCTCGACATAGACGCGCGCGCAGCCTTCGATATCATCGTCCCCGGCTTTTACCCAGTTCACCATGATTTCGGTCACACCAGGATCGCGCATAAGCGCCTCCAACGGACCCAAACCCACGGTTTCATCGAGGATGATGTTGATCACCTCAGCGCGATCACGCCCTGAGATGACCCGACCCTCCTCGAGTATCATGCCATTGACCAGCGCATCGATGCGTGAGCGCAGCGCGGCCGGCGGCAGGGTGACCAGTTGATCGAGGTTCGACTCTTTGAGCAGACGGTCACGATAATGGCGCGCCAGGCGGGTGATGGGGTTGGTCTGATGCAGCAGTTGATAGTCGGCGATCAGACGCGCCTTGTCGATCGTGCCAAGTTTTTCGAGAACCGCCATACTGTGCTCCAGATCTCCCACACACTTCTCACCGAAATTGCGCGGTCATGCGCGGCATTGATCGTGAGTTCCATTGGCAGTGTAGCAAGTGCACGGGATACACGGGAAGGGGGTTTTGTAAGGGATTTGTAACAACCCGACGCTTATGCCTGCGAACCGGACTACGCTTATCCTCATGCGCGGTCATTTGGACCATAATGGTTGTTGAGAACATCATCCGGCATCGCCCGGTGAAGCCCGCGCACGTTGTGGATCATTACGCCTTGCGAACCGAGCGCTCGAACGTCTTGACCGGGTAGGCGAAGGCAATGCCTTCGCCTACCCAACTTTTCCGGATAGGCGCTTAGTAATTAGAAGGCGCACCTTACCAGCAATGGCTCCTTCAAGGCGCAGGCGGCGCTGTGGGCGCAGGCGGCGCCTCGGTCGCCGCAGGCGGCGCCTCGGTGGGTGCAGGCGTCGGCGCCTCGGTGGGTGCAGGCGTCGGCGCCTCGGTGGGTGCAGGCGTCGGCGCCTCGGTGGGTGCAGGCGTCGGCGCCTCGGTGGGTGCAGGCGTCGGC
>CALGYB010000111.1 GCA_937935075.1 uncultured Roseiflexus sp. | reverse complement strand
GGTGACCTTCGTGGAAGTCATGAAAGGCTTCACCACCAGGGACCCGAAGCGCACGAAGGGGAAGAAAAACGAAGCGCCTTTCCTTTCCTTCGTGTCCCTTGGTGACCTTCGTGGAAGTCATGGAAGGCTTAACCACCAAGGACACGAAGTGCACGAAGAGGAATAAAAAGGTGAATAAACATGAAGCGCATGTCCTTCGTGTCCCCTAGTGACCTTCGTGGAAGTCATGGAAGGCTTAACCACCAAGGACACGAAGTGCACGAAGAGGAATAAAAAGGTGAATAAACATGAAGCGCATGTCCTTCGTGTCCCCTGGTGACCTTCGTGGTTACCGCTTTGTGCCGTGAAGTCAATGTTGTCACAATGACCGCACATTAGTATCAGATAGCGAACGCAAGGACGCGAAGACACAAAGGTGGAAGACACGATGGTGAAACGTTGCGCTTTTGCGTCTTCGCGTCGATCGTTTCGAGACATGCTGTAGATGGCTGATCACGTGACCGATCTCGACCTGGCGCGCTATGATCGCGTGTACCTCTCGCCGCACCTCGATGATGCCGCGCTGTCGTGCGGCGGGGCGATTGCCGTCGCTCCCGAACGGACGCTGGTGATCACGCTCTGCACTGCGCCGCCGCCGCCCGAGACGGTCTTCAATGCGGTCGCGGTTGAGTTCCATGCCGAGTGGGGACTCGCGCCGGACGAGGTGCTGCGGGTGCGATTGGCTGAAGACGCGGCTGCAATGGCGATCCTGGGCGTCGATTCTGTCCGTATCGGCTGGCTCGATGCCATCTATCGCATGCCGGAGGCGTATTGCAGTCGCGCTTCGCTCTATCGCTCGCCCGAGCCTGATGATCCCTTGTCGCTACAGGCGCGTGATCTGTTGACCCTGCTGATCGAACGCGCGCCGCGCGCGACGATCTACGCCCCGCTCGGCGTCGGCAATCACGTCGATCACCTGGCGGTCTTCGAAGCAGCGCTTGCCTGCCCGCCAGACCGCATTGCGTTCTATGACGACATCAACTATGCTCTGACCTCCGGCGCCATTGAGCGACGCCTGGCGGAGATCGGAACGCCGCTGGTCGCTGAACTCGTGTCGTTCGATGCGGCGGCGCTACAGACGAAAATTGCGGCAATCGCGGCTTACCGCAGTCAGATGGCGGCCCTGTTTGGCGGGACAACGGCGATGGAAGCGGCCATTACCGCATACCACGCAACGCTGGCGCGGAGCCGCAACGGGTATGCTGAACGCATATGGCGGATTATGTGATCGAGCAGCATCCACAACGCGCAGCCTTCGTCTCCGAGCCAACGGCCGTCACGCCGGATCGGTCGTCCTGGGATGCATTCGTTCTGGCGCACCCCGACGGTCATCTGCTGCAATCGTCGGGTTGGGGCGATCTGAAAGGACGCTTCGGCTGGACGCCGCACCTGCGGGCGATCAGCGCCGGGGGCGTCGTGCGCGCCGGCGCGCTGGCGCTTGAGAAACGGCGGTTTGGTCTGAGTGTGCTGTACGTGCCGCGCGGTCCGCTCTTCAGCGGCGACACGCACATCGATACGCTATTGCTCGATGATCTGCTGCGCCTGGGACGCCGTCGCCGCGCAGTGTTCGTGCGTATCGAACCGAATCTGGCGGAAGATGCTCCTTGCGTCGCAGCCCTCGATGCCATGCTGACCGGGCGCGCCATGCAGCCGATGGCGCCCATTCAGCCGCGCAGCACCATTCATCTCGATCTGACGCCGGAACCCGAACGTCTGCTTGCGGGCATGAGCAAAGGGCATCGCGCCGACATCAAACGCGCCGCGCGGGAAGGGGTGACAGTGCGGGAAGGCGACGCGCCCGCCGATCTCGACGTCTTCTACGCCATTATGCAGGAAACCGGCGCGCGCGCCAGATTCGCCATTCACACACGCGCATACTATGCCAACGTCCTGGAACTGTTTGGCGACGCCGTGCGGCTGTGGCTGGCGGAACGCAACGGCGCGACCGTTGCAACCGCGATGACGGCGGCGTGGGGCGCAACGGCGATCTACCTGTACAGCGGCTCGACAAGCGAAGGATTGCGGTGCGGCGCACAGCATGCCATTCAGTGGCGCGCGATCCAGTGGGCGCGCGCGCGCGGCGCTGCCCGCTACGATTTTTGGGGCATTCCCGACGTGCTCGGACAGGCCGCCGCGGTTGCCGATTCCGCCGCGCGCGCGCGCCTCGAGGCAGAGGCGGAGCACGATCCGCTCTATGGCGTTTATCGGTTCAAAAAAGGCTTCGGCGGGCGCACAGTCCGCTACTTGCCGGCATATGATTGCGTACGCATTCCGCTGTTGTACGCGCTCTGGCAACGGCGCATAGCATAGGGGTTTCTCACATATGCAGGCTGGAGCAAAAGCGCGAAGACGCAAAGAAGCGCGATAGCGACGTCGCTCATTTGCATCTTTGCGGCGACATATTCAAGCAGTGCAGCAGAGAATGGACAATGGAATTGGAAGATAACCTGACGATCGAGGAGGCACGGCGTCTGATCGCCTACCTGCAATCCGAACTCGAACGCCAGCGCGCGCTGAATGCTGAAATGCGTCGCGCCGTCGCCGATATGGCGCGCGCGTTCCAGGAGTCGCTGGCGTTGTCGCACCAAGCGGCGCAAGACGGCGATCTGGAACGGGTGCGGCAGATTGTGATCGAAAATCGACGCATCTGGCAGGACTGGTTGCGCCAGATTGTCGAAGCTGCGGGGAGAAAGCCATGATCAGGGCGGTTGTGTTCGATATGGGCGGAACGCTGCTCGCATATCCGCGCCCCGGCGACGGAACCTGGCGCGCATTCGAGGAGAGCGGCATTCGAGGTCTGTACCGCTATCTGGTGGCGCAGGGGCATCCGATCACCGCCGAGGAAGAGTCCTTCGTTGCGCACATGTTCGAGCGGCTGGAGCAGGGATGGGAACAGGCGACCGGCGGGCGCATCAACCTGCGGGCCATCGACTGGATCGCCGCTGCCGCTGCCGACCACGAGCTGGCGCTCTCTGATGGCGCGCTGATCG
Organism: uncultured Roseiflexus sp.; assembly: GCA_937935075.1. Taxonomy (GTDB): domain Bacteria; phylum Chloroflexota; class Chloroflexia; order Chloroflexales; family Roseiflexaceae; genus Roseiflexus. The sequence goes on along the minus strand of CALGYB010000111.1, from coordinate 9,870 downwards.
AAGCCGTCCATCACTATGCCCGTCCGCTGCGCGATGGCGTCAGCGCCATGCCGGGCGCAGCGGCGGCGCTGGCGGAACTGCGGGCGCGCGGCGTTCGGGTTGGTCTGATTTCCAACACCGTCTGGCCCGGCGACCTGCATCGCGAAGACCTGGCAACACTGGGGTTATGGCAGTTTATCGAGTATGCCGTCTTTTCAGGTGATTTCGGCATCTGGAAACCGAACCCGCACATTTTTCTGCATGTCCTCGAGCGCCTTGGCGTGAACCCGGCAGATGCCGTCTTCGTCGGCGACAGCCCGAAGGAAGACATCCGCGGCGCACAGCAAGCAGGCATGCGCGCCATCTGGGTGCGCAGCCCGGAGTTTCCCCTGCCGCCCGACATCCATCCCGAGGCGATCATCGAGAATCCCGGCGAGGTCGTGCCGCTGCTTGAAAAAGCGGGGGAATTGTAGTCTTCAGCCTCTTGACCCGATACGTTGAAAGTGATAGCATAATAGCGTGGTGTCCATATTCCAGCCCTGATCTCTCCACAGGTCGGCATTACAGCCTGCGTTCCTTGACCTGGCAGGGGGGCTGAACCTTACCCTACCCGCTCAAGGAGATATCGGCAATGAATCCTGTTCTCCCTGATTCTGAGCGATCCCGCACTTTTCTGATAGTGCTGCTGGCAGGTCTTACCGTAATGCTGGCGCTCGTTCCCCGCGTTGAGGCGCAAACAGATGAGCGTTGCTTCCCAGAAACAGGTTTCTGCATCTCTGGTCGTATCCGTGAGTTTTGGGAGCAAAATGGCGGTCTACCGGTGTTTGGCTTCCCCATCAGTCCCCTCCAGGAGGAACTGATCGAAGGCAGACCATTTCAGGTCCAATGGTTTGAGCGAAACCGTCTTGAACTCCATCCCGAGAATCAGCGTCCTTATGATGTTTTACTTGGTCGTCTGGGAGTAGACCGTTTGAATTCACAGGGACGCGACTGGTTTGCCTTTCCCAGAAGTGCGCCGCAACCAGGTTGTCGTTTCTTCCCCGAAACAGGGCACAACGTCTGTGGCGCTTTTTTATCATATTGGCGCACGAACGGACTTGAGCTCGATGGAAGACCTGGAAAAACGCCCGCCGAAAGCCTAGCTCTGTTTGGATTGCCATTGAGCGACGTGGTTGAGGAAACCCTCAGTGACGGCAAAACATACCAGGTTCAATGGTTCGAGCGTGCACGCTTTGAGCGGCATCCTGAAAATCCCCCACCGTATCAAGTTCTGCTCGGGTTGCTGGGGAGCGACGTTCGATCAGCCATCGCCCAACCGGTATCACCGCCGGCGCCGGATGCAGTGGTAACCGGCAACGCGCTCACTGTTCGTGAAGGTCCGGGGACAGAGTATGCTGAGACGGGTCAGATTGGTCAGTCTGCAACACTCGATGTCATCGGTCAATTCAACAGCTGCACCTGGCTTAAAGTGCGTGATCGCGCACAATCTCTGACCGGTTGGGTTCTGGCTGATGCGCAACAAGTAACGCTCGGGAAGCCGTGTAGCGCCCTCCCTCCGGGTACATTTCGCCCCATGACTGGCGTGCTTCAACCTGGAGCACGACGCGATGGCATGGGGGAACTGACCGTCGAGAATGGGACTGAACGCGATGGCATCATCATTCTGACAATAAATGGCGTTCCTCAAGCCTCCGCTTATATCCGATCACGCGACTCGCTGACTCTGAGCGGCATTACCGATGGCGTGTACACTATCTACTTCAGCACGGGATCTGAATGGAATGGCAGAGAATTCACAGTCAATGCCAGTTTTCGCAAATTCAGAGACACGCTCCGATTCGAGACCAGGGTGAGCGGTGATACGATCACGTACACGACGTGGCTAATAACCCTCCATCCGGTCGCAGGAGGAACCGCCGCTACCGACAACGTCAGCAGAGACAGTTTCCCGCGTGTGGATTAGGAGGCTGGCGGGTCGGCGCATATATGCTGCGATATTCCCTTCGCAGCGCGATACGTCTTACTAGGCTGATCAAGAATGCGTGTGGGCAAACTTCGCTTTAAGCGTGGGGCTGAAAACCCACTGCGTGACAATGCACGATCTTCCGGTCGCTTATACCAACTTGTGGTCAGTCAGACAAGATGTTCGAGCGCCCGATTCGCAAGGCGTAACGATCCACGACGCGCGTTGGCGGTTGTGGGCGTATGACTGCGCATTGGCATCAGTAGCCCCGAAGGGGCTTTCACGTCCTCAGCGAGGGCTTTAGCCCGCAACACCCCGGCAGTATCATACAAATGACCGCGCATTAGTATCTATCGACACGTTGTGCATCCTCCAGAAACGTTTGCATATCTGGCCGGAAAGTGCACGGCGTCCTGATACACATTTTTCCCTCATCTTTTTTCCACAACACATGACCCACACGTCTGATAGAGCAATCAACCAAAACCCGCACAATCAAGGATGTGGAGCGGCTGACATTCGCTTCGACCAGCTCAGCCGACGTCAGCCGCTAGACAGTCACCAAGGGCAATGATTGGTCCACATCTGATTGATCGCTCTATGAGAGCGGCTTCCTGATGAAAAAAGGCCTGATCCAACACGCTCCCGCCCAACCGTGACGGTTTTTGAGACGATCATCTGGCATCGTCCGCGCCAGACCGCGTAGGCAGACGGCGCGGGGGACAGAAGTAGCGAGCTGAAGCCCACTCCCCGCCAGCGCAGCGCATACCCGCTCCAGCCCGCGCCGTCGGGGGACGCTACGGGCTGAAGCCCTTGCTGAGGACACCCAAGCCCCTGCGGGGCTGCGCCGAGGTAGACGCGGCGGGTACTAGTGCAGGAATGCGTCCAGCCCGCGCAAGCGGGCTTTGCTTCCTGTAGCCCGCCCCTTCCGCTGCCGGGCGACACGACGCATGGCGGATGATCGGGTGCATGGTGATCAACGCAAAGACGCAAAGGCGCGAAGGAGGGGCGGTTGGATTGATGCCCATGATCAATCCGCTCTAGAGCCTGTTATGTACTTTCGAGCATAACGGTAATGAACCGCTTCAGCCACGTGGACCTTGCCGCCCCCCTTTCCCCCCCCGCGGGGGGCAGGGGGGGGGCGATTGCATCGTGCGCGCGTCAACGATCGCCGCGCGCGGCGGTGCGCTGAGCCGGTCGAAGCGCGCAGGCGCGCCCCCCCCCTTTCCCCCCCTGCGGGGGGGGCAGGGGGGGGCGCGTGCAGATCATGGACGAGCATCGCAAAGACCCCGGCCTTCAGTCAGCGCTGGGTTTGCTGATAGACGGCGCCCCACGGCGCACAGCGGCGGAGCGCTGGGCATCATGCGCCAGGGCGCTCCCGTGCGATGCGCTGAGCCTGCCGAAGCGCGGACGATGCAATCGCCCCCCCTGCCCCCCCCGCAGGGGGGGAAAGGGGGGGGCGCAGCGAGTGGTCGCGCTGCGGGGCGTCTTCGGTCATGAAGGTCAGGGAGGGAGCGCGGCGCCTGAGCCGGTCGAAGCGACGAAGGCCCGCTCCGCGCTTCGACCGGCTCAGCGCTCCGCGTCGCTCACATCACTTGGATAGGGTTTACGTGTCACGCTGAAATCATACCACGTTTATCTCTGAAGTGCATAACAGGCTCTAGCCAATGCCGGCGAGTGGCGCGGCGGACGGCGGGGGCGGGCTGAAGCCCGCCCTACTCTCACCCGCGCCGGCGGGCGCGTCCCCTCCTCCGCCCCTTCCGCCACCGGGCGACACGACGCATGGCGGATGATCGGGTGCATGGTGATCAACGCAAAGACGCAAAGGCGCGAAGGAGGGGCGGTTGGATTGATGCCCATGATCAATCCGCTCTAGGCGGTGCCGGCGAGTGGCGCGGCGGACGGCAGGGGCGGGCTACTCTTGCGGGTCGCATACCCGCTCTCACCCGCACCGACGGGCTTCGCGCCCGTCGCCTGCCCCTTCCGCCGCCAGGCGACACGGCGCCCGGCATACCGACCCGTCCGAATGAGGGCGCTTCAGCGCCCTTCGCTCCCTTAGCCCGACGCTTGAGCGTCGGGCGTGCGGGCTTATAGAGCGATCAACCCGATGTTGCACAATACTTGTCCGTGGTGACCGTCTTGCGGCGGACGTTGGCTGAGCCTGTCGCAGCCAGCGTCCGCCGCTCCACTCTTTCACACGCGCTTTTTTGTTTCTCGACCGGCATAAACCGCACTATAATAGGGGGAAGAATCCTCTTGCCTGCCACGCACAACGCGACTGCCGCGCAGAATTGCGCTGTGCGCCGTTGTGGTATCATACAGTATGCTCTCCAGAGAATCGGCGTTGTGGTATCAACCTTCCGCCTGGGAGCGCAGCGAAGGTTCGCCTGCGCCCTTTGGTCCTACCTGGGTTTCGGCGGGTGAAGGGTACAATTTCGCCCTCTTCTCGCGGCACGCGACCAGTGTGACGCTGCTGATCTACAGCGCCGACGATTTCGTGACGCCGATCTACCGTCATCACCTCGATCCGCGCCGCAATAAGACTCATCATGTCTGGCATTGCTGGGTTCCCGCTGCCGCTATTCCTGGCGGTCGCTACTACGCCTATCGAGTGGACGGTCCCCGCGCGCCGGAGGAGGGGCATCGCTTCGATCCAACGAAGATTGTTCTCGACCCCTACGCACCAGAAGTTTTTTTTCCGCCGAACTACAGCCGGGAAGCGGCGGCGCGCCCGGGACCGAACGATGGCCGCGCGCCGCTTGGCGTTCTGCCGCGCCGCGATCCATCGTATGATTGGGAAAACGATGTGCGCCCGTATCACACGCACGATTTGATCGTCTATGAATTGCATGTGCGCGGCTTTACCGCGCGCGCCAATTCGGGCGTCGCACCAGAGGAGCGGGGGACATTCCTCGGTCTGATTCGCAAAATTCCGTATTTGCTGGAGCTAGGGGTAACAGCAATCGAACTCCTGCCGGTGCATCAATTCGATCCCCAGGAAGGCAGTTACTGGGGCTATATGACGCTCAACTTCTTTGCACCCCATCACGGCTATGCGGTCCACGATCCGCACCGCGAATTCCGCGACATGGTCAAAGCCATGCACGCCGCCGGCATCGAGGTCTGGCTCGATGTGGTGTACAACCATACCAGCGAGGGGGACGAGCGCGGTCCGACGTACTGCTACCGCGCTATTGATAATCGAAGTTACTATCTGCTTACGTCCGACCGACGCCAGTATATCAACGCGAGCGGCTGCGGCAATACGTTGCGCTGCGCCGATCCGGCCGTTCGCACCCTGATCATCGACAGCCTCACGACCTGGATCCAGTCGATGCACGTCGATGGGTTTCGTTTCGACCTGGCATCGATCCTGGCGCGCAACGAGGATGGAACGATCAATCACGAGGATCCGGCGCTCATCCACGAGATCAGCATGCTCGCTCAACGTCACGGGGTGCGGTTGATCGCCGAAGCATGGGATATCAGCGCCTATCTGCTGGGACGCGCTTTCCCCGGTATGACCTGGCGCCAGTGGAATGGGAAGTTTCGCGATGATGTGCGCGCATTTGTCAAGGGGGATCCCGGTAAGGTTGGTGATCTGATGTGTCGCTTGTATGGCAGCGACGATCTGTTCCCGGATACGCTGGCCGACTCATATCGCCCGACGCAGAGCGTCAATTTTGTGACCTCGCACGACGGGTTCTGTCTCTATGACCTGGTTTCCTATAATCGGAAGCATAACCTGGCAAACGGTCATCACAACACCGATGGCGCCGATCAGAACTTTAGCTGGAACTGTGGCTGGGAAGGGGACGAGCACGTGCCGCCGGAGGTGCTGGCGCTGCGTCGTCGGCAGGCGCGGAATTTCTTTACGCTGCTCATGCTGGCGAACGGTACGCCGATGTTCGCTGCTGGCGACGAGTTCCTGAATACGCAGCGCGGCAACAACAACCCATATAATCAGGACAATGAAATTACCTGGCTCGATTGGGATCTGCTAGAGCGCAATTACGACATGTTTCGTTTTGTCAAGACGCTGATTGCGTTCCGCAAAGCCCATCCCTCCATCCACCGCAGCCGCTTCTGGCGCGATGATGTCCACTGGTACGGCGTCAACGGTCCGCCCGACACGTCGTACACTTCACACGCCGTCGCCTACTGCCTGCGTGGCGTGTCGGTCGGCGACTGCGACCTGTATGTGATGATCAATGGCTACTGGCGGGAGCTGGTTTTTGTGATCCAGGAGCAGGCGCCGGGAGGGTGGTGGCGTGTCATCGACACGGCGCGCCCCGCTCCCGACGATATTCGTGAACCAGGGCAGGAAGTGCAGGTGTGCCAGCCCTACTATGTGGTCAGCGCCCGATCGGTCGTTGTGCTGCGATCACGAACGACGCAGGAAATGTTGCTGACCCTCAGCGAACCTCGAATGTGACCGTCTTATCGAGTTTGTCGTTCAGGTAAATATCGACTTTGTACTGACCGGTGGGCCAGAAGCCGTTGTTGGTCAACTTGAAGTGCAACAATCCGCTCCCCATCGTGCCCGATGTCTCGTTGATCACCTCATTCGCCGACGCTCCCTCGACATTGACCGCTATCCAGACCGCTTTGAGATTGGTGGTGTCCGGCGCGTTGCGCAGGTCCACGATTGCATAGAACGTGTCAGTCGGTCCGTAGGAGGTCACCCGCGTGCTCCCGCTCTCGTCGGTCGCCATCCATGCATCGGCAATGTTGGCGGTGCTGACATTGAACCCACAGGCGAGAATGAACAGGGTGAGTGCGAAGGCGGCGGCAAGGACGAATGGCTTCGAGATTCTGGTCGTCATTGTGATGGCTCCTTCTTTATTGGTCGAATGAACAACGACGAGCCGTGTGCCAATGATGCGCATCTTCGGAATCATGAACGATAGCATGAGCAAAAATGACACACGTACTCACCATGCATTCGCCATGATCTGTCGCAGGGTCCATTCTTGCAGCACGGCGCGGCATTGCAGACACTCCAGTTCGTTGATCAGGTCTGCAACGTGCTGAAACGTGGTGGGGACCGAACGATAGATCTGCGGCGTCTGAACGTCGGTTGCATCATTGACCGTTGCGACGACGCCGAAGAGTGTCTGGTTCGAGAAGGAACTGTTGATGATCCATCCCTGTTCATTAAGCAATTCGAGTGTTGTTATCGCCGCCGGCGGGATGCCGAGTTCACGCTGCACGATTGGCGCCGCGGCGTCGAGTGGCGTTGCGCCAGGCGGAACGCGCCCGCCCGGCAGGTCGAGAGTCATGCGCCCTGCGCCGGGGCGAAACTGCGGATGCGGCAGCAGAATATGGGCGCGCCAGATCGGGATGATGATAACCGACGGCACACGCTCAACGCGCCAGTAGTCCAGTTCCCTGCCGTGATCATCAATCCAGCGTTCGGCGATCATCCGCACCCACGGCGATGTGATTGCGACAATCTCTGCGGTGCGCTGCCAGGGGCGCGGCGTTGATGGTTCAGTCATAGAAATCCTCGCTTGCAGACGCTCGTCCATCCGTTGCGATCTGCGGGATCGCTTCCTCGACGACGGACACCATGCGCGGGGGAAGCAGAATGATGGACGGGAAGTGGTAGGCGATGCTCAAGCGGTGTGTGCGACCGCCTGCGTAACGCTGGATAACTTCGAGGTGGGGCAACGGTTGGCGTTTTACGGCAATCTTGTCGAGGGGATGAATGCGTGTGTCCAGATAGACGCGATCGTAAAAGAGTTCGTTTCTTCCCAATGCGACGCACGCTGGCGGGGTTGGATGTCGCATGTTCTCGATGGTAGATCGGTTGGTCAGAAAAGTCGGAAGTATCAGAATGCCGCCCACTGCGGCGCCTGTGAGTGTTCCAAGAAGGACGCTTATTATCGCCTCGTCCAGACTCCTGCTGTCGGTCATTCCCACCAGCACGCCGACAAGCAGCCCGGTTCCGCTGAACAGGATAGGCAGACAGCCGTAGGGTGGCGAGTCGCTACGCATGCGTTCATAGAAATACTGACGCACTTGTTGCCATTCCTCTGGTGTGTACACCCACGCCACGAGCGGACGACCGCTTTGCAGAAACTCTTTCCCCCGACGCCTGTTGCTCCAGCCCAACAACCAGAAGTAAAGGAAGGTTACAAGAAAGGTTGCCCCAATCAGCCCAGAAGCGTAAAGATAAGAGGATACGCCGCTCACGGCAGCAGCAATCGCCCCGCCGAGAAAGAACAAGGCAGCCAGCGCCCCTAAAGCCGGCAGAGGTTCAGTCGCAGGCTTCCTGTACGAGCGTGCATACGCAAGGACTTCTGGTGGCGCCGGAGAAGATGGCGCAGTCGGCGCAGGCGTTGGAGCATAGACCTGAGCAGGACTGTCCTGTGGCAGCGGTTTGCCGCATGATTGGCAAAAGCGCGCTTCCGGCGACTGAAGTGCATCGCAGTACGGGCAAGTGCGAACATACGAGGGCATGCGTCATCTCCGGGTTCGTTCGATTACCGGCGAGCGCCGGCGGTACGGCATGCTGAGCCACAATAGCCCTGTCATAATGACCGACGATGTCAGGCACCACAGACACGTGGCGCCGATCACGAACGGTTCGAGGAAGGTCAGGTAGATCGAGAACAAGGCGCCGATCAACGTCAGCACTGGCAACAGCAGGGCAGCGCGCTCAGCGGGAGCGCCACGCAGACCATGCGCCGCAATCCACGCAATCAGGATCGCGCCATACCCTGCCATACCCGCCATGCCCACCGGAATGACGCCGAAAATGCGGGCAAACTCACTCTGCTGCACCACGTTGCAGTTGCCCACAGGCCCACACACTGCCTCGGCGCCGGTTGTTTCGATAAACGTCAGGTATGCCGCCACTCCCATTCCGGCAAGCGCCAGCAGCGGAATTGATCGGTCTCGCCAGGATGCCAGCGCCTGTGCCGGACGCGACCAGGCAATGGCAGACCAGGCGATGGTAAGCGCCATCCCCGCCAGCACAACCACGGCGAGCAGATTGGCGGGCATGTCGCGCAGGAAGGGAGGCGTCTCAGCAGACGCAGGTGAGGGAGACGGCGCCGCCGGCGGCGCCGTCGGTTCTGCGGGCAACAGATCGGTGAGTCCCGGCAGCGGGGGCCAGTCGCTGCCGCCGCGCTCCAGGAGCGTTTCGACCAGACCCGGCAGGCGTTGCGGGATTTCGACCGAACCGACCAGCACCGTATCGCCGACGATCATGGTTGGAACGCCGCGCCGCGCTTCGGGGATCGCATATGTGGCAATCGCCTCGCGGTAGAGCGCCGCCCCCTGCGGTTGATCGACGTTGATCATCACAATCTGCAACCGATCACCGAATCGTTGCTGCACGGGGGGGAGGTGCTCGGTCAAGACCACGTGGCAGTGTCCGCAACGAGGGGAGTAGAAGAGAACGGCTCGCACAGTGGAGACGGCGAACACAGAAGACAGGTTCAGCGCCAGCGTACAGGCGATTGCGAAGATGAACACAAAACGACGCATGGCTACCTCCTTTCGCCTGAAGATATTGTACGTCGGTTGCAGGGGAATGGGGTAGAGAAGCGAGAACTGAGAAACGAGAAGCGAGAACCGAGAACTGATACTAACTTGCGGTCAGTCAGACGAGATGAGAGGGCGCGAAGCCCGCACGCCCGACGCTCAAGCGTCGGGCTGAGGGAACGAAGGGTGCTGAAGCGCCCTCACACCGGTGGCGGGTCGGTATGCCGGGCGCCGTGTCGCCCGGCAGCGGAAGGGACGGGGGAGGGGGGCGAAGCCCGCTGGCGCGGGTGGGAGCGGGTATGCGACCCGCAAGCATAGGGCGGGCTTCAGCCCGCCCCCGCCGTCCGCTGCGCCACTCGCCGGCATTGGCTAGAGCGGATTGATATGCAACCCAACCGCCCCTCCTTCGCGCCTTCGCGTCTTGGCGTTAATCA
>CALGYB010000110.1 GCA_937935075.1 uncultured Roseiflexus sp. | reverse complement strand
ATATCGGACATGACGGGCTATTTCTCACCAGGACTCAGCACCCCGGAGCGGAATACATTCCGCGTTACGCAGTCACAAAGGGATACACAGGAAATGCACTTCATGGTTCTCCCCCTTCGCGCGCTTCGGGTCCCTGGTGGTTCAGCCAGTGCGCAGTGGACTCATACATGATTGCACCATGGTCATCGCTGCCGCTTGCGCTCGGCGCGGAAGGCGGCGACATCGGCGCGGAAGGCGGCATCGATGCGGATCAGGGTGTGCAAGGCGGCGGTCAACGCTTCGTTGGCAGCGTTTTGCTGCTCGACGATGGGATTGATCAGCCAGCGCAGGTATTGGCGCACCACCCGGTTGTGCAGCGCGATCACTTTTTCGACAAGCGTGCGCCCGATGAGGGGCCAGTGCGAAGTGACGAATTGCCGCGATTGCGCCTGAGTCAGAGCATCGTGCAATTCCAGTTCGATGAAACGAGCGGGAGGCTCCATTGTCGCGCGATTGCGCACCTGCGCCATGAGATCGGCATAGGTTGGCGCGATCGTGGGATCGATCCCGGCAGCGGAACGTTCCTCTGCGGCAATCGTGGCGGTATGATCGTCGTTGTGCGCCTCGTTCCCATCGGTGCGCGTCTGCGCGCCGGTCTGCCGCTGCTCCGCCACCTGATGCGCCAGTTCCTGGTACGCTTCCGCCAGCAGGCGCAGGGTGCGCGCCGCCGCGTTGTTGAACGCATTCTGCTGCTCGACGATCGGATTGATATACCAGCGCAGGTAGCGCCGCACCACCTTGTTGATCAGCGCCATTGCCTTCTGCGGCAGGGTGTGCCCGGTGAGGGGCCAGTGCGCGCTGACCACCCGCGAGATTTCGAGGTCATCGAGGCTGCGTTGCAATGCGCGTTGCAACGCATCATCGCCGATTGGTCGGCGGGCTGCGGATTGTGCGCGCACTTCCGCGCGTAGTTGCTCCAAAATGGCAGCCACATCAGGCACGCTATCGGAAGGATAGGGACGGTTGTCGATCATGGGTTGTCAAAGGCGTAAATTTCAATATTCAGGCGCTTCACATCCATCGGCGCCCGTTCGACGCTTTGGAGGAGCGTATCGGTCAAAACGCGCGGCTGCGGTCGGACGGGAGAAAAGAACAGGTGACTTTTACACGGGCTATCGCTGGCGCCAAAACCAGGCGCAACTGGCTGAACAACCGGTGCGGCGCTCAACGCATCGACCCACAGGCGCTCGAGTCGCTCTGAACAGGCAATACTCCAGGCTTCTTCAAGTCGCCCATGCTTGCGCAAATAGTCGATGTGCCAGTGTGGACGCGCCTTTTCCCGGCGCGCATGGTACGCCAGGCGCGCAGGCAACCCGCCGGATCCGAAGGCGCTCCCGACGTACAGGTAATACCCGGCGGGAAAATCCAACACACCGAGTTTACCGACGGGCAACCCCGCAATGTCGCGGTCGAGCCGCAGAATGAGCAGGTAGGTTCCCTTCACCGTTTCCTCTAGACTGCTATGGTCGCCCATTCATCGTACCGCATGTCCAGGGTTTTCTGCAACTCGACGATCTCGATCCCCAGCGATGTCACGCGTTGCACATCACCTGCGGCGCTGGCCGTATTCAATGCTTCCTCAAGACCGCGAAGTTTCGCTTCGAGACCAGCGATCTCTTCTTCCAACAGCGCAAGGCGACGCTGCCGGCGGCGTTCTTCACGCTCCTGCTCACGATTGAGCGCGCGTGTCTCCTTTGCCGGCGCACCAGCGCCCGGTTCGCGCACCACATCGCGCTTTTGTGAACCGTTCGACAGTAAGCCAGCAGCGGACGCGGCATCGCGTGCAGCGACATATTCAGAATATGTGCCATCGAACACATCGATGGCGCCATCGCGCACCATCCAGATCGTGTCGGCGACGGCATCGACGAAGGAACGGTCGTGCGAGACGAAGAGCACCGTGCCGTCATACTCGTTCAGCACAGTTTCGAGCGCCTCACGCGCGTCGATGTCGAGGTGGTTCGTCGGCTCGTCGAGCACGAGCAGGTTTCCACCGAGCAGCATGAGTTGCGCGAGCGCCACTCTGCCGCGTTCTCCGCCGGAAAGGTTGCTGATGCGTTTGTAGACATCATCGCCGCTGAAGAGGAAGCGCCCCAGCAGCGTGCGCGCTTCAGATTCCTTCATGTCTGGTCGAACGCGGCGGATTTCATCAAGCATGGTCTGATCCATGCGCAACCCCTCATGCGCCTGGGCATAGTAGACGAGTCTGACATTGCTCCCCAGCCGCGCTTGCCCGCGCAGCGGCGGCAGTTCGCCGGTAATCGTGCGCAGCAGGGTCGTCTTGCCGCAGCCGTTCGGTCCCATCAGCGCCACCCGCTGTCCGCGCCAGATTTCGAGGTTGGGGACGTGGAGCAGCGCCAGTGGCTGCGCATCAGTGGCGGGTTGTTGGTAGCCGACGGTCAACCCGTCGATCTTCAGCACCAGGTCGGCGCCGCGCAGGTTCGAGCCGAGTTTGAACGCCAGTTTCTTCTGCTGCTCCGGTCGGGCGATCAGCCCTTCGGTGCGCCCTGAACCACCTTCCCATCCCTCCTTCAGACGCTCCAGGCGTCGTTCGCGTCCACGCGCCTGTTTGCTGAGCTGGCTATTCTTGAAGCGGCGGATGAACTCTTCGGTTCGAGCGATCTCTTCCTGCTGAGCGCGGTACTGTTTCAACTGGAGTTCGAGGCGCGCGGCTTTCAGTTCCAGATAACGCTGGTAGGGGGCGGGGTAATCGCCGTCGAGTCGATTGAACGCGAGATCGAGCGTGCGAGTCGTCACCCGGTCGAGGAAGTAGCGGTCGTGCGAGACAACGATCAGCGTGCCGTCCCAGTCGCGCAGGAAACGTTCGAGCCATTCGAGCGCCGCCAGGTCGAGATGATTGGTCGGTTCATCGAGCAGAAGCACATCAGGGTCAGACAGGAGCGCAGCCGCGAGCGCAACGCGGGTCTTCTGCCCGCCGCTAAAGCGCGCTACCGGTTCATGGCGTTGCGCGACGGAAAACCCCAGACCATCGAGGACCATGGCGATCCGCCGGTCAATGTCGTAGCCGCCGGCATGCTCGAAGCGATGGAGCGTCTTGCCGTAATGCTCCATTAAGTGGTCATAGTCAGGGTGGGCAGTCTCCGTGAGCGCGGCTTCGAGCGCGGTTATTTCATCGCGCAATGCGTTGAGATACGCGAGCGAGGCGTGCATTTCTTCGAGCAGTGTGCGTCGGCTATCGAAGCGCGCTTCCTGCGCCAGGTACGCCAGGCGCGTCCCGCGCGCCAGATGGACGCTCCCGGCGTTTGGCGTTTCCTGCCCGGCAATGATTCGCAGCAGGGTGCTCTTGCCGGCGCCGTTGACTCCGACGATCGCCACTTTATCGCCGCGTGTGATCCGAAAACTGACATCGCGGAAGATCAGTTCAGCGCCGTAATATTTGGTCAAGTTGCTGACAGTGATGATCGACACGAGTGATCCCCCGTTCGTCTCTGACTTGTCCTGGAACGTCACATGCCTATGTCACAAAAACCGGCGCAGTGGTGTTTCAAGTATGATTATAACAAACGATGGCGCAGGATCGATGATAGCGACAGCGAGCAACCAGAAGATGGCGGAACACGAGAGCGATGGCGCGCTGCTCGAACGTCTCTGGCGCGGCGACGAGGCGGCGTTCGAGGAACTGTTCGTGCGCCATTATGCGACGGTGTACCGCGTGCTCTACGGGCTTACCGGGAAGCGCGAGGCAGCAGAGGACGCAGCGCAGGAAACGTTTCTGACCCTCTATCGGCGACCGCCGGCGCCCAATCAACCGGTACGCCCGTGGCTCTGTCGCGTTGCGCTCAACACTGCGCGCAACACACTGCGCAGCGAACGACGGGACGCCGCGCGCATCGAGCGGGTTGCGCAGGCGCCCGCTGTGGAAGACCCTTCCGCAGCGGTGGAGCGCATTGAGGAGCGCCATCAGGTGCGCGCCGCCCTGGCGACCCTGCCGCAGCGTCAGGCGCAGATTCTCCTCCTGCGTCACGCCGGGTTGTCGTATGCCGAAGTGGCCGCTGCGCTCGACCTTGCGCCCGGCTCGGTCGGCACGCTCCTGGTTCGCGCCGAACGTGCGTTTGCAGAAGCATATGCGCGGCATCGATCCGCCGGTACGGACGATCAATTGCCTGGAAAGCAGGTGCAGCCATGACCAGATGCTATGACGATGGCGCGTTGCGCGCCGGACTGGACGGTGAACTCACGGCGGAGGCGCTGCATGCGCAGCAGGAGCACCTGGCTGCCTGCCCGGAGTGCCGTGCGCGCCGCGCCGCACTAAAGGCGCTGGCGGACCAAACGGCTTCGCAGTTGCGCGTAGTACCGCCGGATGTTCCGATGGCGCTGGCTGCATTACGCCAACGTATCGACCGCGAGCGACCGGTGCCGGACCGCAGTCGCTCATTTCACTTACCATCATCGCAAAGGAGTATTTCCATGACCTCGACACGAATATGGCGTCCCTGGATGGGATGGGCGGCTGCGCTGGCAGTCATTATCGCGCTGCTGGCATTCCCGCCGGTGCGCGCCGTCGCCGATCAACTGCTGAACGTATTCCGCGTTCAGAACGTAGTCTTTGTGCCGGTCACCAACGAACGGATGGAGCAGTTGCGGCAACTCAACTTCGATGGAGAAACCTTGTTCCTCGCGCCGCCGAAGCAGACCGGCGGTTCGTCCGAGGCTCAACCGGTTGCATCCCTGAGCGAGGCGTCGACGCTCGTCGGGTTCACGCCAGCGCAGCCGGTGTTGCCTGGTCCATCGTCCAGCGCTGAGTTTGCCGTGACTGACCGTGCAACCTTCGAGTTTCAGGTAAACGTCGAATCGGCGCGCGAACTGCTCCGTCTCGCCGGCGTCACCGATGTCACCCTGCCGGATGCGCTCGGCGCCGCACCGATTGTCGCCGAGATGTCTCCCGCTGTCAGCGCCCGCTACGCTGGCGACGGCTACGAGGTGATGCTGGTGCAGGGCGTCAGCCCGCAGGTGACGCTGCCCGACGGTGTGGAGATGCAGCAACTGGGATACGCCGCACTGCGCGTGCTGGGCATGGAGCCGCGCCAGGCGGCGACGCTTGCAGCGCAGATCGACTGGCGCACCACGCTGGTCTTTCCCTTCCCGGCAGACATCAACGCCCTGCGGCAGGTGTCAGTCGGCGGTTCGCCGGGGCTGCTGGTGAGCGTCGATCATCAGGGAGAGCAGTACCAGAGCCTCTACTGGCAGCGCGGCGAGCGGTTCTATGTGCTGTCCGGGAGCGGATTGAACGCCGATACATTCCTGGCGATGGCAGAGTCGGTGCGATAGCAGGGGCGCGGCGCTGCCGTGCCCGCAGTTGCTGAACGCACAATCGCAGGGGCGCCCCTCGTGGGCGCCCCTGCGCGGGCAGGCACGGGGGCCTGCCCCTACGATGACGGTGGCGTTCGGTGTCGGGGCGCCCGCCTGTGGGCGCCCAACGCACGTTCACCAATCGCAGGCGCGCCCCTCGTGGGCGCCCGACGGCAAGGGGCGAGCGTCTACGCGCCACCCTCTTTGTGCAACTTCGTGTCCTTCGTGGATAAACAACCATGTCCGACTACGTGATTGAAACAACCGGTCTGCGCAAAGTCTACGGCGCGAAAGTCGCCGTCGCCGACCTGACGCTCCAGGTGCCGCGCGGCGAGGTCTTTGCCTTCCTGGGACCGAACGGCGCCGGGAAGAGCACAGCGGTCAAGATGCTTCTGGGACTGGTGACGCCGACCGGAGGCAGCGCGCGCGTGCTGGGCGCCACCCCCGCCGATCCGCGCACTATGGCGCGGATTGGCTTTCTGCCGGAGCATTTCCGCTTCCACGAATGGCTGCAAGCCGCCGAGTTCCTCGACCTGCACGCTCGTCTGAGCGGTCTTCCCGCGCCGGTGCGGCAGCGGCGCATCCCCGAGGTGCTGACGCTTGTCGGGTTATCAGAGCATGCGCGGCGTCCGCTCGCCGATTTCTCCAAAGGCATGCTCCAGCGCATCGGGCTGGCGCAGGCGCTCATTCACGAGCCGGAACTGGTGTTTCTCGATGAGCCGACCTCGGCGCTCGACCCATTCGGGCGCATGCTGGTGCGCAACATCATTCGCGATCTGCGCGCGCACGGCACGACGGTGTTCCTCAACTCTCATCTCCTCAGCGAAGTTGAAATGACGTGTGATCGGGCGGCGTTTATCCGTGAAGGGCGCGTGTTGCGCACCCTGAACCTGCACGACGCCGCAGCCGGCAGGGTGCGCGTGACACTGCGGGTGGCAGACGCATCGAACGGGCTACTGACATCCCTGGCAGCGTTTTGCGCCAATGGCAGCGCGCCGCAGGAAACGTCACCAGGAATGATCGAACTGGAAGTCGCCGGCGAAGACGCACTGCCACAGATCGCTGAGCATGTCATTGCAAGCGGCGCGCGCCTCTACGCCCTCACACCACAGCGTGTCTCACTCGAACAACTCTTCCTCGAGATTATCGGCGCCGACGACAGCGGGCAGTGAGACCCACCCACAGACGTAGGGGCAGGTCCCCGTGCCTGCCCGCGCAGGGCGCCCACAGGCGGGCGCCCCGACACCGAACGCCACCGTCATCGTAGGGGCAGGCCCCCGTGCCTGCCCGCGCAGGTCCCCGTGCCTGCCCGCGGCGGATACTATTTCGCGCCAATGGCGATCTCGCCGGAGATGGTCCGGCGCCAGCGCCCCTACCGCGTATATGGCATACATGGTATGATATGCCTGGATTACTCTATCGCTATCATCACGAGGATCGTGCATGGAACGTCTTGGGTTCATTGGGCTTGGGCGTATGGGTCAGGCGATGGCGGGGCGATTGCTGGCGGCAGGGTTCCCGCTCACACTTCATAATAGGACACGTTCGCGCGCGGATGCACTGGTTGCTTCAGGCGCAATTTGGGCAGACACTCCCGCAGAAGTTGCAGCGCGCAGCGACATCATCCTCACCATCCTGACCGACGAGCAGGCGGTCGAAACTGTCTACTGCGGTCAGCATGGTCTGCTTTCAACAGATGTCCCCGGTCGCCTGTTCATTGAAATGAGCACTATCCGCACCGCCACGATCCTGGCACTGGCAGAGTCCGTCGAGCGGCGTGGCGCGCACCTGCTCGACGCGCCGGTATCGGGCACCGTCGCTCCGGCGCGCGAGGGGCAACTGCTGGCGCTGGTCGGCGGGCGAGCCTCTGATCTGGAACGCGCCCGACCGGCGCTTCAGATATTGAGCCGGCGCATCATTCACCTCGGTGGGCAGGGCGCCGGCGCCACCATGAAACTGGTGCTCAATATGACCATGGCGTGCTTCTGGGGTGCGCTTGCCGAGTCGCTCGCCATAGGTCGGCAGTTTGGGCTGAGTCTCGAAGCAATGCTCGATGTCTACCTGGACTCACCGGTGGCGCTGCCGGCATTGCGCAGCAAAAAGCCGACGCTGCTCGGCGAGACGAGCGAAGTGGCATTTGATGTCACCGGCGTTCGCAAAGATCTGCGGTCGATGATCGCAACCGCGCAGGATGCCGGCGTACCGGCGCCGGTTGCGTCGGCTGCGCTGGCACATTTCGCCGCCGCCACGGCTGCCGGGTATGGTGAACGCGATCTCGCGGCGGTGGTGGACTATCTGGCGGATCTGGCGCGTCGCACGGCGCGCCCTGCGTTCACATTGGGCGAGCCATGATCATTACGATACGCCCCTTTACCGGAGCTGCCGATATCGAGCGGATGATAGAACTGGCACAGACCTTCCCCGATCGATGTCTGCGCGCAGTTGACCTTCCCTACCGCCTGGCATCGTGGGCGCTCGACAATCCGCGCAATGCCAGTCTGTGGGAGGATGAAGCAGGACATCTGCTGGGATTCGCCGTAATCCAGTTGCCGTGGCATTCGCTCGACACGTGCGCTCATCCGGCGGCGTGCGACGCGGGCGTCGAAGAGTTGATGCTGGTATGGGCGACGGAACGGGCGCAGGAAATTGTGGATCAGACCAATCGGATGCTGACGCTGTATGTGGATGTGTTCGAGCACGATATGGATCGACTCGCGCTCATGGCGGCGCATGGGTTTGCGCCGGATTATCCATCGATGATCCGCATGGCGTGCTCACTCGACCGGCTGCTGCCAACGCCGCTCCTGCCGGATGGATTCACATTGCGCCCAATCGATGGCGTGCACGAGTTGCACCAGTATGTCGCGCTGCATCGCGCCGCGTTCGGCGTCGCCGACATGACGATTGAGTGGCGCAAACGCACCCTGTGTATGCCACAGTACATTCCCGAACTCGATGTTGTCGTCGTGGCGCCGGATGGCCGCCTGGCTGCGTTCTGCATCTGCTGGCTTGGACCAAAAGGTGAGGGGTATATCGAACCGCTTGGTGTGCATCCCGATTTCGCCGGGCAGGGTCTTGGGCGCGCGGTATTGCTCGAAGGGCTGTGGCGCTTGCAGGCGCACGGCGCCACGATTGCGTTGATCGATCGATACGAGGACGACGAGAGTGCCCGTATCCTGTACGAGTCGCTTGGATTCCGCACTCGTTTGCGGACAGTGACCTATACCCGCCGTTTTCATGTCATTCAGAAAGCCGTGTGACTACGTATGACCAGTGATCTCGCTCCGATATTGACCGGTGACTATATCGAATTGCGGCCACTTCCCGAGGACGATCTGCCGCGTTTGCTCAAGGTGTATCAGGGAACGCCGCTCTATTTCGATGGTTTGGGAGACCGCGCGGATCGCTTGACGCTCGATGATGTGCGCGCCCAATGGCAGCGGGCGCAGGAAACGCCGGGGCGGACGCTGTTCGGCGTGTATCATCCGGTGACCGGCTTGCTGATCGGTGCAATGGATGTTCAGATCGGCGCGCCGCGACCGGAATCGGCGGCGATCTGGGTGTTGATCTGGGGTGGGTTTCAGCGCCAGGGATATGGGCAGGAGTGTATGGCGCTCATCGAGTCGTGGCTCATCCCGGAACGAGTCAGTACATTGTGCGCAATTGCAACGCATAATGAAGAGGGCATTGCCTTCCTCGAATTGCAGGGCTTTCATCGGACGGAACTCCCCGCCGAACCGCCGGTTGGTCGCGGCAATGCGTTCTGGATGTGCTGGTAGGGGATGGTCTGTTCTTTTGAACCACAGAGGCACAGAGGACGCAGAGCATCCACAGGCGAGGGTCCGGTCCAGGCATACACTGTCAGGAGGCAAGAAAGCGCGTCCCACCCCCCCCGCGTGCGGGGGGGTGGAGTTCCGCCGGTCGTCCACCCGTGTGGACGCCGCCGTTCCCGTCCGTTGAGGCGGACGGTTGACCGCAGGTCCGTCAGGGGCGATGTCAATCGCTGGCAGTCATAGCGTCGTTTCCTGACACATCATGCCTGCACCCCACAGACGAGGCGCCGCCTTGCCCCTACTGCACGTTCAACGTTCAACATGCAACGTGCAACGCCCGGCGTGGCGCCGCCACCCCCTTACATGTAACCGTCTCACGTTCAACGTTCAACGTGTAACGTTCCGGCCTTCCCCCTCACTCCCCTCGCACCTCTCACAACACATGCACCGGATCGATGTCAATCACCCATCCTGGTGGTAGACGCAGCGCATTGAGGAGCGGCGTCGGGTCATCGGCGCGCAGAATGAGGTGCCAGCGGTAACGATTGCGCTGAACGCGGAAGAAGGCTGGCGCCGGTCCAATGAGGCTCCAGTCGCCGGTGAGGCGTTTTGTTGCCAGCGACCGCATGTCGTTCGCCAGCGACTCGGCGGCGCGCCGTGCGCGCGCGTCGCTGCCGGCGCCGTATACGAAGCGCACCAGACGAGTGAAAGGCGGGTAGCCAGTCTGACGCCGAAAGGCGATTTCCTCCTCATAGAAGGCATGGTAATCGTGCTCCTGCGCCGCACGAATGGCATAGTGGTCGGGCGCATAGGTCTGAATAATGACTCGTGCTCCTTCAGTGCGCCGTCCTGCCCGCCCGGCGACCTGCGTCAGCAGTTGAAAGGTGCGTTCGCCGGCGCGAAAATCGGGCAGGTACAGCCCGGTGTCAGCGGCGATCACGCCAACCATACCCACCATTGGCAGGTCCAGACCTTTGGCGATCATCTGGGTGCCGACCAGCACATCCGCTTCGTGACGCAGAAATTGATCAAGCAGGCGGTCATGATCGCCCTTCCGCCCGACGCTGTCGCGATCCCAGCGCAATGTGCGCGCGCCAGGAAAGAGTGTGGCAATCTCGTCGGCCACCCGCTGCGTGCCGATGCCGAACGATTTGATGCGGGAACTCCAGCACTGCGGACAGATGGCAGGCGGCAATTCACGATGGTTGCAGGTGTGGCAGACGAGCAGGCTGGCGGTTGCAGAAGAGCGGCCCTTGTCCGATTGCCCGGCGGGCTCCCGGTGCAGCGTCAGCGGCGAGGAGCAGTTCGGGCATGCGACGACATGACCGCAATCGCGACACATGACGAACGATGCTGCACCGCGCCGGTTGAGAAACAGGAGCGCTTGCTCATTGCGTTCGAGCGTTTCCGCCAGACTTTCTTGCAGCGCGCGGCTGAAGATCGAACGGTTGTTCTCTGCAAGTTCGCGCCGCATATCCACAATGGTCACTCGTGGGAGGGGCAGCGTGCGAGTGTGCGGCAATCCATCAGGACCGGCGGCCATCGCAACACGCTCCGGCAACTCCAGTAACCGCAGCCGTCCGGCGCGCGCAGCGGCATAACTCTCGACCGATGGCGTAGCACTGCCGAGGATCAGGACGCTGCCGGTCATGACCGCCAGGCGCTGCGCCACATCGCGAGCGTGATAGCGCGGCGTGGTATCGTGTTTGTATGACGGCTCATGTTCCTCATCAACGATAATCAGCCCCAGGTCAGGGAGCGGCGCAAAGACTGCGGAGCGCGATCCAATTGCGATGTCGGCGTCTCCCCGGCGCAGCCGCCGCCACTGGTCGTACCGTTCACCGATCGAAAGTTCGCTGTGCAACACCGCCAGGCGTCCAGGGAAGCGCGCAGCAAACCGGCGGACCAGTTGCGTCGTCAGCGCAATTTCGGGGGTCAGCACGAGCGCCTGCCGCCCCAGCCGCAATGTGCGCGCAATAGCGCGCAGGTAGAGTTCAGTCTTGCCGCTGCCGGTCACCCCGTGCAACAAAAAGTGCGTCGGCGCGGCATCAGTGTAGCGGTCTGGCAACTGTGCTGCCAGGCGATCAATAGCGCCGGCAATCTCGTCCCATGCCCGCTGCTGCGCCGGACTCAGCGTTGGCGGCGTATCGCGCGGAATGCTGATGCCGGCAAGCGGGTCGCGCCATACCTCACGCGCCGTCATTTCGATCAGCCCCCGGCGTTCGAGGGCGCGCAGCGCGCCAGTATCGGCGGAAGCGGCGGCAAGCGCCTCAGATGCTGGCGTTGGCTCGGGGTGGTCGATCAGATATGTCGCCAGAGCGCGTTGTCGAGGGGCGCGCGCAAGCGTTTCCAGCGCGGCGCGTGCTTCATCTGGCGAAACGGCGAGACGCACCAGGCGTTCAGTACGAGGCCGCGCGCGCGTCCGGCTGAGGATCATGCCGCGCTCGATAAAGCCGCGTTCGCGCAGAGCAGCGTAGATTGCCTGGAGTTCGGCGTCGCTGCCGCGTAGATGCCTGCGGAGGTCGCGTTCGGTCATTTCGCCGCTACGACGCAACAGGTAAAGCACGTCGCGCTCGCCAGGGGGTAATGCGCCCAGCGTGGCGCTATGCCCTTCCACCGTTGCGCGCCAGGAGGTCTCAGATTCGCGGGTGACGCCGGGTGGGAGCATAAGGGTCAACGCTTCGTACAACGAGACCCGGTAATACCCGGAGATCCAGCGCGCCAGCCGGGTCTGCGCTGGCGTCAGCGATACTTCCGGATCGGCAATATCGATCAGATCACGCAATGTTGGCGTCTGCCAATTGGGAAGGTCGGAAGGATCGGTCCAGAGCGCAGGCGGGCTGAACGTCTCCTGGAGGTCGTTCGGGTTGTTGCCCCAGGCATACAGATCGAGCACAATGCCCTGCACGCACCGCTGGCGCAGTGGCGCCCACACGAGGTGACCAGCCTGGATGATGGTGTACAATGGTGGCGGCACGCGATAGGTGAACACCGCATCGGCGCCCACGGCGACATCGGCAAGCAGTTCAGCAGTCATGCCACCAGTGTAACACACGTGTTCCGGCAGCGTGCAACGCCGGAGGGGAGGGGCGGGTCTGAGACCCGCCCGTACCAGACCCGCCCCATACGCTCTACGTTGTGCTCGAAGGCGATGGCATAGGCATCATCGGCATACCCCTCCAGCCGCGCCCGCGCAGAGTGAAGAGCATCGCGCCCTTCTGCTGGAGACTCGTATAGATGGCGTTCGCCTGCACCTGCGTCAGGGTCCCATTCGCAACCTCCTGATCGAGTTGCGTCTTGGCGGCGGACAGCGCGGCATTAATCACGTCCTGTTCAGCAATCCCTTTTGACTGCGCGATCTGCGCCAGCGTCCGCCCGCTCCGCAGTCGGGCGATCAGGTCGGTGGCGGTCAATCCCAGTTTTTGCGCAGCAGCATCGAGCATTGCCCGGTGTACATTCGCCAGCGCCTGCATGCCTGGTCCTCTGCCGCGCCCACGACCCCACAGCACACCGATGTCGCCTGCCTGCAAGCGCGCCTTGAGCGCATCACCCTGCGCCTGGGTCAGCGTCCCTTGTTGCACGGCATTGTCGATTGTTTTGTTCCCCGCCGTCTGGATCGCGCTGTCGAGCGTGGTGCGCTGAATGTTCAGCGCTGCGGCAAGCTGATCGAGAAAGTCATTCCACAGTGAGACGCCGGGAAAGACAGCCTGCGCCGTTGGTAACGACTGTGCGCTGGCAACCGTTGCGGAAACGAGTGGACCGATAGCGATGCCAAGAACGAGTCCCAGAGCGATCGCGCCGATGGTGAGTAAGCGAGAAATGTTCATACCTTCATCTCCTCTGTGTGTATTGATACTAAATCGCGGTCCGTTAGACAAAATGTTCGCGCGTTCGTTGGGTAAGGCGCAACAGTCAACGCGCACCGGCAGGCATGTTGTGGACGCAGACTGCGCGGTGGCATCAGCAGCCCCGGCGGGGCTTTCACGTCCTCAGCGAGGGCTTCAGCCCGCAGCGCCCCGGCATACCGCTGCGCGCCCTGGCAGTGTTGTACGAATGACCGCGCATTAGTATGAGCGTTGTGCGGCAGCCTTCACCGCCGGTTCATGGTAGAAAAAGATTGTTAGGAAGATGTTCAGGGTGTTTGAGAAGAAGATGAATCAGAAACCCCTCGCAGGTTCATCTGCAAGGGGTTGTTGGTGTGGCGGGGAGGGAGGGATTCGAACCCTCGAGGGGATTGCTCCCCTAGCGGTTTAGCAAACCGCCGCACTAGGCCAACTATGCGACCTCCCCGTGCGGAGTGAGCCAGATTGTGTCGGTGGCGGAGGGGGTGGGATTCGAACCCACGGGCCTTTTTGAAGGGCCGGTCGTTTTCAAGACGACTGCATTACAACCACTCTGCCACCCCTCCCATCGAATGAAGCGCCTGACAACGGTTCATTTTCGGGGTGGCAGGCGGGACAGGAATCGAACCTGCAACCTGCGGATTTGGAGGCCGCTGCTCTGCCAATTGAGCTACCCGCCTGCGTCGCCGATTATCATAGCATATCAATGCCATTTTCGCAAGATCGTGCGATACGTCGGCGCGTGTTACAATGCAAAGCCAAGGTTGTTCTGATGACCATTCCCGCCAAATGCATCGATTGTTGTTTGGGCAATGCTGTGAACGATCCGGACAATCGCAGCTTCCAGCAGTGCGAAAGGCTTGCGGTCGCTGCGCTCCGGCGG
This sequence comes from uncultured Roseiflexus sp., assembly GCA_937935075.1. Taxonomy (GTDB): domain Bacteria; phylum Chloroflexota; class Chloroflexia; order Chloroflexales; family Roseiflexaceae; genus Roseiflexus. The sequence goes on along the minus strand of CALGYB010000110.1, from coordinate 32,747 downwards.
GGCGAACTTCCGCGCCGCCTCAAAGTACCAGTGAATGTGCGAAATCAAATGGATTCGTTCCACGCGGTATCGTTGCAGGATAGGCCATCCCCAGCGATACTCGCGCTCGATCACAGCAATGGATTGCAGTCGCAAAACGACCTGTATCAGGCGGTGAAAGCGGCGTGGAGTCCGTTCGTATGCCAGTTGCTGAAACTCGATTGCATCAGGCCGGGCTGGATCGTAACAGAGCAACGGAAATGCGTGCATCAGACGTTCAGTAACGGTGCGACAGATATGCTCACGCCGCATGTCGAGCAATGCCGCGTATTGCTCTCCTCGAATTGCAAGCCACTCATCCAGTGGGACCATGACCCGCTCCTTGTTCGGTCGTGAAAGCCCACACTGCCAGGAATAGCCAGATAATCGCATTGACTATCTGTTGATTGCCAGAGGTATGAAATTGTGCCTCTCTAGCGTACCACAAATGGTTGCGAAAGAAAAGACGGAAGTTGCGCTATTTCTTGCTCATTTTTCACGCACGATAGCAACGCCGGAACCTGTGCCGCTTCGATATATCTGATTGTCCTGCCTCTTTTTTGCCTCTGCGCCTTTGTGTGAGGCGCCACGGCTATCGCAGGGGTCAACCTTATACCAATGTGCGGTCATTCGCACCATCCTGCCGGGGCGCTGCGGGCTGATGCCCTCGCTGAGGACGCGGCTCGACCATGCTCACCGCACGTGAAAGCCCCGCTGGGGCTGCCGATGCCAGGGCGCGGGCGCCTGCGATACGGCTGCCGGGGCGCGCTGACCGTTGCGCCTCGCACAACAAATGCGCGAACATCTTGTCCGACGGACCGCAAGTCAGTATTGAGTCCACTGCAAAAAGGCTTAACCACAAAGGACACGAAGCGCACGAAGGGGAATAAACATGAAGCGCATTTCCTTTCTTGGTGACCTTCGTGGTTAGCTTTTTGCAGTGAAGTCAGTATTCATGTCCCTCATAGAGCGATCAAGCCAATGTTGCACAATACCTGCCCGTGTTGACCGTCTTGCGACTGACGTTGGCTTCGACAGGCTCAGCCGACGTGGTTGATCGCTCTATGAGATGAGGCGCGGCAGGGTCAGCAGGGCATGCGGCACGTCGAGAAACTCGAGCGGCGCGTCAGAAGCCAGGTTGAAGGTCTCACGCGCCAGGCGATCCGCCAGCGCAATCCCCGCTGCCATGTCGGGAACCGCGTGCATATGGCAGGCGCGCACCACATCCGGGTGCTGCGCACCAACGACGATGATCGGATGGTGCACCAGCACCTGCGCCAAGATGTAGGCGCGTTGTGCGCCGGCCGGGAAACCGGTGCGGCGCAGGTCGTCCAGCAATTGCTGCGGCGATGTGGCATTCGAGAGCGCATCGAAGAAGCGGCGTTCGCCAGCGCCCTCGCCGGCGCCTTCAGGGATGGGAGCGGGCAGCAGAATCGGTGCGCCCGGCAGAAGTGGGGTGTTTTCCGCCAGCGCCAGATAGGTCGCTGCGCGGCTCGCCTGATACAGGTTGACCGCCTTGGGTCCATCGACGCCAGCACGGGCGATATGGACCGGCTGCGCCACCGGCGCCTCGTAGATCGTGCGCGCCTGCGCAACCAGATAATCGTGAACGAGCGCCGGCGGACCGGCGGCGATCACGATGGGCGCGCCGGTTTCGTCGAGAATGGTGTTGATGACGTAGCGCAACCCGGCGCGTTCGCCGCCGGCGCGCACAAACGCCTGGAACGGGTTGCCGTTGATCGCTCCCAATCGCGTTCCCGGATGATCGAGCATGGCAGGTCCGTGCGTGGCGCTGATCGTCGCCTCGCCGCCGCAGCCGATAACGACGGTTTTGGCGCCGCCGGAATAGCCGGCGTACTGATGCGGCTCGACGACGCCGGTCGCCAGTAGCAGGTCAGTCTCAATACAGTGACGGTTGACGACCAGTGGAATTCCGTTGACGTTTCCGAGATCGATGAGTCCATCAGGGTCGAGGGCATTGTGGTCGATAATCCGGTAGCGGGAGACGATTGCCGCTCCCAGTTTGGCGAGGCGTTCGGCTGAAGTCGAGGGACGGTGCAGACCGGTAGCGCAGATCAGGGTAATGTCGTCGGGGGCGATGCCGCATTGTTCGAGTTCACCGAGGAGATCGCCGACGAGCCGTTCGTCAGGGCAGGCGCGCGTTGCATCGGTGAAGGCAATGGTCACGCGCATACCGGGGCGCGCAAGGTCGGCGAGGCGCTGCTCGCCGATGACCTGCGTGGCATCTTGCGGCGCTTCCGGTTCGCGGCTGACAACGCGTGTGATACGCCAGGACGGCGGCAATTCCTCCGTGTTATTCATGGCGTGCTCCATCAATCGGGCCAGTCGATAACAACCAATATGCTGTCGCCGTCGATCCTGGTTTCGTAGGTTGGAATGCGGATACCGACCGGCGGGACGATAGCTTTTCCGGTACGGACATTGTAGGTCCAGCCGTGCCACGGGCAGGTGACGGTCTCATCAATGAGCACGCCGGACGAGAGTGGCCCGCCTTCGTGCCGGCACGAGTCACTGAAGGCATAGATAGCGCCATCGACGTTTGCCAGCGCAATCGGCAATCCATCGATTTCGACATAGATCATGCGACCGGGTGGGATGTCGCCGGATGCGGCGACGCGAACGATTTCACGAGCCATACAGGGGTATTGTAGCATGCAGGCGGGAATGGTGTATAATACCAGGCAAGAGGTGAGACGTAAGAGGTGCGAGGGCGGCTACAACCGGCTGCGGCTCTTTGCACCCGTCCTTTGACCCAGGCAAGAGGTGCGAGGGTAGAGCCGTTGCAGTGCAACGGCTCAGCGCCATCACCGCCGTCGATATGGGGAGGTCGCATAGTGGCCTAGTGCGCGGCACTGGAAATGCCGTAGGGGGCAACCCCCCCTCGCGGGTTCAAATCCCGCCCTCCCCGCCAGAAGGGGCGCCCCCTGTGGGCGCCCCTTTCCCTCATGGAGCGAACAACCAGATGTTGCACAATCATTGCCCGTGTTGACCGTTTTGCGGCTGACGTAGGCTGAGCCTGTCGAAGCCCACGTCAGCCGCTCCACATGCTTGATGGTCCGGGTTTCGATTGATCGCTCTATCAGGTGGAGTGTCGTTCCGTATTCACGGCTGACCGATAGCCACCGAAGCCGTCATATTCCAGCGCAAACGCGCATCGTGTTGGTTCGGAACGATAATCACGCGATAGGTGATATCCCCCTGGCGATTCTCACCAAGTTCGCGGATGCGCGTCACGCGCCCTTGCATCTCGACGCCGGGCAGTGCGTCGAAGGTGATAGTAGCCAGCGCGTCTGGTTGCACTTTGACGATGCTCAGTTCGGTCAGATCGGTGGTTTCGATCTGCCAGGCTGACGGATCGCCGATGGTAATCAGCGCTGTGCCAGGCGCCACATATTCGCCCGGCTTGACGTTGACCGAAGCCACCTGTCCACCGAATGGCGCACGCAGAGTCATTTCGCCGAGTTGCGTTTGAGCGGCGAGCAGTGCGGCCGTGGCGCGACGCACCTCTGCTTCCGCTTCGGCGATCTGAGCGGCAGTCGGCCCGGCCTTCAGACGCGCCAGGTTGGCTTGCGCTTCCGCCAGCGCCGCTTCGGCGACGGCAATGGCGCCGGCGCGCTCTTCACCGCCGAGGCGGTCGAGGCGCGCCTGCGCATCCGCCACTTCAGCGCGCGCGGCGGCGAGTTCGTCGTTGTTCGTGCTGCGCAGCACGCGGTCGTATGCCGCCTGCGCTTCGATGACGCGCTGCTCGGCGGCGCTCACGCCAACCGCCTCCGCCTGGCGGGCGGCGTCGTATGCCACGCGCGCCTGCTCGACGCTGCTCTCGGCGCTGCGTAACGCCGTTTCCGCCTGTACAAATGCATCGTAGAACTTGCGTTTTTCGGCTTCGTTCAATCCATACCCCAGCGTCGGGTGATTGCCGTCTCTCTGGACGGCGTCCCACTCATTTTTGGCGACCACCCAGGCCGATTGGGCGCGTGTGAGGGCATCAACCGCTTGCTCCATACGCAGGCGGGCATCAGTCTTGGCAGCCGAGAGGCGCACTTTTTCCGCTTCGAGCGTTGCGCGCGCTTCGTCGAAGCGGGCTTTTGCCTGGATGACTTCAGGACGATTGCTGGCGCGTTCGAGTTCTGCCAGACGCGCGCGCGCCTGCTGGAGCCGCGCTTCGGCAGCCAGAATGTCGCGATTGGTCACGCTGCCGCGCACCTGTTGCAGTTGCGCTTCGGCGCGTCGGACCTGCGCTTCGGCAGCCATGATCTCTTCTTCGGTCGGGCCTGCTTTCAGACGCGCCAGCGTAGCCTCAGCGCGCGCCTTGTCGGCCTCCGCCTGCGCTACCAGCGCTTCCTGCCGTCGAGTGTCGAGCCGGAGCAGCGCCTGTTGTGGCTGCACCATATCGCCTTCTGCCACGAGCACTTCCGCCACGACGCCATTGCTGTTCATCGCCAATGCCGCGCTGCGCACCGGCACCACACGGCCTTCGGCGACAACCCGCTCATCGGCGCGTACCGGCGGAACAGGAGTGGGTTGAGTGGTGGTCGCCTGCCCGCCGCAGGCGGTCAACGCCAGCAGCGCCGCCGCCACGACGGTTTGTTTGATGGAAAACCGGAACATGCCTCTGCCTCACTCTCTTTGAGACACATCACAAGAAACTTACAACGCGCCGGCGTCCACCGCGCGGGTGTGCGCATCACGTTCGTTTGCGACCCGATCGATGGCGTGGCGCGTCGTCTCCGACTCTGCCAGCAAGGTGTGAAACTCCTGCTGGTCGAGCACGGCAACCTCGCAACCGGTGGCGAAACTGGCGCGCACACTGGCAGTACGGCGCCCTTCGCGCAACAGACCGATTTCACCAAAGTAGGCGCCGCTGCTCAGGTGATTGACGATGATTTCGCCGCCATCGGGATGCTCGATAAAGACCTCGACTTCGCCTTTGGTGATGATGTAGAAGTTGTCGGCGGGTTTGCCCTGTTCGAGAATGATCGTGCCAGGCGCGTAGGTGCGGGTCTCGGCGTGACGCATCACCCATCCCAGTTGATCGAGCGTCAGAGTGGAGAGCGCCTGCGCGACGTACTCATTGACGATCCGTCCGTCGGCGATGATCACCGCCCGACTGACACGCCGCGCCATGTCGCTGTCGTGAGTGACCATCAGAATGGTTTTGCCCTGATCGACCAGGCGCTCGAACAGCGCAAACACCTGCTGCGCCGTTTTCGAGTCGAGGTTACCGGTTGGCTCGTCTGCCAGAATGATCGGCGGGTCATTGGCAAGAGCGCGGGCGATGGCAACACGCTGCTGCTGACCGCCGGAAATGGCGGAGGGAAGTTTATGCGCCTGATCGGCCATATCGACCTGTTCGAGCAGCATCATCGCCCGTTCGCGCCGTTCGCGCGGCGTAAACATGTTGCAGAAGTCCATCGGCAGCATCACGTTTTCGACCAGCGAGAGCGCCGGTAGCAACTGGAAGAATTGAAACACGATCCCGACATTGCGACCGCGCCAGACGGCCATTTCGCTCTCGTTCAGGGTATGCACAGCAGTATCGCCAATGAACACCTCGCCCGACGTTGGCCGATCAATGCCAGAGATCATGTTCATGAGCGTGGATTTGCCGCTGCCCGATTTGCCAATAATCGCCACGAACTCACCGCGATCAACATTGAGGGTGATGTTGTCGAGTGCAGTGAACGGTCCTGCCGCCGTCTCGAAGATTTTGGTGACGTTACGCAGTTCGATGAGCGTTGTGTTGCCGTTACGGTATGCGCCATCCGCATGCGCGGCAACAGGTGCAGTTTTACGCTGAAACCAGCCTTTGAACACAATACGCTCCTTCCGTCATCATCCAGCCATTGTGCGATGGTACGCCTGCTGAGAACCCGTTCTGCCTTGTTCGACGCAGCAGGACGTGAATTGTTGCAAGTTTGCGCGTTTCCGGCAACAGTATAGCCCTGATCGACAGTGTTCAACAGAGACGAACGGAGGATGGCAAGGGTGAATTGTGAAAGCCAGACATCAGTCGAAGGTGGTATGCCGTTTGGGAGGGGTGAAGGTTGGAGCGTTACGCCTGCCCAAATGCCGCGCGACGCAGCAGGGCGTGTTCTGCGCCGGCCGCCGCCATCAGCGTGCGACGCACCTTTCCCGGTACGCGCACGAACAGGCGCAGCATGGTGCGCGCCAGTTCCGCCGTGCTCAATGTATCCGACAGATATCCTGTCCACTCGTGGCGCGGCAGATGAAAAAATGCCTCGAAGAATGCCTGAATTGTCGCGCTATCGCACCGCATCAGGCTTGCCAGTCCGAACAGGTACAACTGCCGCCGACGCACACGCGCCGGGGACCAGAGGGTTTGCCAGCCGGCGCGCGCCGCGCTGAGCGGGGTTGAGCCGGATGCGCCAAGCGCCTGTGCAATCGCCTGCGCCACTTCGGGGGCGTAACGCAGCGCCTTGCCAACCATGTAGCCCGACGGCGGATGCACCATACTCGCCGCGCCGCCAAACCCCATGACCGGCTGATCGAGATACGGCAGCGGGTTGTTCATCGGGAAAAGGCAGCGCTCAATGTGCATCACCTGCCGCACCGCCGCGCCGCCGGCGTCCAGCCGCCGCCGCAGCCGCCGTTCGAGAGTCGAGAGCGGCACGCCAGGAACATGCGCCAGCGACGTTTCTTCGACAAAGAACTGCCCGTCACCCAGGTCCATCGCATACAGAAATGTCGGCGGCTCGCGCTGTTCTTCCGGCGTCAGGTGATCGGCACGATAATCCATCAGCACCATCTGGCCCGCTTGAACCGGCGGCGCGGAAAACTCGCCAACAATGCCATACGCCGCCTGGCGCGCCACCTGCGATGCGGCAGGACGACGGAGCAACGCCGGTGAATGCCCGCTGGCGTCCACCACAAGTCGCGCCGCGAACGTGCGCCTATCGCGCGTCGTCACCAGCGAGTGCGATACACGATGCTCGACCTCAGCGGCGATGCCATTCTGCCAGACCACCCCGTGGCGCTCGCAGCATTCGAGAAGATAGTGCTGCAACTGCCGGTTATCGAACAGTCCATATTCCCGTTGGAGCGGAATGGTTCGGCGTCCGGCGCGCACCACAACATCCGACCAGCGATAGCCCAGAGTGGCGCGCAATTCCGGCGCCGGCAGTTCATCGAGCCAGACGCCATACGTATTTTGCCATGGCTTCGTGGGCGGCGCCGCCGACAGCCCTGCGACGCGCAAACCGGTTTCGCTTAGCGCCGCTGCGATTGCCAGCCCGGTCGGACCGGCGCCTACAACCAGTACATCGTCCACGGTCAAATCAGGAATTTCCCCTCTTTATAGATCAGTCGTCCATCGGCGTATGCCTCGCCCTGGCGCATATCGCAGATCATATCCCAATGGAGCGCCGACGTATTGCGTGATCCGGTCTCCGGGTAGCCCGCCCCAAGCGCCAGGTGAACCGTGCCGCCGATCTTTTCGTCGAACAGGATATTGCGACTGAAGCGCGTGATGTCGTAGTTCGTGCCGAAGGCGACTTCGCCCAACCGCCGTGCTCCTTCGTCCATATCGAGCAGCGAATGGAGCAGGTCTTCACCCTTCGCAGCGGTTGCCCTGACGACCTTACCGTCCTCGAACCACAAACGGATGTCTTCGACCTCACGACCGGCATAGATTGCCGGGAAGGTGTAGCGGATATACCCCTGAGTCGCCGTTTCATCGCAACTTGAGAAGACCTCGCCATCGGGGAAGTTCCGGTCGCCGGCGCAGTTGATCCAGGTTCGCCCGGCGACGCGGTAGGTCAGGTCGGTATCCGGCGCTGCCAGGCGAATAACGCTGCATGTATTCAGGAAATCGACGATCCGCTGTTGTTCTGCGAGCGTCCTGCGCCACTCGGCAACCGGATCGTCGTAGTGCAGTTTACAGGCGCGATAGACAAAATCCTCGAAGTCGTCCAACGACATATCGGCGTCCTGCGCGGCGGCGTTGGTCGGGAAAAGGGTCACGCACCAGTTGAGCGTTCCTTCGGCGGAGCGTTGCATCACGCGCTTCTGGAGGTCGCTCATTGCCTGGCGACGCAACGCAATCTTGCGCGGGTCGATCCCGGAAAGGGCGCGGGTATTCTCGCTGGCCATAATACGAACGGTGGCGTTGATCTCCTCGATTTCCTGGCGCATCAGCGGCGAAACATACCCGATTTGCGCGTCGGCGCCATAGCGCAGGAGCAGTTCGTCGGTTTCTTCGAGGGTCATTGCCAGATACGGGTTGGCGCCCGCCAGCAACGTTTCTTTGTACAACGCCCGCACCAACGGCGCGGCGGCAGGCGGTGCAATGATACGGAACAGGTCTCCTGGCTTGAGCGCCAGCGAGTAGTGCGCTAGCACCTGTGCCATTTTTTCGACACGCGGATCAGCCATTGATGTCGCCTTTCATTGTGACAATCTCGTCGAGCGCTGCGCGCAGCGCGTCGGTCTCATACCGGATCGTGTCCTGCTTATTCCACAGCGCGCGTCGGGGTCCGATTTCTCTAGTCAGTTCACGCACCAGCGGCGTTACGCCAAGCGCGCGGATGGCAGCAATTTCATCATCGTCGGGGCGCAGCAGGTGCAACCCCTCGTCCTCATACGAACGAAGCGCCGCTGGGTCGGGATCGGCGGCATTGATCAGCGCCGCATCAAGCACGCCCGGTCCCAACGCCTCGACCACCCGCTGCACATGATCGAGGCAGCGGTAGCCATCGGTCTGTCCCGGCTGCGTGGTCGAGTTGCAGACATACGCCACCGTTCCGCGGCAATCGGCGAGCGCCTCCAACATACCCGCAAATTGCACACAGGCAAGCGTAGACGTCCAGAGACTTCCCGGACCAAGCGTCACCAGATCGGCGTTGCGGATCGCGTCGAGCGCCGGAGGATAGGCAGCCGCCGGTTCACGCAAAAAGAGACGCGCAATCGGGGGCTTGCCGGGTGCGCGCACCGCGAACTCCCCTTCAACCTGCGTCCCATCGGCGAGTTCAGCGCACAGCGTCGCATTGGCGACGCTCACCGGCAGCACCTGCACTGTTGCGGCTGCAAGGCGCGCCGTGTGCTCAATGGCAGTCGCAAAATCGCCAGTCACGCGGGTGAGCGCAGCGATCAGCAGATTGCCGAACGCCATTCCTTCCAAGGCTGGAACCGCCGCACCATCGAAGCGATGGTTCAACATCTCCGCCATCAACCGGTCGCTGGCGAACGCTGCGATAGTTGCGCGCAGATCGCCGGGGGCGGGCATAGCGCCTATTTGCCGCGCCAGCCCGGTCGAGCGACCGGTATCGGTTACTGCGATCACCGCCGTGCGCGATGCGGCAAATGGCGCAACGGCGTGCAACACATGGGTTGCACCGCCGCCGCCGCCAATGGCGACCACGTGGATATGCCGATCGTGCGCTTGGCGATCCATCGTCGAGACCTGATCCAGTCCCGGTTAGGTTACGTGAAAGCGGAAATGAGACACACCCGGTATTATACCAGTTTCGAGAGAGGGTCGAGACGAGAGGCAAGAGGCAAGAGGCGCGCAGGTAGCGCCATTGCACCGCAACGGCGCACCATCACGGACAGTAGAGGGGTGAACGGTCGAAGGTTGTCCATGAACATAGCGCCATCCGCGCCGCCCTGCCATATTCCGACCATGCACCCTCAACGCGTCGGCGACGGTCACCTCTGCCGCGCAACCTGCGTCCACCTCTTCAACACCTCCTGTGGCGAACGCGCAATCGTGATTGAGTCCATCTGTAGACCGAGGGACGTGATCGTCTGCGCCATTGCCGAAGAGATACCGGTGATCGCTGCCTGGCACCCGATCAACTCGAGCGCCTGCGCTGTTCGGATCAGGCTTTGCGCCACCAGCGTGTCGAATGCCGGAACGCCGGCCACATCGATGATCATCAGGCGGGTGCGCCGAACGCTGGCGATAGTGAGCAGGCGACGCAGCAACGTATCGGCACGCCGGCTATCAATCTGACCGACCAGCGGCGCCAGCATGATGTTGTCGGCAATCTCGACTGTTGGGGTTTCCAGGGTTGCGACCAGATCGCGCAGCATCTGTTCGGTTTCCTGCAACCGCGCCGTCTGTCGTTCCAGTTCAACAGCGCGTTCTTCCGCAAGGCGCGCATTCTCCTGAGCAAGCGCAGCATCCTGCATGGTACGCTGCGCCAGGGCGCCAAGCCGCTGCAACAGGTACAAAAAAGGCACGGCAGCCAACGTGACGGTGCACAGGTAAACAACACCCGCTCCGATCCAGTCCGGCGCGGTGTGCAGCGTTTCAAGCTGCTGCGGAGGAACAGACAGAACGCCCTGGATGTGCAACCCTCCAACGATGCTGAACGATAGCAGCGACATCACGAACATTGCGATGCAGCCGCGTACACCAAACAACGCGGCTGCCAGCACCACCGTCCCTAACCAAAACACACGTCCGCTCCCCAGCAACCCGTCTGTCGCCAGGATCAGCGTGCTGAGCGCCGCCAGGATGGTCAATAATGTGAGCGCTCGCGCTGTGAAGCCAATACGATGCACGACAGCAATGGCCAGGACCACACCGTATGCTGCCGTATATGCAACCAGGTACGGGATGGCGTCTTCCCCCAGCGCATTATAATCTGACCACCCAGCGCCGATTAGCGTCACAAACCCGACAACCGCCAGAACCCACAGCAGTTGGTTCAGAAGACGAAGACGCCAGTGATAGAGCAATTGTGCATCAGGAGAAGGCAACCCAACCGAGAACAAACGACTCATCACTCCCCCTCTCGATAGTCCAGGCAGGTCACAGCCCGGCAACCGTCGGCGTATCGCACCGGTTCCCCGCGTCCAGGCGGAGGCCACCGACCGGGCAGTCGCCAACCTGCCCCTACGGATCCTACGGTCTGACGCCCAGAACCAGGAGCGCCTCCTGCGGATCACGCACCGTTTTCATATCGTTCAGGCTCACGCCCAGGTGGCTCAGCGTCATGGCGGTTTCGGCAGTGATGCCGGTCAGCACGACCCGACTGCCAAGCAATCGGAGGGACTGCGCCGTGCGGATCAACAACTGCGCTACCATGGTATCGACAGTCGGCACCCCGGCAATGTCGATGATTACCGCATTCGCGCGATGCGTATGAACGGCGTTGAGCAGGCGCTGCGTAAGGTGCTCAGCGCGCCGGCTGTCCAGGCGACCGACAATCGGCGCCAGCAACACTCCCTCACCAATCGTGATGACCGGCGTTTCGAGCACGCTGACCAGATCGAGCAATTGTTTTTGCTCGTCATACTGCTTCGCAATGGTACGCTGCGCCTCCTCCGCCTGCTGCCGCGCCGCTTCGGCGTCGGCTGCGCGGTTATCCGCCAACGCAACGGCCTGATCGGAAATGGCAAGCAACCGGTCGCTCAAGAGCCAGATAATGACCAGGAGCGTCACAATTCCTATCCCGCTGATGAAGGGCAATGAATCGCCGATAATAACGCGATCAACCTGAGATTGCGGTGCAAAACCGGCAAGGAACGCTCCTGCAACGATGCTCATTCCCACCGTCGTAAGCGTCGCAGGACGATGCCGCCCAAGGCATACGATGACGAGCGGAACCAGTAAGAATGGCAACGCTACCAGTGTTTGCTCCGGCAAGAGAAATACGCTCGTAATGACAGCGCCATCAATACCGACCGCGAGCGGAATGACCGCCTTCCATAGCACAACATGGCTCAGCAACGCCAGGGTTGCCAGACTCCCCCCAATTCCCAAGGCAATAATGCCGAGATACGGCGCCAGGTCCGCCATATTCCGGGTGATCACCATGAGAATGGCGACAAGGAGAAATGAAGAGCACCCACTCACGGTAAGCGTGATGGCAATGAGGCGAATCAACTGTCGACGCGCGTTGAGGACAAATTCCGCACCGGTTGTCATACGTGCTCCTCTTGGTCCAGGTACATGAGTTACAGGCTCAGTATACGTTTACCCGCGCGCCAGGATGATTTCGTCAACGACTCAGAACAGTGACGGTTTTGCAATGTTGCGGCAGACCAGATTTGATACGATATCATTAATACTGGCAGGGCCAGGAACGAAGGAGACATCGCAACATGAGAACCGGACTCTGGTACTGGCAGGCGGTTGAAGCCATCAACTATCCGTTTCCGCAGTGCATGCACCGGGATACATCCTGGTTGGAGACTGAGATCATCCACTGGGGGCGCACTCACTACCTCATTCAGAGTCAATTGCAGGAGCAACGCCTGCGCTCGGCGCTTTTGGCGGAATTCGTAGCGCGCGCTAACGCGGACATATCACGCTCAATGCTGCGTCTGATAGGCTTGTGGACCGTCTGGTTCTTTCTGCTTGATGATCTGACGGATTCTGTCGACTCGGTCGAAATGCTGGCGGATCTGCATGTGCGGATCCTGGCGGTCGTCGGCGGAAGCGGAATTGGCGCTGGAGATCATCCCATGACGCACGCAGCGGCAGACCTGAGCGCTCTGCTACGACAGCACGCGGGATCGGTAACGTTGGTTCGCTTTCAGCGTGCGCTGACACAAACGCTGGAAGCGCATCTTTGGGAAGTCTCCACCCGCATCGCTGATAGACAACCAGATAGTGATACATACACAAATATGCGTCTCTGGTCCGGCGCCTTTCTGCCGATAGTCGCACTGACGGATATGGCGCACGGTTTTGTGTTACCGTCACATCTTTTCGAGCACGCAATCGTCCAGGAATTGATCCACGCTGCAACCCAGGCGGTGTTGTGGTACAACGATCTCTGGTCGTATCCCAAAGAAATTCAGACGCACAAGGCGCCGCACAACATTGTCCACATTCTTGCACGTGAACATCGATTATCCCTTCCTGAGGCGCTATCTCTGGCAATTGCCCAACACGACCAGGCGGTGCAGCGATTTCTCCATCTCAAAACGCAGGCGCGCCATCTGGACGACAATGAGCACACGGTGGTGCATTTTATTGAGAGCATCGAGAGCTGGTTGCGCGCCACGCAGGACTGGTCTCGCCGCACTGATCGGTACCGGCAACAATGAGACGATAGTCAGATACCACGTGGCGGTCAGCCAGACAAGATATTCGAGCGCCCGGTTGCATGGAACGACGAAAACGTTCGTCGGCAGTATTGTGCGAATGAATGCGCATGAGCATCAGTTCTCAGTTCTCAGTCCTCACCCTCCCGACGCCTCTACCAGGTCAAACGCGCGCACAGCATCCGCCTCCGCCCGCCGCAACGCCGCCTCGTCGCGCGCGTCGCCACCGTCGAGTCCGGCGCGGTCGCCGCGCGTCATCGCAAAGACGGCGCGCAGCACCTCTTCCTGCTCAGCGCTGAGACTCACCTTGCGCCGCGCCATCACCTTGCGCGCCACCTCGATCATCGACTGAATGCGGTATTCGCGGAAGACTTCGCCACCCCATGTAAATGGCGGGATGGTTTTGGGCGCGAAATGCACGCCAAAAATATTCGACCCGGTTCCGACGACAGCGCCGCCGTTCAGATGCACGCCTATCCCCAATTTGACGTGATCGGCAAGGAAACTCCCCAATTTGAGGATGCCGCTGTCGATCTGACCGAACCCCTCGATCACCATGCGGATCGTGCCATAGGTATTCTTCAGATCGCTGTTGGTCGTCATCGCGCCGATGTTGACCCACTCGCCGAGGTACGAATGACCGAGAAAGCCGTCGTGGTGCTTGTTGCTGTACCCCTGAACGATGCTTGCCTCGACTTCGCCGCCAATGCGACAGACAGGACCAATACTCGTTTCGCCGCGTATGCGCGCACTTGCAATAAGCGAGCCAGGACCAATGTAGGAAGGACCTTGAATAAATGAAAACGGCTCGACCCGCGCCGTATCGATCACGATGGGTCCATCGCGGGCATCGAGCGCCAGCGGCGGTTCGAGGCGCGCATCGCGATGGATGAACACATGCTTTGGGTTGTTGATGACGATCGCGGGGAGATCCGGTGGATGATCGGCAGCGCTGAACCATCCATCCCGCTCAACGATCAGCGAAATGTCACGCGTGATCTGTTCGCCGTTCAGCGCGATCAGGTCCCAGGGAAAGGCGAGCAGGCGCGTCTCGACTTCGACAAGGCGTCCGAAACGCTGTAGTTCCGCCAGCGCCATTTCGGCGCGCTGATCCAGCAGATAGGGAAGCACTGCGCTCGCCAGCCACGGTGTCAGGCGCGCCCCCAGCAACACCGGACCGCCAAGCAGCGCGTGACCGGCATCGGCGACGTACACCGTCCCCGGCGGTTCGTCGCACAGGTCGGGCAGCCAGTGGAGATCAAGCGCACGTGCGTTCACAAATGTAAGCGGTGCACTCTGGCTGAGCAACGCCAGGGGCCAGCGCCCGACGCCATAGGCGCGCGCCAGGTGGGGACGGCAGATGACCGCCGGCGGCTTGCCGGTCAATGTCTGCAACCGTTCGCGCAGCGTGAAGATGCCGCAGCGCAGGTCGCACACCGGTCGCGTATGCGTCAAGGGCAGGAACGTGCGACACCCTTCATCTTCAAAAATCACAATCGTCTCATCAGTCATAGCAGAACCTGCCATTCTGTGAGTTATCGGCGCTTCCAGACTTCCAGGATCGCTGTCGCCAGTTTCTCCGGGTCGTGCCGCAGTACGCGCACCGTGCGCCCTTCGCCGGGATGGTCGAGCGACGCCGTCAACTGCACCACCGCAGTCGCCAGGTCTGCTTCGATAACCTTGGCGCCTTCGACCAGAATATCGCGTGTGGTGAGACGGTCGGTCGTGCTGACGGCGGTTTCTTCGTATTCCTCTGGTGAGAGGAAGACCGGCATTTGTCGAGCTGCTGCGTAGATCCGGCGCACCTCGGCATCGATCCGCGGTGCATTGACCAGCACGTAGTCAGGAGTAAATCCGCCAAAGCGCACGATCTGGCGCACATGATCGCCGACGCTGTAGCCGGTCGTCATACCCGGTTCCGTCATCAGGCTGCAAATATAGATTTTGCATGCTTTGCTGCGCCGGATGGCATCGCGCAGGTCAGGAATGAGCAGGTTCGGCAGAATGCTTTCATACAGACTGCCGGGACCGAACACAATCACATCGGCGGAGGCGATGGCATCGAGCGCCACCTGCGTGACCGGCAGCGACGCAGTGATCGGTCCTTGCTCGTCACCAATATAGATATTGACGACGTGCCGATCCGCCAGGCGTTCATCGTGCGCAATATTGTGCTTGATATTGAACCTCTGTCCGTCGTCGAGTTCGACGAAGACCTCCTGCGGTTCAGGTGTTGGCACAACGAAAACGACATTTTCAAAGTTGAACAGACTCGATGCGCGATAGTAATACTCGACCGGGTCTTGCACGGGGGTGATGCAGGTCAAGCGTTGCGCCGACCGACCGAGGCTGGCAGTGATCAGGAGTCCGGCGCCTCCCGAGAGAACCGTCATCCGGGGCGGCGTCTGATCGCGCTGATAGGCAAGCACCAGCTCACCGCTGGTATCGACCTGGGTGTTGAGCGGAATGACGGCCACGCCGCTGAGTTGCCAGATGCCAACGGCGAGCGTCATCAATCCCAGCGCGGCGAACACCAATCCGCGCGCCCACAAGGGCATGAATTGCAGCGTGATGAACGAAAAGATCGGCGGCAGCGTCGCAGTGCGGTAGATGAAGATAAAGAAGTATGCAACGCCGAGTGAGAGAAAGACGATGCCGACAAACGTCAGCGCCAGCGGGCGGATCAGACGCCGGAGCGAACTCAGACGTTGTACAATGCGCTGCATGTCCTTGCGCTCCTGATCAACACGTCATGCTCCCTGCGATTGGCGCAACTTTTCGCGCAGGACGCGCAGCTTGACGTTGCGGCGCGCCACCAGTTCGATCAGCAGCAGCGCTGCCAGGGCTGCGTCGCCAACACCGCCAATGCGCCCAATGGTCGGTTGCCCGTCTTCCGTCATTCCGACCAGCAACTGATGCGCTGCGCGCGCTTCGGCGATGCGGGCTGTCGGTTGTTCCGCAAACTCGACATTCAAGCCGGTTTGCGCTTCCCAGGTGCGCACCCATTCCACCGATGACGCTGAGGCAGGAACGATGACCAGCCCGCGCCGGCGGTGCTGACGGTTGAGATACTGCGCCAGAAGCAGCGCAATGTCGAGATGCGGCGCCAGATCACCATCGTTGTCCACCACGCCCAGCGCTCGACCATCAGCCGAAAGAGCGACACCCAGGTGTGAGTCGCTTTCGCGCACCAGTTTACGCAGACGCACCAGCGGTGCGGCGTGCGGGTGTGGCGCCTGACGACCAAACCAGGCATCGGCATCGCGGTTGATTTCGATCGTTTTGGTTTGTGTGCCGTCACCCAGCACCGCCGGGATGATACCGCCTGTCGTGCCGTTCATGGCATCCACGAAAATGGTCAGCGACGTCTGGTGCGTCAGATCAACATCAATCGCCTGGCGCAGACTCTCGATATAGGTGCGGCGCGCATCGATCATAGGTGCGTCGGAAATGTCCGCAGGAAATGGCGGACACACGGGCGGCGCATTGCCATCGACGAAAGGATTCAACCCTGGCGCCGGAGCGATGACGATCAATCCGTTGAGCCAGTAGTCACGATTCCCGGCGGAGACAATCAGTGCACAATCGGCGACGCCGTGATCGAGCGCAACATCGATTGCCGGACGCGGCAACGACGTTGAACTGAGGACGACACGCGCCCCGAGCGCCCGCAATCCCTGGTGGCAATCGGCAGCGACATGCGCCGAAAGAAAACGGGTATCATACGCGACCAGGCAACTCCAGCCGCGCGCATTGAGCAGTTCAGCAAACGCCGTGTACTTGCGGCGCACCGCATCGAGTGTGAAATCCGCTGCGATGATGCCTTCCCAGCAGTACGTGTAACGCACGATTGGCATATCCAGAAACTGATGGATCGTATACGCTGTTTCGTCACTTATTGCGCGGCTGCGAACTCGCGCAACTTGCCAATCATCATATTGCGGATCTCGTACACGCGCTCAAGTGTGCGCGCCTCGAAACGAGTGGTAATCGCCGGTTCGGTATTCGACGCGCGCAAAATCCCCCAACCATCGCCAAAATCGACACGCACGCCGTCCACGTCGATGACCGGGTATCGCGCAGCGAAGTAGTCGCGCACGAAATCAATCGCCTTGAACTTCGTCTCTTCATCGAATGGCAGACGACCCTCCGACAGCGACGGCAACGGCGGAAACGGCGCCAGCGCCTGAGCGAGGGTTTGCCCGCTTTTTTCCAGCGCATCGAGCAGCATGCAGGCGGCAAAAATGCCATCATCGTGGTGATGGTGTTCGATGGCGCCAAAGATATGACCACTCAACTCACCTGCCAGTGGCGCTCCCAACTCGCGCATCTTCGCCGACAGGTTCGAGTAGCCCGTCTTCCACATCACTGGCGTGCCGCCAAAGGCGCGAATGGCGTCGATCAAAACAACGCTGCACTTCACATCAAACACGATCGGCGCCGGTCCGCGCGCCAGCGCCTGCTTTGCCAGCACAATCATGGAGCGGTCGGCGAAGACGATCTCGCCATTTCCGTCAACCACGCCAAGACGGTCGCCATCACCGTCGAGGCCAATGCCCATGTCGGCGCCGGTCTCGCGCACAACGCGAATGAGGTCCTGAACATTCTCCTCTTTGAGCGGATCGGGATGATGGTTGGGGAAGGCGCCGTCCGGTTCAATGAACAACGGGACGACTTCGCAGCCAATCGCTTCCAGCGTGCGCACGCCGAGCGGACCGGCAACTCCGTTCCCGCCGTCGAGCACAACTTTGGGCTTTCGTTCGAGCGCGATATGACGGGTTACGTCGTGCACGTAGTCTTCCGCCACGTCGTATTGCTCATACATGCCGTCACCGGCCACAAACGCACCGCTGATCGCAATCCGTCCCACCTCCTGAATCTGATCGCTGCTGAGCGGCGTCCCGCCGTACACCGGATCGGAGAGGCGCAGTTTCAAGCCGTTGAAGTGGGGCGGATTGTGGCTTGCCGTCACAACGGCGCCGCCATCAGCGCGCAGGAAGGAGACGGCAAAGTACATCAACGGCGTCGGCGCCATCCCGATGTCAATGACATCACATCCGCTGCGGCGCAGACCATCGATCAGCGCCGCAGCATACGCCGGCGAGGTCGGGCGCGCATCGCGCGCCACCACAATCCGGCGTCGCTCGCGCTGCCGGAAGAACGTCCCGCTCGCGCGCCCCAACGTTCGATACACTTCATCGGAAAGATCGCGATCAACCACGCCGCGAATGTCGTATGCGCGAAAAATGGACGGATGCATGTTCGTCATCAAGGCGCTCCTTGTGCCACCCGGCAATTGCCAGATTCCAGCGCTCGTATTGTAGTACCAATGCACAATGATAGCAACCGGGATTAGGGGTTAGGAATCAGGGGTTAGGGGCCAGGCTTCGCTGATCTCCATGTTCTGGCGCACGATGCCACGGGTTATTGCGGAGAGGAGGACGAACGATCCCGACGGTGGTAAAAAATGCGACTTGCCGACCAGATCAGGATTGCTCCCAACCCGACTTTCAGAATTGCCGACGGGGCAATGCCAACCAGGAGTCCGCCTATCACAGCGCCGATGATTGAGCCAACACCCATCGGTGCGATTGTCTCGGTCAGGTCGTGCTGTCCCTGATAGGCGCCCTGAGCCAGATACCGAAAAACTCCGATCAGCACGGTGGGCAGGCTGATCAGCAGGCTCGCGGAGCCAGCGACTTTGATCTCGGCGCCATAGGCAAAGATCAGGGTCGGGATGATCAACTCGCCGCCTGCAACGCCAAGCATGCTGCTGACCAGACCAATCACTAATCCGAAGAGAACCCCCGTTACAACCTGCCAGATCGGATCATCAGGAACCAGCGCCGGGAGTTGTGTCGGCAGAAATCCCTCGATGATCAACAGGCTCCCGATCAGGACCAGGAAAACCAGGATCACCTGCTCGAGCCGCTCATTCGAGAGACGCCCGACTAACGCTGTGCCGATGAATGCTGTGATCATCGCTCCGGCAATCATTGTCGCCATTGGAACCAGGAGGGGAATAATCGGCGTCAGGGTGAGCGTTCGACTACGAATGGCGAGCGAGGCGAGGAGGGTGATCAGACTGATCGCAACATTGAGCGCCACTGCCCGCCGTGCCGTGTAGCCAAGCGGTCCCGCCAGAACCGGCAGCCGAAACTCAGCGCCGCCCAACCCAATCAGCCCGCCCAATACCCCAATCGGAATTGCGATTCCGAAGGCATACCAGGGACGATCATGAGTGTGCGCACTGATCGATGCATCTGTATCTTCCGGCGCATTGGGCATTCCAATGTTTGACTTCACTGCAAAAAGTGGCAACCGCGAAGGTCACAAAGGGACACAAAGGAAATGCGCTTCATTGTTGTTTATTCGATGGTTTCAGACAACTGATTACGCGCGCTCAATCGCATTGAGTTTCTCTTTTCGGAAGCATTGCGCCGGTTGCTGGCGAGTTCGGTTCAGGTAGCGCCAACACCTTGCGAAAGGGCGTCCATTACCAGACTGCCCGTCCAAATACTTATGTCATAAGTATAATTTGAGCTATAGTATCTGAATTGGCCTTGCCTGTCAAACCGACTGCTGGATGTCAATGCTCGCTTCCTGCCATGGCTATCAGCGCCCAAAACGCAATCGCCAGGTCCGGCACGAAGTAGAAGCGGTCGACCAGACCATGGACGAGCGCAGCGGTCATTGCCGCCAGCGCTCCCAGCGCCATCAGATCACGACGTTCACGCGCAGCGCTGAACGCAGTGCGATAAAAGCGCCACAGCAGCCAGCCGAACGCCAGCATGCCAATCGGGCCGACATTAATCCAGGCATCGAGCAGCAGATTGTGGGGATGAGCGGCATATTCCTCACTTGTTCCGCGCAGCGACGGATCGATCTGGCTGCGTCCGAATGCCGGATTGTGGTAGTAGTAGAACTGGTCGAGTCCCAATCCAAGCGGATGCTGTTGAAGATATGCCAGCGACTCGCGCCAGAGGAGCAGCCGCGCATCGGTGCTCCCTCCGCCGGGACCACCGCGCAACGTCAGCGCCAGACCAACGACTGCCGCCATCATGATGCCGACCAGCGCCAGCGCTTGCCAACGCATGGACCGCCGATGCTGTGACCTGAAGAGGAACCAACCCACGCCAATCACGGCTGCCGCGACGACGCTTGCCAGCCATGCGCCGCGCGAAAATGAAACCACAATCCCGATCAGGGAAAGGAATGCGCAGATGGCGAAGAAAAGCCGCGCCGCTGCGGAACGGCGCGATGGATGCTCCGCGCTTTGTATACCGGACGTTGTTGAAAAGCGCTGCCCGCCCCATACGCCGAGCGCAAGCGCCGCAGCCAGGGGCCAGACTCGTTCAAGAAAGAGTCCCAGGTTGTTGGGATGACCATAGACCGATGTGACCCGCCGCACGCCGTCCACAGCAATGATATTCTCGCTGAATGCGCGTTTCTCGCCGATCAATGGCGTCAGGTCCAGGCCGGCGAACTGCAACGCGCCAATGGTCGCCGCCCAGGCGCCGCTCAACGCGAGCGCGCCAGCCAGAAGCGCCTGCGGCATCCTGGTGCTATGCACAAGCCCATAGAACAGCAACGGCTCGACGATCAGCCAGCGCAACTCGCGCAACGCCGCGCCGCGTCCTTCGGGGACCGCCAGCGCCACACCGATGATGCCTGCCAGCGCCAGTAACGCTTGCGGTGCGTACTCGACACCCTGTACGCGAGCGTGTTGAACCAGCGCTCTTTGATCGAAGGCGTTCCGATCGCGGATCAGTCGAATGGTTCGCTGCCCGACGACGCCCGCCACCGTGATCAGCAATGCCACTTCGTGGAGCGGAAAGAGCCAGGTTCGCCCGGCGCCTTCGATAGCGGTCGGCATCAGATAGAGCGGCGCTGCGAGAATCACACAGACGAGTCCGCCAGCCGGCTGCGCAAGCGTTAGCAGGGCAAAGATCGCCAGGACGGCAAGGCGAAACGGGAGCGGCAACGCACTGGTGTGGAAGCATGCCAGGCACAGCGCCATGACCGCAGTAACGGGCACAGGCGCCGGGTTCGTCAGGCGTTGGGGGAGGCTTCGAGCAGGCACAACCAGACACCTTCACGCTGAATGACTGTTGCTCACACAAAGGCGCCAAGGCACGAAGATGATGATCAGGGCGCCCCCAGGGGAGCGCCCCGACGGCGAGTACCGCCTGCTCCGTTGCAGGCATCCCGTGCTGTCGTCACCTTCGCGCAGCACGTCGTCCAATCTCCAGCATCGTCAGCGCCCCAATAGACGCCAGCGCCAGCGTGATCGCCGCTGGCATCAGCACCCACACCCATGGCAGCGGTCGTTCTCGCCCGACAACAAAGTACTCCGGCGCTGTAGCGCTCCGAATCTCGACAGTGTGCACCTCATCGGTCAATCCCGCAGCAACGACCGTGGGACTGCCATCGTCCGACGGCATGATCGGCGCTGCGGTTCCGCCATCGAGCCGGACTTCGGCGGGTGCATTGAGACGCACCGTGATCGATTGCCCGGTGAAGCGCACCCGCCACGCTCCTTCCTCGATCATCTCGACGGCCGGATGACTCCAGAAATGCGCTCCGACACCGGCAATCGCGCCACGTTCCGCATAGGCGCGCATGGCATGGTAGGCGGGCAGCGGCTGAAAATTGCGATCAACCAGGGCAAAATAGGGCGTCGGATCGGCGGGGTCCGGCTCACGATAGCCGCCCCAACGCAGGAACCAGACATTCATGACTCCTACCCATGGCCACTCCCTGCGGGCGCGTTCCAGTTGCCCCACCAGATACGCGCCTTTCAGGTCCTCAGAAACCGGCGGTCCCCAGGTACTGCGCGCCGGTTCCGGGATATGGTCGGGGGCGCTGTTATAGCCGAACTCACTGATCCACACCGCCTTGCCGCCGTCGCCGTGCTGTTCCATCACCTCGCGCAGCAGCACAACACGCGACACATCGATGCGGGTATCGATTGGGCGATCAAGATCGCGGAAGGGCGCATCCGGGCGCCAGCGCAACCGGATGTAGCGATTCTCGTCGGGCGGTTGCCCCAGCCCATACGCCTGCGCCGACATAATATCGAAGTATGGCGCGCCGCCAGCGCGATAGACTCGATCAAGATATTCCAGTTCGCTCATCGGTGCAATACGCGGCTCCTTGCCATCGGTCGGCGACAAACTGGGGAACAGGATGATCACGTCGGGATTGGCTGCGCGCGCGGCGGTTGCAGTGGTTCGTAGCAGTTCAACAAAGTGTTCGGGTTCCGGCGCCCGCCAGCTCCACTCATACGCCAGGTTCGGTTCGTTCCAGACCTGAATAAACCGCACCTGGCCGCGGTAGCGGGCCGCGACTGCCGCCACGAAGTCGGCGTAATCGGCATAGTTTTCCGGCGGTCCGGTCGAGTTGGCATTTTCGAGCAGCCCGGCTTGAAAGCGTGGATCGGCGTGATCGTTTGGGCGCGCCCACTGCGGCGCCCGGTCGATGCGCACGATCAACTCCAGCCCCAGGCGTTGCGCTTCAGCCACGATGAAATCGTACTTCTCCCAGGAACTGCGCACCTGATCGGGGTTGCGGCGATCGACAAAATCGCCTTTGCCGTGGATTTCGACATCGTCCCAGGGCATCTGGATGCGCACGAAATGTGCGCCCATCGCGCGTGCCAGTTCGAGCGTGCGAGTGACATCGGCAGGATTGGGTTCAAACTGGAGATTGTACGCATTCACGCCAATCTGCGGAACATCAGCCCATGGAATTGGCGTATCAGGCGACGTGTACGTGACACCCCGATTGACTTCATTGTCGAACCAGGTAAACACCGCAAGCGCAGCGACCAGCAGCCCGATAACCGCTGTGTGCACGATCAGACGAACCATGTAATCTCCTCTTCGACCAGGCGGGGAGTATAGCGGCATAGTGGGGGGAGTGTCAAATCAGAATCACATCTTTTCTGGAGCGATTCAGACCTCTGATCCAGGTTGCGCTTCCAGCCAGACGTGCTACAATAAGTGCTAATCTTCTACCGTTGATAGACGACCACGTAACGTTACTGCCGCCTTCCCCGGTTGAAAACTCGTTTGCAACGCACCGCAGGAATGTTCGCACATGCCGCTTGATCGGAGTCGGTCGAAAGAGAACAAGTTACACGGAATCAGCATCCAATGGCGCATGCTGGCAGACGAGGCGCCATTCCACCGCGATGACGCGGATTACGCATGGTGACTTCCTCCCCGTGAAAGGGGAGCGCCATGAGCAAGCCAGAACGGTCAAAGGACCTGTTGCGTGACCCTTCATCCCTGGCATCGCTGATCCTCCTGATGCAGGGATTCGCCGTCACCCTCGCTGTCGTCAATATTGGCCTCTTTCTTGCAAGCAGTGATCTGACCGGCGCGGCAATCGCCGTCATTGCGTCCGTTGCCGGGCTGTCGCTCGCGCTGGCGCGACGCCTCGCGTTGCAACGGCGTCGCCATCCGGCAGTGATGCTGTTTGCTGCAACCCTCTCGCTCGGCGCCATGACCGTGGTATGGGTCGAGCCAGCCAGCCTGCCGGTTGCTGTGCTGATTCCGCCACTTATCCTGATTACGACATTGCAGCATCTCCGCGGTCATGAAGTCGGACCGTTGCTCCTGCTCACCAGCCTGATCACGGTCATTCTTGCCATCAGTAGCGAACTGGCGCAGCCATGGTTCATCACGTATGAGCCGCTTGCACCTGCGCTTCGTATTACTGCGCTGGTGAGCGCCGTGCTCCTGCTCGCAGCGCTTCTCTGGCGCTTCAGTTCACACCTGCACGCCACGCTGGGGCGCCTCGAAGCCTCCAATGCTGCACTGCGCGACAGTGAAGCGCGGTATCGCTCCGTCGTCGAGGAACAGACCGACCTGATCTGTCGCTCACGACCCGATGGCATCATTACCTTCGTCAATGAAGCCGGCTGTCGCTACTGGGGGTTGAAGCGGGAGGAGATCATCGGCAGCAACCTGCGGCGGTTCATCCATCCCGACGATATTCCCAATTTTGATCGTTACCTGGCGGCGTTGACTCCTGAGTCGCCGGTGGGGACCATTGAACATCGCGTCATTCTGCCAGGCGGCGAGGTGCGCTGGCAACGATGGACCAACCGCGCGCTCTATGATGGCGAGCGTCTGGTTGGATATCAATCGGTCGGGCGCGATATTACCGAACGCAAGCGCGTCGAGGAACAACTGTTTCGCAGCGAACGCCAGTTCAAAGCCATTGCCGAGAATGCCCCCGATATCATTTCACGGTACGACCTCCAGGGACGCTACCTGTATGTCAACCCGGCGTTCGAGCAGGCGACCGGGGCGACCGGCGCGGACGTTCTGGGCAAAACGCAGCGTGAACGCGGCGTGCCTGAACATATTGCGCAATTGTGGGACTCCTGTTTTCAGGCTGCCAGCGAGACCCGCTCGGTTCAAACAATCGAGTTCGGTCTCCAGATGCCATCAGGATATCGATACTATGAGTCGCGTATTGTTCCCGAAATCAGCCCTGATGGCAGTGTTGAGTCGTTCCTGGCGCTCTCACGCGACGTGACTGAGCGTCGGCAACACGAACTCGTGTTACAGCACCGCCAGAAACTCGAAAGCATGGGGGTTATGGCGCAGGGCATTGCCCACGAGTTCAACAATCTGCTGGGCATTATTTTGAACAACGCCGAGCTTGCGCTGACCACGCTCCCGCCGCAGGCGCCGGAGCGCATGTCGATCGAAGCCATTACCTGCGCCGGCCGACGTGCAGCAGCGATTACGCGCCAGATGCTGACCTACGTGGGGCATAGCCCATTGCAGACAACCCTCCTGAGCCTTAATGATCTGATCCAGGAGATGGCGGATCTTCTTCAGGCATCGATTACCAAAGGCATCTCGCTGATCTATCACCTAAGCGACCATGATCCGCTGGTGGAAGGAGATGCCGCTCAATTACGCCAGGTTCTCCTCAACCTGACGATCAATGCGGCAGAGGCGATTGGCGATCAATCCGGCGAAGTTGTGATTGCGACCGATGAACGTCTTGTGGACCATACGTTTCTGGCAATGACGGTTGGAACGCCCGATTTGCCCGATGGAACATATGCCGCGCTTTCTGTCAGTGACAATGGGTGCGGTATGGATGCCGCAACGCTCGAACGAATCTTTGATCCCTTCTTCAGCACCAAATTCATCGGGCGCGGTCTCGGGCTGCCGGCGACGCTGGGCATTGTGCGCGGTCACCGCGGCGCTATCCACGTGGTCAGCACCCCCGGCAAGGGCACGACGGTCACCATCTTCTTGCCGGTCGTCCATCAACTGCCCGTGCGACTTGGGTCTTCTCCCCATCGACAGACGGTTCTGCATTCAGATTATCAAAAAATCTTTCTCGTCGTTGATGATGAGGAGGGTGTTCGCGCAGTTGCGGCGCGTATGCTGGAGTGGATGGGACATCCGACGCTCACAACCGGCGATGCTGAAACCGCGCTCATTCTTGCGCGACAACACCGGCAGCATCTGGCGTGTATCCTGCTCGATGCAACAATGCCGGATCACGACTTTTACCAGATTGTCCGAGAGTTCCGTTTGATATGTCCTGATGCGCCGATCGTGCTGATGAGCGGGTATACCGAGGATATTGCCAGCCGACGTTTCTCGCATCTCGGTCTGAACAGTTTTCTGCAAAAGCCTTTTACCTCGCAGGAATTGAAAGATGCCATCGAGTGTGCGCTGGCAGCAACCTGAGCGCATTCCGTTATTGGTGAGAACAGGGCTGTACGACAGACGCGCCCATGTCGGGTATAATCCCGGCATCTATGGAACAGCCATCCCGACATCGTCCTGACCGGCGCCTCGTTGCGCATCTGCCGCTGCTGACGCTCCTGGCGGCAGCCGCGATCTTCCGTGGCATACTGTGGGGGGCATTGCCCCGGCAGGGGTTGATATCCGACGAAGGCGAATATCTTTCGGCGGCCTGGTGGCTGGCGCACGGACGCGGTTTCGACTGGCATCAGGGATACTTGTGGACGCGAGCACCGTTCTATCCGCTCTTTCTGGCAGCGCATCTGCGTCTGTTTGGCGATGATCCCGGTGCAATCTTCGTTACCCAAACCGTTCTGAGCCTGATGATCATCGCCCTGATCTACGCGCTGACCCGAACGATCGCACCGTCCAATCTGCATGCGGCGCCGTTTATTGCTGCTGCGCTCGCCAGCGTCTACCTGCCCTTCGTTATCTATCCGCAGATGATCCTCTCCGAAACGCTATACATCTGCCTGATACTTGGCGGCATACTGGCGCTGCTTCGCAGTCATGCGCCAGAGACGACCATCTCCGCTGAGCGCCCGCTGCACGCCAGGCAGCCGCTCTCAGGCGTCATCATTGCTGGCGCGCTGTTCGGGCTGGCGACGCTCACCCGCAGTCAGACGCTCCTGGCGCTGCCGGTGATCGCCGGGTGGATGGCGTTTGTCCGGCAATACACCCCACAACGTGCACTGGCGTTTCTGGTGGCGGCAGCCATCGTTATTGCCCCCTGGACGGCGTACAACTCGCGGATCTATGGCGGACCAATCCCGGTGGACACCAGTGGTGCGTTCAACCTGCTCATTGGCGCATGGTCGGCGCACGCCGGCAAACGACGTGACGCGCCAACGCGCGATTTTGTGCTGGCGATGTTTCCTGATCGGCGCGCAGCGCCACCCGATGACACGTGCCTGCCCCATCCCGGACCGCAACCGAACCAGGCGGCGCGTCAGACGGCGATGATGCGTGAAGGTCTCTGCCGGATCGCCGATCGTCCGCTGGCATTCGTTCAGAAATCGCTGATCGAACTTGTTGACCTGTTCCGCATCAATTACACCGGCGCCGAACGTCTGACCGATGGATTTTCGACCGGTCGCCTGCCGATCTGGTATGTTCTGATGACGTTTCTGCTCGATGATACGCTGTATGTCCTCACCCTGCCGCTGGGGGTTATTGGGTGGGCAGTGGTGCGTCGTTCTGCGCCCAACCTCGGAGCGCCGGCATCGCTCATCGGGATCTGGCTGGCGTTCAACATCCTGCTGGCGCCGCTGTTGTTCGCCATCAATCGCTTTCGTATGCCGTTGTTGCCGTTCATCTTCATCCTTGCGGCAGTGACCATCAATACATTGCTGCGCCGCCGTGCGTATCTGTTCGACACGTTGCGCACGCGCTATGGCGTCGCCTGCGGCCTGCTCGCCGGCTTGTTGACCCTGATCGCCGCGTCGCCCCACGCCTATCTGGAACCACGACCGCCAGGCAGCGACTCACAGTGGGCGTCGTACCTGGGACCGTACCCGTCGAGCGTGGCGATTACCGGCATTGCCATTGCAGCGCGGCCGCTCGCACTGGACGATGCGCGTTTTCTGGCGGCGTTGCAGTCTGGCGATATTGCCGCTGCCAACGCTATTTTGCATCACGGGTCGCCGGGCCGTGACACACGGCGGTTGGGCGCTGCGCTGATTGCTGCGCATCAGGGTCGATACCGTGAGGCGCTGGCATTGCTGCCGCCACCCGACACGCTCACTGCGACAGGAGATGTGCAGGGCAGCGTCGTTCGTGGCGATCTGCTGCGCAGCATGGGCGACGAGGCCGGCGCGCGCGCAGCGTTTACCCCGCGCCACGTTGACGCAGCCAACCCGGTCGCATGGTCCTGGGACTGGTTGCGCCCTGCGCCAACCCGCGTCATCGATCTGGGCGGAAATCTCGATCTGGGGTACATTCGCGGCTGCTACCCTGGCGAGGGTGACGCTGCCGAACGGAGAACCTATCGCTGGTGCACCGATGGCGCTTTGCTGCGTTTTCCCGGCGCCGGACGCGCATATCCGCAACGTCTGATGTTTACCGTTGATGGGCGTGCATGGCCCGCCGATCTTCGACCGGCTTCGCCGGTACGGGTGGTGTATGCAGGGGATGAGATCGGCGCCTTTCCCGCCAACCCAGACGGTGTGCGCACGTTCGAGGTAATCCTGCCGCCAACGCCAGACAGAACGGATGTCATCATCGAACTGCGCGGTCCTGTGTTTGTTCCCGATGCGGCGCGCTACCTGAGCCAGCACGGCGCCGGGTCCTTCGGGCAAGTGCATCGGTTGATGGTGCGGCTGGATCGGGTTGAGATTGGGGAGAGCCGAGAACTGAGAACTGAGAGCCGAGAACTGAGAACCGAGAACTGAGAACCGAGAACTGAGAGCCGGGAGAGAGGAATTGGGGAGGATTGAATAAGGGTTGATGAGGGTTGAGGGTTGAGGAGCAAGGGTTATCTGCGATGGATTCTTCGATCTCATTGCTCCTAACCCCTAACGATGCCATGTCGCTAATCAGACGTTTCAACCAGCCAGATCGTGCAGGCATCGCCCATATCATGGCAGTCATCGGGATCATGGCGCTTGCGCTGATGTTGCGGCTCATGGTGTGGCGCTGGCACGAGATGTATCCATTGGGAGGCGATGAGCAGGAATACCTGAATCAGGCGCTGACGCTGCTGCGCACACGCCAGTATGTCGAACTACGCCTGATGCGCCCTCCGCTCTATGCCATTTTTCTGGCGGCGTGCATCGTTGCCTTCGATCTCCTGATCCAGAACCTGCGTCTGGTGCAGGCGATCATCAGTGCGTTGACCGTTGCGCCGCTCTATCTGCTGACCCTGCGGCTATTCGGTGATCGGCGCGTTGCGATGATCGCCGGGTTGCTGGCGGCGCTGAACTACACGCTGGCGTTCACCGCAACCGAATTGCTGACCGAAACACTGTTTCTTTTCGGACTAACCATCATCTTCGCGCTGTTGTCGCATTGCACAACCTCTTCACGATGGCCGCCTCTGATCGCGGGAGTCTGCCTTGGAGCGCTGGCGCTCCTGCGTTCTGTTGCGCTGCCGTTGCTGGCGCTGGGGGCGCTCTGGTTGATGGTGAACGCCGGAAAACGTGCAGCGGCGGCTTTCGTTCTTGCCGCCATCCTGGTCATTGCGCCGTGGACGTTGCGGAACTATCTGACCTATGATGCGCTCATTCTGATCGATACCACCGGCGCAGAAAATCTGTGGCTCGACAATGATCCCGCAGGTCGCGAGGCGGTCAAGCGCCAACTGTACGCCCTTGGCGACGATATGGCAGCGCGGCAGCGCCTGGCAGCCGAACGCGGAGTTGCAGTCATTCTCGCCAACCCTGATCACGTCATCGCCAAGGTCTGGCGCGAGGCGCGCCGCTTCACCGCGCTTCAGTTCTTCGACGATATGCGCAGCCGTCCGGCGATCTGGGTTCCGCCGTTGCAGGTCTGGTTGCGGCTGATCCTTGGCGATGGACTGTGGCTGGGCATCCTGCTCGGCGGCGCGGCGGGACTCTGGCTGGCGCCCACACGGCGCTGGACGCTCGTGATTGCCGCGCCATGGACGCTCTATATCGCGCTGAGCTCCCTGATCTTCCACGTTGAGCCGCGCTATCGGCTGCCCATCTATCCAGCGCTCATTCCATATGCCGCATGGCTGATCGCGCGCCTGAGCGCGTGGCGGATGCCGACGCAGCGCCGCATGCCGGCAATAATGGCTGCCGGAGCAACGTGCGCCGCGCTCGTTGCCATCACACTGATGCATCGCCCCTATGTGTCGGAAGCCTGGCGGTTGGCGCAAAAACACTTCTATCTCTGGCAGGCGAGTCGTGCGTTCGACCGGGGCGATATGGACACGGCACGCACCGCAGCCGGGGCAGCGCTGCACCTCGATGAACGTTCCGCGCTGGCGCGTGTCGTCCTGGCACGCGCCGATCTTGCGAATGGCGACGCTGACGCAGCGCTCGACACGCTGAATGCGGCGCTGACCGCCATTCCTGATCATCCATACGCGCATTTGCTTCGTGGCGCCGTTCATCGCCTGCACGGGAGTGAACGAGCAGCGCGCCGCGACCTGGAATACGAAACGGCTTCGCTCGAAGACCTGCAACGCTGGGCATGGGATGTGTTC
Organism: uncultured Roseiflexus sp.; assembly: GCA_937935075.1. Taxonomy (GTDB): domain Bacteria; phylum Chloroflexota; class Chloroflexia; order Chloroflexales; family Roseiflexaceae; genus Roseiflexus. Next base: position 2,738 of record CALGYB010000110.1, on the reverse strand, counting down.
CGCCCGATTGCCCCGCCGCAGGACGACCTGGACATTGGTCATCTCGATCTTGGCTATGTTCGCGGGTTTCATTTTGCCGAACATGGTTTCCGCTGGACGACCGATCACGCTGAGATTCTGCTAGCGGCGCGGTCTGGCGGCATGCTCGAACTGCGGCTCAACGGCGACCGATTGCCTGGGGCGTCGCTTCCAGAGATAATTGTCCGTATTGATGGAACCGAAGTCGGTCGGATGGCCGTGCCGCAAGGCTGGCATACGGTACGACTGCCGCTGCCGCCTGGCGCTGCCGACGATGGTCAGGCGCTGGTAAGCATTCAGAGCACAACGTATCGTCCGCGCAGCATTGATCGGGCGAGTCCCGACAATCGCCCGCTTGGAGTCGCAATTGATCGAGCGCGGATCGTGGATGCGCCATAAATCGGGGGCGCCCGTTGCATGAACAGTTCAGCGAAGGAACGCCTGCTTCTTTTCCTGATACTCGCACTGGCGCTGGGGTTGCGCCTGCTGCTCTGGATTCAGCCGCTCCATGAGCCGGCAAATGATGAGGTCGAGTACATCACCGTTGCGCGCGATCTGCTGGAGGGGCGCGGCTGGTCATTCTACGACCGCTACCACTGGCTGCGCGCCCCGCTCTACCCGCTGTTCCTGGCGGCATCCTGGGGGCTGGCAGGCGACGACGGCTGGCCTCGCGCTGCACGCGCGCTCCACCTGGCTGCGTTGCCAAACATCGCGCTCAGCGTTCTCAGCGTCTACCTGGCGTATGCGCTGGCCGCCCGGCTGGTGAACCGACAGGCGGCGCTCCTGGCGGCGCTGCTCACTGCCGTGCTCTGGACGAATGCCACCTTTGCCAGCCTGTACATGGCGGAGACGCTTTTTACAGTGCTGTTTCAGGCTGGTCTGCTCAGTCTGGTCCAGGTCAGCGAACAGCGCTCAACAACAAAACGCTGGTTGCTGATCATCGCAGCGGGTGTGGCGCTGGGGCTGGCAGCGCTCACTCGATCGCTGGCGCTCCTGTTCATACCGGTGGCTGCGGGCTGGCTTGCGATCCATCTGTACCGCCAGCAGGCAGATGACGGTCTGCGCCGTCGGCTGACAACGTCGCTGCTGGCGGCTGCCGTCTGCCTGGCAAGTGCGGGGGCGGTCATAGCCCCGTGGACAATCCGCAACTATCAGGCGTATGGCGGCTTCATTCTGATCGAAACCGGCCTTTCGTACAACCTGTGGGTATTCAACGAGCCGCGCGAAGACCGTGAAACCATTCACCGGACCCTCGAAAACATCAGCAACCCCGTTGAGCGGGCGAACTACGCCACTACACGCGGGCTGGAGCGCCTGCGCGAAGACCCGCTGATCATCGGGCGCAAACTCTGGCCGAACTGGGTTTTCCTGGCGCGCATCAAGCCGATCCAGGATCGGTTTCTGATGGAAAGTTACTACGCCGACGTCGATCTGCCCCTGTTCGTTGCGGCGCTGATCTTTGACGACCTGCTGTATATCCTGATCGCTCTCGGAGCGATGGTCGCTCTGACGCACGTTGTATGGAGACGGAATCGAAAAGATTACGTCGATTCGACCGCTTCTCCGCTCTTAGAGGCAGAGTTGGTCGGTGACAGAGCACGCTCCCGCACGCCAGTCGCTCGAAGCGCCCGGCGGATGCTGGTTCACACGTCTGCGCCGCCGGTCGCTTCTGCCGCCCTCTGTTTGCTCTGGATTGGTTACGCGCTCACAACCATGCTGCTCACGCACGGCGAAGCGCGTTACCGGCACTTTTTATTTCCGGCGCTTATCCCATACGCGGCGTGGACGTTCACTGCGTTGGCGCGCCGCACCGCCTGTTTTGAACGTCGGCTCGTGATGGCGATAACGCCGTTGATTGGCGTCTTTCTCTGGACGGTGCTGACCGCGTACCCGTGGAGTTGGGCGAGTGAAAACCTGGCACGCGGGAGTCGCGCACTGGCGGGGGATGTCTGGATGGCGCTTGGTGCGCCGGATCGGGCGGCGCACGCCTACCTGCGCGCTCTGGAAGCGCAGGCGACTCCTGACGGATGGTTGCGGTTGGGAGCAGCGCACCGGGCGCTTGGTACTATCGACCAGGCGCGGGTCGCCTACCGCGCAGCGTGGGACACAAGCCGCGCCTACTACATCGCTAGCGCGCACCTCGGCGATCTCGAGCGTTCGCTCGGCAACGTAGACGAGGCACGGCGCGCATTCGCCGGGGAGTATGCCGACGAACAGCGGGTGCTGGACTGGTCGTGGCGCATGCTCGGCGAAAACCCGCCGGCATCGCTGGATATCGGCGATGGTCTCGATTTCGGGTACATTGGCGGGGTCTACCCCGCCGAAGAACTTCTCGGCAGGCAGGTGCGCTGGAGCGCTGGGCGCGCACTGCTGCGTCTGGGGGGCGCCGACGCAGGCGCGCCGACGTTACTGACGCTTCGGCTGGCAGCGCCGCATCCTGATCGTTCAGTCGTCCCGGTACGCATCTGCGTCGAAGGGGCGTGCCGGCAGGTCGAGGCAAATGCCGGCTGGCGCACCTACACCTTGATGATCGAGCGGTGCAACACACCGGCGCTTGTCGAAGTGCGCAGCCCGACATTCACGGCTGCCGACGGACGGCGACTGGGGGTGATCATCGATTGGGCAGCGATGATTCCACTTACCGGGAGAGAGCGTTGAGGTCTGAATCTTCTCACGATCCGAGAACCACCCCCTTGCTTCTTATACGAATGCGCGGTTAT